>JAEUHW010000006.1 GCA_016793245.1 Planctomycetota bacterium
CGGCGGCGCGGCCGCGATCCCTTCCTCTGGAACGTCGCCTGCGACTTCGTGATCAACGCCTGGCTGCTCGAGATGCAGGTCGGAACACCGCCGAGCTACGGCTTGCTCTACGACCCCGAGCTCGCTCTCCTCTCGGCGGAGGAGATCTACGATCGCCTGGCGAAGGATCTCCGCCGTTGTCGCAAGCTCGCGACGCTGCGCGGCGGCGGGCTCGGCGATCTCCTCGACGAGAGCGTCGTGCGTCGTCCGGGCGAGTGGACCGATCTCGACGCGTTCTATCGCTCTTGTCTCGCGCGCGGGCTCGATCTGCACGCGCAGCAGGGGCGCGGCCTCCTGCCAGGGGGCCTGATCGAGGAGATCCGAGCCCTCCAGCAGCCGCCGGTGCCGTGGGATGTGCAGCTCGCGCAGTGGTTCGACGCGTGGTTCCCGGCGCTCGAGAGCCACCGCAGCTATGCGCGGCCGAGCCGTCGTCAAGCCAGCACGCCGGACATCCCGCGCCCGCGCTTCGTGATCCCCGAGGATCTCCGCCGCGCGCGCACCTTCGGCGTCGTGCTCGACACTTCGGGCTCGATGGACGCGCACCTGCTCGGCAAGGGGCTCGGCGCGATCGCGGCCTATGCCGAGAGCCACGATGTCCCCGCGGTGCGCGTGATCTACTGCGACGCCGCGGCGTACGACGCCGGCTATCTGCCGCCTGCGGCGATCGCGGAGCGCGCGCAAGTCCGCGGGCGCGGCGGCACCGTGCTGCAGCCGGGCATCGAGCTGCTCCAGCGCAGCGAAACTTTTCCCGCCGACGGGCCGATCCTCATCATCACGGACGGGGCCTGCGATACGCTGCAGGTGCGGCGCGCGCATGCGTTCCTGCTGCCCGCCGGCAAGCGCTTGCCGTTCCGGCCGATCGGGCCCGTCTTCGAGCTCGAGTGAGCCTCCTGCTGCGCGCTTTCACCTGCCTCGGGCAAGCGCTACGATCCCCCCGATGAACCCCTCCGCGCCGCGCCGCCGCACGAGCCTCTGGGTGAAGCTCGCCCTCGCGCTCCTCTCCGGCGGTCTGGCCCTCGGTGCCTGCGAGCTCGCCTCTCGCGCGCTGCTCCGACCCGTGACGCCCGGCGAGGGCTACATCTTCACCACGGGCGGGACGAAGGTGCCGCTCTCCGAGATCGTGCACTTCCTCGGGCGCTCGCCCGATCGCGCGCGCTTGAACCAGATCGGCCCGCGCTCCTTCCTGCTCGAGAACGTGCGCTTCAAGTTCGGCTACTCGAACGCGAAGTGGGATTACTTCGATGCGGATGGCTGCGTGCTGGTGCAGCACAACAGCCGCGGCTTTCGCGACCGCGAGTTCCCGCTGGAGAAGCCGGCGGGTGAGCTGCGCGTGCTGGCGCTCGGCGACTCCTTCACCTACGGGCAGGGTGTGCGGCAGGACGATGCGTGGCCGCAAGTGCTGGAGCGCTTGATCGCTGCGGAGCGCAGCGGCCCGGTCGAGGTGGTGAACGGCGGTTTCGCCAGCGGGCACACGCCGCACTACTACGCGCCGTGGCTCGCTTCCGACGGCCTCGCGTTCCAACCCGACTTGGTGATCGTCGGGCTCTGCTTGAACGACCTCTCGTCCTTGATCCCGATGATGGCCTACGACCCCGCGACGGTGAGCGCGGAGGAGCCGTGGCTGCGCGGCTCGGCCTTGCTCGGCCTCTTGCAGCGGAAGCTCGCGCAGCGCCGCTTCGCCGCGGAGAAGAAGGACTTCGCCGCCGTCGTGCGGGCCGATGACTCCGAGTGGCAGCGCACGCGCGCGGGGCTCCTCGACATGCAGCAGCGCCTGCGCGAGAAGGGCATCGGCTTCGTCGTGGCGATCTTCCCGATGCTCTCGCAGCTCGGGGCCAACTACTCGTACGAAGGGCTGCACGAGATGGTGCGCGCGACTTGCCGCGAACAAGGGATCGCGTGCGTCGATCTCCTGCCGAAGTTCCTCGGACGCGACGAGTACGCGCTGTGGGTGCACGCGAGCGATCAGCATCCGAACGACGTCGGGCATCGCTTGATGGCCGAAGCGATCCACGAGTTCCTCCGCGAGCAAGGCATGCTGCGATGAGCGTTCGGCCTCTCGATCGGTCGCGCCTGCTGCTCGCGCTGCTCGCCTGCTCTTGCGGCGATCCGACCGCGACCTCGCAGACCGAAGCTCCGGCGCGGAAGGAGATCTCCGCCGAGCAGCGCGCCGAGCTCGCGCGCCTCGCGGATCCCGCGAGCTGGGAAGTGCTCGACGCGGAGCGCCTCGACGGCTGGCCGAAGAAGCTCCGCGATCCTCGCTCGGGGCTCGTCTTCGCCCTGCTGCCCGCGGGCGAGTTCTCGATGGGCTCCTCGACCTATGCGGCGGAGATGCCGCGGCACCTCGTGCGCCTCTCGCGTCCGTTCTACATGAGCACCACGGAGCTCAGCGTCGGAGCTTGGAAGCGCTACGTGGATCTCCACGGCGGCGATCCCGCGCCGCCCGTCGGAGGTGACGATCCGACGCTGCCCGCGACGAGCTTGAGCTGGCACGACGCGCAGGCCTACGCCAAGACCTACGGCTACGCGCTGCCCACCGAGGCCGAGTGGGAGTACGCGTGCGCGGGCGGCGCGGCGGGTGCCACGCCGTGGTGGAGCGATGCCGCGGCCCTCGAGCGCCGCGCGTGGATCCACGCCAACGCCGGCGAGCGCCTCCGTCCCGTCGGCACGCGCGAAGCGAACGAGCACGGCCTCCACGATCTGCTCGGCAACGCCTGGGAGTGGTGCGAGGACACCTTCATGTCCGGCTATGCCGTCGCCGACCCCGCCGTCGCGCAGGTCGATCCGCTCTGGACGCAGACGCCGCCGCACCGCGTGCTGCGCGGAGGCTCCTGGTTCACCATGCCCCCCGCGCATCCCACCGATCGCACCGCCGATCTCCCCGCAGCGCGCTCCGCCTTCTACGGCGTGCGCCTCGTGAAGCGCCTGTCGATCAAATAGGGGTCTGACCCCTATTTGATCGACGCTCCACCAGCTACGAGAGTCCACCATGCCGCTCACCCGCGACGAAGCTTGGCAGCAGCTCTGCGACTGGACGAAGACCGAGGCGCTGCGGAACCACGCGCGCGCGGTCGAGCTCGTGATGCGCGCCGCTGCGCTGCGCTACGGGCGCGGCGCCAAGGACGTCGAGCGCTTCGGCCTCGCGGGCTTGCTGCACGATGCCGACTACGAAGCGTGGCCCGAAGAGCATCCGCAGCGCATCGTCGCGTGGCTCCGCGTGCGGAACGAGCCCGAGCTCGCGCACGCGATCGCCGCGCACTACACCGGCTGGGGCGTTCCGCACGAATCGGCGCTCGACAAGGCGCTGCTCGCCTGCGACGAGCTCACCGGCTTCGTCGGCGCGTGCTGCCACGTGCGCGAGGGCGGCATCCTGTCGCTCGAGCCGCCGAGCGTGCTGAAGAAGCTGAAGGACAAGGGCTTCGCCGCGAAGGTCGAGCGCCCCGAGATCCAGCGCGGGATCGAGTTGCTCGGCGTCGAGCTCGCCGCGCACGTCGCGTTCGTGATCGAGGCGCTGCGGCCGCACGCGCAGGAGCTCGGGCTGCTCGGGCGCTCACCGGCGAAGCCGAGCTGAGCCCGCGCGCCTCTCACCTCCTCGGTCGCACCAGCCCGAGCAAGAAGAGCAGCACCACGGCCCCCACGAAGGCCGTGATCAGCGCGCCGAGCAGGCTGCGCTCGGCCGAGATCCCCAGCTCGCCGAAGAGCCAGCCCCCCAAGATCGCGCCCAGGACGCCGATCACGAGGTTCCCGACGAGACCGAAGTCGCTCCCCTTCAGCACTTGTCCGGCGAGCCAACCTGCGCACACGCCGATCAGAGCGAACCACACGAATTCCATGCGAGCCTCCTCGAGTTCCGCGACCCGAGAGCGATGCTACGCGATCTTCGCCGTGCCGCCGAGGACGCGCGTGCCGAGCGCCTCCAGCATCGCGATGCCTTCTTCCAGCTCCGCGAGCTCGAGATGCTCGTGCTCCGTGTGCGCGACGTCGATCGTGCCCGGACCGACGAGGGCCACGGCGCCGCCCTGGGCCAGCGCGCGCAGCCGCGGCGCATCCGAGCCGAAAGGCACGAACACGCGCTCGAAGCCCTCGATCGCGGGGAAGCGCGCGCTCGGCGTCTCGTGCACGCGGCGGACGCTCCCGCACGCGGGAGCGAGCGCCGCGACGCGCTCCAGGAAGCCGGAATCGGGGAGGCTCCGCACGAGCAGCTCCGCGCGCGCCTTCTCGGCGAGCACGTTCAGCGCCTCGCCGCCGGCGATGCGGCCGATGTTGAAGACCTCGGGGCCGAGCTCGGGATCGCGCGCGAACGACTGCGCGCGCAAGCGCGCGAGCCAATCGACGAGCTCGTGCACGGCGGAGAGCCCCTTCTCGGGAACGCCCGAGTGCGCGGCGCGACCGATGCACTCCAACACCAAGGTCATGACCCCGCGCTGGCCGGTGGCGAGGCGATTGCTGGTCGGCTCGCCGTCGATCACGAGCGCCAGCGAGGGGAAGCGGGGTGCCAACTCGGTCGCGCGCTGCGCGCCGATGCTGTCCGTCTCCTCGCCGATCACGCCGAGCCATGCGACATCGCTCTGCCCTGCGGCGAGCAAGCGGCGCAGCGCTTCGAGCTGCGCCACGATCTGGCCCTTCGCATCGCAGGCGCCGCGACCGTAGACGCGCGTGCCTTCGCGCCGCCCGCCGATATAGGGCGGCACGGTGTCCAGATGCGTGCTGTAGAGCACGCGGGCGCGCGCGGGATCGCCGAAGCGCGCGATCAGGTTCGTGCGGCCCGGCGCGATGCGCTGCTCCTCGAGCTCCGCGCCGAGCTCCTCGAGGTAGGCGCGCAGCGGTCCGAGGCCGCGATCCTCGCTGCCGGTCGTCGTCTCGCAGCGGATGAGCTCCAGCAAGCGCTCGGAGAGCTCTTCGCGGGAAGGGCGAGCGGACGCAGCGCGGGAATCGCTCATCGACGAGAGGATCTCAAAGCTCCGGAACCGACGCGGCACACGCCGCGAGCGCAGCGTACGGAGGTCGTTTCGGCCTGTCCACCGAGGATCCCTCTTCCCGTTCGCCGCGGCGTCGTTTCTGCTGCCCGTGGTCTCCCGCGGATCGCGAGCCCGGAGTCGCTCCGCTTCTCTGGCCCTCGCCATGCAGTACGCCGAGCTCTCTCCTCCGCCCGATCTCGCCCTCTACGTCCGCCGCTTCTGGCAGGTCGAGGATCGGGCCGTCGACGACGCGCCGCGCCTCGAGCGCATCGTCGCCGATGGCTGCATGGAGCTCGTCGTGCACCTCGGCGATCGCTACGCGCGCCTCGACGCGCGCGGCGTCGCGCACGACCAAGCGCGCGTGCTCCTCGCCGGTCAACTCGAAGAGCCGCTGCTGCTGCGACCCGGTAGAACCAGCGCCATCGCGGCGATTCGCTTCCAGCCCTGGGGTGCCGCGGCTCTGCTCGGCATCGCGCCGCGCGAGCTGCGCGGAGAGACGCCGGCCTTGGAGGCACTGCTCGGCGCCGAGGCCGAGCGCCTCGCGGATGCGCTCGCGTACGCTCGCGACGTCGAGGCGCGCTTCGCGATCTTGATCTCCTGGTGCCGCGCGCGCCTCGACGCCTCTCGCCGTGTCCCCCCGGTCGTCGTCGCGGCAGTGCAGCTCGCCGAGCGCTCGGCGGGTCGCGTGCGCGTCGACGAGCTCGCCGCGCGCTCGGCGTGCGAGCGGAGGACCCTCGAGCGCGCGTTCGACACCTGGGTCGGGATCGCGCCGAAGGTGCTCTTGCGCGTGCAGCGCATGCAGCGCGTCCTCGCGGCGCTCCAGACACCGCAGCTCACCTCGCTCGCGTCTCTGGCGAACCACGCGGGCTTCGCCGATCAAGCGCACTTCACGCGCGAGTTCCGCTCCCTGGTCGGGCTCGCGCCGTCGGCGTATCTCCGCGAGACGCACGGCCTCCAGGACGCGCTGCTCGAAGGCTGAGGAGCGCGCGCGCGCCTGCGCCGCGGGAGCCCTTCCTCGAAGCGTGTCGGAGCTCACAGCTCTGCGCGCGCCTGCCTGTGCGACCGCGGATCGTCGCTCGAAGTCGCCCCCCTCCCGAGCGTGGCGAAGTTCTCCATTCCGCGCGTAACGCCGGCGCTCGAATGCGGATGAAAGAGGGCCAGCGCCACGCCGTGGCGCGCCGCTCCACTTTCCAGCCCCCCGCACGAACATGAGCTCGCTCGATCGCCGCGACTTGATGCGCTTCGTCGCCGGCGGCGCCGCGGTCACCGCCGCGGCCCCCGCTCTCGCCTCCGGACGCGAGGTCTCCACCGCGGCACTGCTCTCCTCGGCGGACCTCGACGCCGAGCGCACGCGCGCGGCGGAGCTCCTGCCGATCGGTACGGCTTCGGCGCCGATCCAAGGCGAGGCCACCGTCGGCCTCTGCCGCTCCTTCGATGCGCAGATCTATCTGCAGCTCGGGAAGCGCGTCCGCGGCTTCGTCGCGGTCGATGCCCGCGGCTTCGCCATCGCCGCCGCCTGCCAAGCCGCGGGACGCAAGGTCGCCGTGCAAGCGTGGGGCTACGACGCCGACGCCAACGGCGGGCTGGGTCGCTTCGACGGCGCCGTGCTGGCGATCGACGCGCGCGATCTCCCGGGCGCCGACGCACTCGGCGATCTCTCGTGACGCCGTCGCTCCCTTCGTTCGATTCCACTCGCTGAACTCCGGCACGAGGTTCATCCCATGCCCCTGCACGCGTTTCTCGATCTCCGCGGCAAGAAGACCGGCGAGATCAAGGGCTCGGCCCGCCAGAGGACCCGCAAAGGCAAGATCGCGGTCATCGCCTACACGCACACCATCCATTCCAAGCGCTGGGAAGACACGCCCGGCGAGCGCAAGGGGCAGCCGAACGGCGACCTGGTCCACGGAAAGTTGGTGATCACGAAGGAGCTCGACCACGCGACACCGAAGCTTCATAAGGCCATGGCCGAGAACGACAGCTTCGATCGCTTCGAGCTGCACTGCTGGCGCGTGCCGCCGGCGGGAGGCGGGCCGAACGGCATCACCGAGGAGAACCACTGGACGGTGCATCTCCACGGCGCGCGCATCGCCGCGATCCGCACCGTGATGCCCTACGCCCGTGCGGCCGCGAACCAGCTGATCCCCGAGTACGAGGAGGTCGAGTTCACCTACGAGCGCATCGGAACGCTCTGGTCCGCGCTCACGGGCAACAACGCCGAGGTGGGCAACGCCGACAGCGGCGTGTTCGACGCCAGCTTCTCCGACACCGACGACCTCGACAACCTCGGCGCGATCCTGAGCTCCGTCGGCAAGAAGGTCGGCGAGAGCGTGGCGAAGGATGTCGCGGGAGCGATCCAGGCGGCGGCGAAGGACCACGTGAAGGAAGCCTTGAAGGACAAGTGAGGAACCGATGACCCTACCCGCATTTCTCCGCTTGAAGGTCGGCGGCACGCAGGTGACCGGCTCCTCGCGCTCCAAGGATCGCGAAGGCCAGATCCTCGTCTTCGGATTGCATCACGAAGTCGCGAGCGATCGCGGCCCCGACGGCCACCCCGCGGGGGCGCCGAAGCACCGCTCGTTGGTGATCGTGAAGGACATCGATCGCGCCTCGCCGAACCTCTACCGCGCGTTCGAGGACAACGTCGTCTTCAGCGAGTTCCTCCTCGAGCTGCAGCGCATGCCACCCGTCGGGGGTCCGCAAGAGAGCTACGTGATGATCGGGCTCACGAAGCCGCGCATCTCGAGCATCCGCGCGATCATGCCGAACCTGCGCAAGCCCGATGACATGCCGCTGCCCGAGCGCGAGGAGATCGCGTTCAGCTACGAGCAGATCTCGTGGAAGTACTGGGGCAAGGGCGACGGCTCGGAGTCGGGCGACTCGGACTTCACCGAGACCGACGCAGACTTCGAGAAGGACGGCCCGAGTTCCCTCGCGAAGCTCGAAGCGAAGCTCCAGGCCAAGGCCACCGAGCTCGCGCAGACCGCGGGCGAAGCGGCGAAGGCGTGGCTCGCGAAGTTCCTCGAGCAATCGCTGAACGATCCCAACGCCGGCGGCGGCGGTGGCGGCGGATAGCCGACGCCCTCTCCCCCGTCCTTCCTCTCTCGCTCTGCAACGACGCAAGCGCTTCGACCTTCGGCTCCGCTCCATGGCTGGATCTCCCTTCCGCTCCGTCCCTACCCTGCTCTCGCTCCTCGCGCTCGCGCCGCTCGCCGCTGCGCAAGTCGACCTCGCCGAGATCCAGCAGCTCGAAGCCACGGCCAACGCTCGCGCCCAGCAGGCGCTGAAAGACTCCCTCGCCGCCGTCCAGGCGGCGAGGGAGGCGATCGGCGATCCGCAGAACAAGGTCCAGGGCGATCTCGACGAGGTCGCGATGAAGCTCGCCGGCGAGGAGTTCGGCGGCGCGATCGGCGCGCAGCGCCTGGCCGTCGATCATCTCGAGTACGTCGCCGAAGAAGCGCGCGCGCGCACGCTGGAGAAACTCCTCGCGCTGGCGCGCGTGCTCGAGCTCGGCTTCCGCGTGCAGGAGCAGCGCTACGCCTTGGCCGAGATCGCGCTGCGCTTGGGCTACGTGGAGCAAGCCCGCGCCGACGGCTACGACTTGACCAGCTCGCTGCGCGACCTCGAGGACTCGACGGCGAAGGCGCTGCGCAGCGCGGCGTTGCCGCGCACGACGATGGCGAAGCTGCGGGCACTCCTCGCGCGCGATCAGGCCGCGGCGCGCGCGAAGCGCGCGGCGGATCAGCTCGTGCTGGCCGAGGCCGAGCTCGTGCGCCTGGAGGAGAGCTGGAAGGAGCTGCGCACGGAGCTCGCCTCCGAGGAGAGCGGGGTGCGCGACTCCGCGTTCTCGAAGCTCGACGAAGCGCGTCGCGCGATCCGCACCGCGCTCGCCGAGGTTCCCGCGCGCGACGCGGCACCCTTGCTCGCGCGCTTGGAGCCGAAGGAGAACGACGGCCGCGCGCTCTACGCCGCGAGCTACGGTCCCGCGTGCCGCGAGCGTCTGCAGGGCGTGTGGGAGACCTACGCCAGCGAGTTCGAGGGCTGGGCCGAGGAGAGCGCCACGGCGAGCGCCGAGGACTACCTCAACATCGACGGCTCTTCGATCGACAAGCTGAACCACCCGCTGACGGCCGCGGTGTACTCGCGCGCGATCCAATGGCTCGCGTTCGTCGGCACCGACGAGGACTATCTACGCGCCGCCGAGCACGCCGCGGTACGCGAGCTCGCGCAGGGCATCGAAGCGATGCGCGCCAAAGCCCTCGCGCGCCTCGTCGCCGCCGCCGAGGCGATGGTCGCGGCCCTCGAGCAAGCGCCGCCGCGCGACGAGACCGCGCGGAACCGCGTGGCGAACCTCGCCGAGTGGGATCTCCGCCTGCTGCTCCAGGACGCACCGCCGCAGTGGCCGCTCGTCGCGCGGCTCCGCGCCATCGTCGACGCCTTCGATCGCGCCGCGCTCGAGGTGCCCGCCGCGAAGGCCAAGGCGCAGAGCGAGGCCGTAGCCTCCGTCGAAGCCAACTGGACGCGCATGCTGCAACGCCTGCCGATCACCTACGGCTTCGAGCCCGCGCTCGCCGCGACGTTCCGCGGCCGTCTGGTGCTCCTCCAAGGCGTGCGGAACCGCGCGGAGGAGTTCGCGCCGACCGACGCGGCGACGAACCTGATCTTCGGTCAAGGCGGTCATCTCTTCGTCGCGCGCCTCTCCCCCGCCGCGATCGCGTGGCGCGACCGCGAGCTCGCGCGCCTCGGCTTCTCACTCACTCCCGACGACGAAGTCGAGCTCCTCGCCACCGTCGAGGACCCGCTCGAGCTGCGCCTGCTCGGCCCGAGCGGCAAAGTGGACGACGGCGTCTCGGAGCCCGCGCGCGCGCTGCGCGTGATCGGCTTGCGCGTTGGCCCCGTGGCCTTCGTCGAGAGCCCGTTCGCCTCAGCCCGCTGATCCCCGTTGCACAGTAGAGGTGCCTGGCACCTTATCTGTGCAACGACGGTCAGCGGCGCTGCGGGGGGTGCCAGGTGGCGGGCTGCGGCGTGTCCACGACGAGCGGAGCTCGATCGCCGAGCGCGGTGAGCTCGGTGCCGAGCGTCGCGAGCAGCGCGGTGACGCGTGCGGCGTGCGCGGGATCGGCGGAGAGGTCGCGCGTCTCGTGCGGATCGTTCGCGAGATCGAAGAGCTGCGTGCGGTCGATGCGCGGGTAGCTGATCAGCTTCCAGCGCTCGTCGCGCACGGCGCGCTGGACGTCGCGGTAGGCGAGCACGAGGTGCTCGCGGGCGCGCGCGGCGGGATCGGCGAGCACGGCGCGGAGGTCGCGCCCTTCGCTGGTCGCGGGAGCGGCGACGCCGCAGAGCGCGCCGAGCGTCGGCAGGAGATCGTGCAGATAGCAGAGCGCCTGCGTGCGCGCGCCGCGCGGGATGCCGGGGCCGCGCAGCACGAGCGGGACGCGCATCGAATGCTCGTAGCAGCTCTGCTTGCCGATCAGGCCGTGGCTGCCGCGCGCGACGCCGGAGTCGCTGGAGAAGACCACGATCGTCCGCGGCCCCGCGGGCGATGCATCGAGCGCGTCGAGGACCCGCCCGATCTCCTCGTCGAGATAGGAGATGTAGCGCCAGTACTCGGCCTGCATGCCGCGCACCTCTTCCGGCGTGCGAGGCCAACCGAGGAGACGCTCATCGCGGACCAGCATCTCGCCGTTGTCGAAGGGGTGCTGCGGGAGGAAGCTCGCCGGCAGCGGGAGCTCCTCGGGCGCGTAGCGCACCGGATAGTCCGTCGGCACGACGTGTGGATCGTGAGGTCCGTCGAAGGCGAGGTAGCAGAAGAAGGGCCGCTCGTGCTCGCGCCGGAGGAACGCGATCGCCTCGTCGGCGAAGGTCGCGCAGGCGTGACGAGGGGAGGGCGCGCGGCGCGCGAGCTGTCCGCTCACGAGATCGTCGAGCGGCGCCTCCAGCGGGTTCGTCATGCCGCCGAGGAAGAGCGCGCGCGCCTCGGCGAAGCAGCGCGGCAACGAGGCCTTGCCGTTGTGCCACTTGCCCGTCGCGAAGGTCGCGTAGCCCGCGCGAGCGAAGGCCTGCGGCCAGGTTTCGTCGCGCAGCAGCTGCTCGTCGCAGCGGAAGAGCGAGCGAGAGCTGAGCAGCATCGCGCGCGACGGCACGCAAGTCGCGCCGTGCAGACCGCCTTGCAGATACGCGGCGTCGAAGGCGAGCCCTTCGTGCGCGAGGCGATCCAGGTTCGGCGTGCGGATCGCCGCGTTGCCGTACGCGCCGAGCGCATCGGCGCGCAAGTCATCGAGAAAGACGACCAGGACGTTCGGCGGCGGCTCGGCCGCGCCCGCCGTGAGGGCGAGCGCGGCAACGAGCCCTGCGGTGTGGAGCACCGCCCTACCGATCATCGAGCACCCAGGTTCTCGTAGAGCCAGACGTAAGAGACGCGCTGCTGGCTCGGCACGAGAGCGTCGATCTGCTCCTGGATCTTCTGGCGCTTCTGGCCGGAAGCCTGGAGCTGCTTCTGCTCGGCTTCGAACATCTCCTGCTGCTTCTTCTCGGCAGCTTCCTCGGAGAGCCCTTCCATCGCCGCGCTCACGCGCTCCCAGAACTTCTCCTGCTCGGCGTCGAGCTCGGCGAGCTGCTTCTGCAGCTCTTCCACGCGCTTCTGCTCGTCGGCGCTGAGCTCGCGCGCGGCCGGCGTCCAGTGCGAGTAGCCGCCGACGACGAGATCGAAGTCGCCGTCGCCGTCAAGATCGCCGACGTCCATGTACAAGCCGGAGTCGGGCCGCGTGGGCTCGCTGCCGCCCTTGCCGCTCACCTTCACCAAGGTCTGCGGCTCGCCGTAGCTCGGAGCGGAGTTCGTGCCTTCGTTCGGGAAGAGGAAGATGCCGCCGCCGGCGCCTGCGCTGTAGGCGTCGCCCATGCTGCCGAGCAGCAGGTCCTGCGCTCCGTCCCGATTCCAATCGAAGAGGCGGAGCGTCGTGACGGTCCCCGGAACCTTCAGCACGGCACCCGCGGCGAGGAGGACCTCGTTCCGCGTCGCGAACGCGAGCTGCTGCGGGCTGCCCTCGTTGCGGCGCAGGTACACGTAGCCGCTGCGATGATCACCGAGCAGGAGATCGAGGTCGCCGTCGCCGTCCATGTCGGCGGCCCACGCCGAGGTGATGTGGCCCTCCGCGAGCTCGTGGCCCTCGGGGTTGCAGCGGTCCGTGTCGTCCCACTTCTTCGCGTCGAAGTTCCACCACGCGTTGGCGACGATGCGCTGGCCTTCCTTGTCGAGGATCTGCTCGGGCTGCTTCCAGCCCTGCGGTGTGCCGTACGCGACGTGCGGCGAGCCGTCGAAGGTGCCGGCGACGATGTCGAGCTGACCGTCCTGATCGAAGTCCACGAACTGTGGACTCATGCCGATGCATCACCAGTTGTGGAAGTCGATCTCCTTGCCATCGACCGCGAGCACCGGCTTCTCGTCGGCGTACTTCGCGGGGCCCTTGCCGGGCAAGCGCTTCGCGACGGTGAGCCGACCGCGGAGATCGCCGACGACGATGTCCTGCAGGCCATCGCCATCGAGGTCGTGGTAGACGGGCGAAGGATACAGTCGGCGCTCGCCGAGGAACTTCGCCCCGGCGCTGAGACGCACGGGGGCTGCGAACTGCGCGGCGCCATCGCTCTGCGCCGCGAGAGGCGGCGAGGCGAGGATGCCGCTCGCCGCGAGCAACGCAGCGACGGACAGGGTGTGGTTCTGCATGGAGGTCATCCTCGAAGTAGGACGGAGCCGCGCCGTGGGGCAACGGCACGGCGCGCGGGCGATTCTGGCCCAACGCGCCGCCGGCGAAAGCCCGCGGCGGGGATTTCGGTCGCGCGCGCGCTCCCGTAGCCTCACGCCATGCGCACCCGCGAGCTCCTCCATCTGGCTCTGTTCGCGCTCTGCTTCGCCGGCCTGCCTCGTGCCACGGCCCAGGAGCGCGCTTCCTCTTCCGCGGCCCCCGACGCGTGGGGCGAGGTGCGCGCGCACTTCGAGCAGCGCTGCCGCGAGCTCGGCGTCGTCGGCGCAGGCCTCGTCTTCGTGCGCGGCGCGGAGATCGCGGGCCACGCGGTGCACGGCTTCGCCGATCGCGCGAGCGAGCGCCGCGTCGACGAGCGCACGATCTTCCATTGGGCGAGCTGCACGAAGACGCTCACCGCGATCGCCGTGATGCAGCTCCGCGATCGCGGCGCGCTCCGTCTCGAGCAGCCGATCGTCGAGCTGCTGCCGGAGCTGCGCGCCGTGCACTCCGCGCACGGGCCGATCGCGGCGGTGACGCTGCGCCATCTGCTCACGCACAGCGCGGGCTTCCGCGCGGGAACCTGGCCCTGGGGCGGCGATCAACCGTGGCAGCCCTTCGAGCCCACCGAGTGGAGCCAGCTCGTCGCGATGCTGCCGTACACGCAGCTCGAGTTCGCCCCGGGCACGCGCTACTCCTACAGCAATCCCGGCATCGTCTTCCTCGGCCGCGCGCTCGAGCTCACGAGCGGCGAGCCCTACGAGAGCTACCTCGAGAAGAACGTGCTGCGCCCGCTCGGCCTCGCGCAGAGCTACTTCGATCGCACGCCGTATCACCTGCAGCGCCATCGATCGCACGGCTACGACGGGAGCGGGGAAAGCGCGCGCGATCTCGGTCCGGAGTTCGACACCGGCATCACGGTGAGCAACTCGGGGTGGAACGCGCCGCTCGGCGATCTCGCGCGCTATCTCGCGTTCCTCCTCGGCGCGCTGCCGCCAGAGAGCGACGCGATGCAGGTCCTCGCGCGGAGCACGCTCGCGGAGATGTGGCGGAAGGAACTCCCCACCGGCGTCGCGGGCGAGAGCATCGGGCTCGGATTCTTCGTGCACGAGCTCGCGGGCACGCCCTGCCCGACGCACACCGGCACGCAGCGGGGCTTCTGCTCCTTCTTCTATGCGCACCCCGCGTCGGGGACGGGGGTCGCGGCGGCGTTCAACACCAGCGCCGCGGCGCCGCTCGTGGCGGAGCTTCGCTCGCTCTGCCAGCAGCGGCTCTCGCTGCCGCTCGCGAAGGCGCGCTGAGCTGACTTCGCCTTCAGCGCGAGGATCGCCCTGCTCGTTGGAGCGCAACTCCGTTACCTTGGCGCTCCGGTTCGTTAGCAGGTTCCATGCGCACCGCATCTCTCGCGCTCGCCGCCCTCGCGATCTGCGCCGCGACGCTCGCCGTCGCGTGGATCGCTCTCTTCGAGAACGACGCCGCGCCCGTGGCAGCCGTCGAGATCGCGGGCACGCGTGAGGCGAGCGAGAACGCGCGCGGCGCGACGAGCCTCACGGATCGTCGCGCTTCGGCCGCGGCGGGAGAGGAGGAGACGCCGCTGGAAGGGCCGACCACGGCGATCGCCTTCGCTCCGGGATTCCGGTCCGAGACGCGGCCGAACGCTGCGGCGGAAGAAGAAGAGGTCGCCGGCGAGAGCTTCACGCTGCGCGTCGTCGACGACGAAGGGCGCCTACTGCCGGGCGAGCCCGTGGGCCTCGTCTGGACCACGCGCAGCCGCGCTTGGGCCGGCATTCCCTGGCATGGCGTCACGGACGCTGCGGGGCGCGTGCGCATCGTGCGTGGAAGCTGGTGGCGCGGTTTCGGCGACCTCCTGGCGACCGTGCATCGCCCGCTCTTCGACGAGCCGGTGCTCGCGCTGCCGAACGATGCGTGGCCCAGCGGGGAGTTCGAGCTCGCGGTGCCGCGAGCAGCGCGTTGGCACGCGCGCGTCGTCGACGAGAACGGCAAGCCCATCCTGAGCGAGCGCATCCTCCATCTCGTGCGCCCCGCCGAAGCCGGCGTCCATGTTCCCTGGCTCCGGCCGGCGCTCGTGCAACGCGAGAACGGTGCCCACAGCGAGCCGCTGGTGGTTCCGCCCGGCCGCCGTTTGCGCATCCACGCCGAGGACGCGACCGACGAGCGCTTCCCCGGGCCCGAGGTCGAGCTGCCGCCCCTCGCTGCCGGCGAGACGCGCGAGATCGAGCTGCGCCTCGGCGGAACGAAGCCATGGGTCACCGTGCGTCTGCTCGACGAAGAGGGCGCGCCGTTCGCCGCGGCGCAAGTGCTCGTCTGGTGCGGTCGCATCGCCGATACATGGGACACCGATGACGCGGGCCGACTCCGCCTGCGCATCGATCAAGCGCTCTCGCCGAGCGCGCCGCGCACCCTGCGCATCCTCGGCTACGCCGATCGCTCCTATTTCCCACCTCGTGGAACGGAGTGGAACGACGAGCACCAGGACCTCGCGGTCGAGATCGATCTCTCCTACGAGTTAGCCAGCGGCGAGCACGAGCTGGGCACACACACGCTGCGCCGCCCGCCGTCGCTGCTCGAAGGGCGCGTCGTCGACGATCGCGGCGAGCCGGTGCCGTTCGCGACCATCGACGTGCGTCACGAGGTCGAGGACGACGTGCCGGGAGCGCCGGCGGGGACGCTCGAGCCCCGCTTCGTCGCGCTCACCACGCTCGACTGCGACGCGCGAGGGCGCTTCGCGCTCCGCGGCAAGAGCGAGGCCCGGCGCTTCCGGCTCCAGGCGCAGCGCGCCGAGCTGCTCGAGGAGGAGTTCCGCGAGGTCGCGCGCGGCGATCGCGAGATCGAGCTGCGCCTGCAGCGTCCCGCGATGCTCACCGGCACCGTCGCGCTGCCGGCGCGCGCCCATGGCCCCGGCGCGATCGTGCACCTCGTGATGCCTCCTCCGCCCCCGCCCTCGACCGAAGTCAGCCCTTCCTCCGAAGGCGACCAGGCGTTCGAGCCCAAGTACGAGAACTACGCGCCGATCCGCGACGGCGGCAGCTTCGATTTCGGTCCGCTTCCGGCGGGACGCGCGCGCCTGCGCTTGCTCTCGATGCCGGATCGGGATGTGCTCGCCGAGTTCGAGCTCGACCTGGTCGCGGGCGAGCGCTGTCAGGATCCGCGCATCGCGCCGCTCGTACCGCATTGAGCGCGCAGCGCGACGTTCAACGCAAGCGCACGCCCTCCACCGGCGATGCGCTCCGGAAGCCGAGCGTCGGGCTCAGGTCTCGCGTGACACCCCACAGCGTCTGTCCCACCACGAACGCCGGCACGATCGGCGCTTGGAAGGCGACGCTCGCGTGCCCCTGCGCATCGAAGGTGCCGACGAACGGGAAGCCGACCTCGAGCTCGCCGATCAGCTCATTCGTGGAGATGTGGAGGCCGGCCCAGGGACCGAGCCCGTACGACGGCGGCGCATTCAGCGGATCGAAGGTCAGAGCCAGGATGTAGAAGTCGCCGGGCGTGCCGCCGAGCTGCGCGATGCGCAGCGAGCGCGGGCCGTCGGGCTGCGAGAGATCGAGCAAGAGGCCCGGCGTCTTCTCGACGCGCGTCGCGAAACCCATGTCGTAGGAGAGCGGGCCGACGTTGGTGCGGATCCAGCACTCGCCGTTCGCGTAGCCGCCGGGCGCGTCGCCGGCCCAGGCATAGGTCGCGCCGTTGCTCGGCGAGAGCGTCTCCAAGTGGATCGCGTAGCGTTCGCCCGCGGTGACGAGCACGTGCTGCGAGAGGAGATCGACCGAGTAGGCGACGCCGGAGCTCGTGAGCGCGCTCGGCGGGATGATCACGGTCGCGACGGGTTCCCCGCTGGGCGCTCCATTGCCGTTCAATGGCTGGAGATCGAAGCGCAGATCGAAGGTCGAGATCCCGCGGTGATGGCGGAGCTGATAGAGCTCCACCGCGAGGAGTTGCCCCGTGATCTGCACGAGGAAGGTCTGCTCCACCGACTGGTTGCTCGTGATCTCGAGACCGTTGCCGGTGCTCGGGAAGTAGAACTGATCGACGCAGTTCTGCGCGGTGAGAGAGCTCGCGGCTCCGGTGAGAGCGGCGGTGGTGAGAACGGCGGCGGTGAGGGCGGAGCGCATGGCCCGAGCATCCCCGTCCCGCGCTCCGCCGTCAATCCGCCGCCCACTGCACAGGCAAGGTGACAGGCACCTTAGCTGTGCCGTGGGGCGCCCTCAGCTCGCG
Source organism: Planctomycetota bacterium (assembly GCA_016793245.1). GTDB lineage: Bacteria > Planctomycetota > UBA1135 > UBA1135 > JADKAF01 > JADKAF01. The sequence continues at coordinate 16,961 of JAEUHW010000006.1, forward strand.
CGCGGCGGATAGCGATACACGTCCGCGGGTGCGCCGAGCAGATCAACGGTTCCATCGAAGCGCGCGCCGAGCACCGTCGCCACGCGGATCGAGCCCGTGTTCTGCGGTCGGATCAAGCTGACCACGTCGTCGCGGTGCAAGGTCTCGCGCGCGAACGCGAGTGCCGCGGCGGCTCCTTCGCGCGCATAGCCCCGTCCCCAGCTCGCGCGGCGCAAGGTGTACGCGATCTCGAAGGCCGGCCAGCCCGCGGGTTCCAAGCAGCCGATGCGGCCCAAGAACTCGCCGCTCGCGCGCTCCTCCACGGCCCAGAGGCCGAAGCCGCGCAGCACCCAATGCCCGACGAAGATCGCGAGCTGGCGCCATGCTTCGTCGCGCGTGAGCGGGCGGCGATCCGCGAGGTAGCGCGTCACCTCGGGGTCCGCCATCAGCGCGACGTAGGGCTCTACGTCGCTCGCGCAGAAGGCGCGCAGGCGGAGCCGCTCCGTCGTGAGCTCGGGGATCTGCAGCTCCGCCATGGGATGAAACCGCGCCGCTCTAGATGCCCACGGGATCCGTGTTCAGCGCATCCTGGTCCGGCGAGCCCTCGTCGGCGCTGCACTTGCCGAAGTACGAGGTTCGGTACGCGACGTTGTGCTCCTTCCGGATGCGGTTCTCGCTGATCGGCTCCTGCTCGAAGCCGCGGAGGCCCGTCACGCGCATCTCGTCCTCGACCTTCTTCTGCTCACCGCCCGTGAGCGTCGAGGTGCCGCGCAGGTTGTGGTAGCAGTGGATGAGCTCGTGCGCGAGCGCGACGAAGGGCGGCCGGCTGCCATCGGGAGTCTTCGTATGGATCGGATCCCACTTGATGCTCGAGACCGCGCCCAGGGCCGCGTCCGAAGCGGCCGCATCACTGGCCGCGCGCGTCACGCTGCCGGCTTCGTAGGTGCGCCAGCGAATCAGAGGACCGAAGGACTTCTTCACCGACTCCTTCGGCATGATGCAGACCGTGTAGCCGAATTTCTTCTTGTTCGCCATGCCGACGATCGCATCCAGCAGCGCGCGCCCGACGGGCTTGCTGTAGAGCGTGTTCAGCGCGGCGATCACCTTGGCGTCGAACTTGTTCGAGTCGCCGGCCTTGGTCCGCACGATGATGCCATCGTACGGAGTCTGGGTATCGGTCATGGGGGGAGGTTCCTGCTCGAAGGATGGCGCTTACGTGCGGAGCGTATCCGACGCCGCTCGCACTTCCAACCGCGAGCCACCGTACAGTGAAGGTGCCTGGCACCTTTACTGTACGGAGAGGGTCAGCGGGAGGAGCGCTTGCCGATGGAGGTCTGGAGCTGCTCCAGGGCCTTCACGCGCTGCTGCGTCCAGGCGTGGTCGGATCCCACGGTGCGGCGGAAGCCATCGACGCTCTCGCGATAGAGCTCGATCGCCTCGCTCGTGCGCTCGCGCTGCACCAGCGCCTCCGCGTAGCCCGAGAGCACGCTGGAGAGCGTCGCGTGCGGCGCGGGAAAGGCCGTGCGCATCGCCGGCAGGATCTCCGCATAGAGCGCGATCGCCGCGTCGACTTCGCCCATCTGCTGCAGGACCACGGCGAGGTTGTTCTGCACGGCGAGAGTGCCCTTCGCCTGCGGGCCCAGTTGCTTCTTCAGGATCGGGAGGAGCTCCTCGTAGCTCTGGCGCGCGAGGTCGAAGCGCTGCGCGGCCTTCGCGGCGATCGCGAGCTCGTTCCGCGTCGCGAGCGTCTGCTCGTGCTCGGGTCCGATCCAGCGGAGCTGGAACTCGAGCGCGCGCTGGAGATAGGGCAACGCCTCGGCGTGCTTTCCGAGCGCGAGCAACGCGCTGCCGAGCTGCTGGCGACACAGCGCCGGCAGGAAGACATCGCCGCCGCGCAGTCGCTCCCCCGCTTCGAGCGCGCTTAGCTCGGGCTCCAGCGCGCTCAGTGCCTGGGCAGCCTCGGCCAACCGTCCCGTCTCGCGGAGCATCACCGCGAAGTTCATGCGCATCGAGGCCACCTTCTCGATCTCGGCGCAGCGCTCGAGGCCCGCGATGGCTTCGCGATAGAGCGGCTCCGCCTCGGCGACGCGGCCCAGATCCTTCAGCACCACGGCGAGATGCCCGCGCGCGAGGAACGCATCCGTGCTGCTCTCGTCGCGTTCGCGATAGAGGCGATCGGCCGCCTCGAGCAGCGGCAGCGCCTCACCGGGGCGCCCGGCGCGCGCGATCGACCAGGCGCGATCCACACGCGCGCGCCAGACGCTGGGCGCTTCGGCCCCATCGCGGCGCGCGAGCAGCTCCTCGACGCGGCCGAACGCGCGCTCGGCCTCGGAGAAGAGCGCGAGCCCGCGGTAGCTCTGCGCGATCAGCTCCACGAGGCGGAGCTGCGTGCTCTCGTCCGGAACGGCGCCGCGCGCGAGGGTATCGCTCGCACGAGCGAGCACGTCGCTCAGCGCGACGCGCGTGCCGGTGACGAGCGGGTTCCCCTGCACGAGGAGCCCCTCGAGGAAGCGATTGAGGAGCTCGGAGCGCTCGCGCTCCTCGCGCTGCTGCGCCTCGGCGCGCTCCGCCTGCGCGCGCGCCACGACGGCCGTCGTGCGCTCCGCATCCATGCGGCGGAACGCATACGCTCCGTAGACCAGCGCGCCGAGCGCGCTCAGCAGCACGAGGGCCGCGGCGATCATCTCGCCGCGATGCCGCCGCGCGAACTTGCGCGTCACGTAGCTCCAGCTCGGCGGCCCGGCGAGCACGGGTCGGTTCGACGCGTGGCGCACGAGATCCTCGGCGAGCTCGGCCACCGTGCGGTAGCGCCGCTCGCGGTCCTTCGCGAGCGCCTTCAGCACGATCCAGTCGAGGTCGCCGGCGAGCTGTCGCGCGAGCTCCTTCGTGCGCGCGAGCGCGCTGGGTCGCGCCGGCTCGCGCGAGCGGATCATCTCGAGCTGCTGGCCGAGCGAGGCCTCTCGCCAACGCAGGCGACCGTGCGGCAGATCGTCGACCAGGAGCTCGTGCAGGAGCACGCCGAGCGCGTAGACGTCGGCGCGGATGTCGATGTCGGCGTCGCCTTCGGCCTGCTCCGGGCTCATGTACTCGAGCGTGCCGAGGAGCGTCCCTTCGCGCGTCATCGCGTGCTCGCGCGAAGCACCGCCCAGCGCGCGCGCCAGACCGAAGTCGATGATCTTCGGCTTCGCGGCGCCATCGCGCTCCATCACCAGCACGTTCGATGGCTTGAGATCGCGATGGATGACGCCGCGCTGATGCGCGTGCTGGACGCCTTCGCAGACCTCGAGGAAGAGCTGCAGACGGGAGTGGAGATCGAGCTGCCGCCGGCGGCAGTAGTCGGTGAGCGCTTCTCCGGGCACGAACTCGACGACGAGGTAGGGCTGGCCGTCCGCGCTCTCGCCCGCGTCGAGCACCTTCGCGATCGCCGGATGATCGAAGCGCGCGAGCAGCTCGCGCTCGATCGCGAAGCGCCGGAGAACGCTCCCCGTCTCGAAGCCCGCGCGCAGGAGCTTCAGCGCGACGCGGCGATGGATCGGCGTCGTCTGCTCGGCGAGGTAGACGACCCCGAAGCCGCCGGCTCCGAGACGCGCGAGCAGGCGATAGGGACCGATCGCGCCGTCGCGCAGGAGGGCGACCTCGCTGCCCACCCGCGCGGCGTCGCGCGTCGCGCTCGGCGACTCGGCCCGCGATGCCTCCGCGCTCTCGACCTCGTCGGGTACGAAGCCCAGGCGCTGCAGGCTCGCGACGCGCGCGAGCACGACGTCGCGCTGGGCCGCATCGATCCCGCGCGACCAGCGCACGAGCTCGACGCTCCCGCCGCGCTCCAAGCGCTCCAGCGCCTCGGCGACGAGCTCGTTCAACGCGGAGGAGTCCTCCGCGCGGAGATCATTCGCCTCGGCTGCCATCGCTCGGCTCCAGCTTCTCGGCCAGCGCCGCCAGCGCGCGGAAGAGCAGGTTCCCCACCGCGGCCGGTGCGCGTCCGGTCTCGTTCCCGATCTCCTCGCGCGAACGCCCGAGCACGCGCGCTTGGTAGATCACCTCGCGATAGTGCTCCGGAAGAGCGCGGAACGCGCGCTCGACGCGCTCCATCTCCTCGCGCGCGATCGCATCCCTGCTCGGCGAAGGCCCCTCGGCCCGCAGCGCACCCAAGTCTTCGAGCGCCGCGTCGCGGCGGACGTCGCGCTTCTCGGCGCCGTAGTAGTCGCGCCGGTGACCGATCTTCCGCTCGGCGGTCTTGAAGAGCCACCGGCGGAACGCGTTCTGCTCGGGGTAGCGGAACGCCTCCGCGTTGCTCAGCACCTCGCGGCAGACCGACTGCACGATGTCGCTGCTGGACTCCCAGCGGAGCGGCAAGCTCTGGGAGCGCGCGCGCACGAAGGCCCGCAGCTCCTCCAAGTGCTCGTCGATCAGCTCGGCCAAGGCCGCCGCATCGCCGCCCGCCGCCCGCTCGATCAGAGCGCGCACCTCGGCATCGTTCCTTCGATCGCCGTCGTCCATGCGACGGCCGATCGTAGGCCGGGTCGCGGCGCCGGGGAAGAGTCGCGAGGAGGAGCGGGCGAAGGCGAGCATGGGCAGATTCTCGGAGAGCGGAGGCGGCGGAGGAGAGAAACGCGCCGGGCCCTCCGCGTACCGCGCGACCTCGAAAATTCGCGCGCCGCGAACGCCTCCTCGCGATGCGGGGCTACCGGAGAGCGTCGGGCCCCTCCGTCCCCGATTCCGGCCTACCGCCATCCAGAACCCTTGCTCCCCGATCGCCGATGCCCCTCCTGCTGCGCTACCAACATCTGAAAGGCGAGAAGATCGTCGGCGGCTGCTCCCTCTCCGGTTTCGAGGACTGGATCGAGCTCCGATCGCTGGAGTTCGAAGGGGGGCGCAAGGTCGCGATGACGCACGACGGGTCCGGGCTCCGCGGGGAGAACCTGCCGTTCTTGACCGAGGTCGTCGTGACCAAGCGCTGCGATCGGAGCTCCCCGCTCCTCTTCCTGGCGGCGCTGCAAGGAGGCGAAGGCGATATCGAGGTCGTGCTCTCGGCGGGCACCGTCGGCGAATCCCGCATCGCGTTCGTCTTCCGGACCGCGCGCATCGCCACCTATCGCATCCAGCTCGAGGACTCGAAGGAAGTCGAGCGCCTCGCGATCGTGTACGCGAGCTTCGACATGACCTACCGCGAGCGATCGGAGGTCGGCAACGAGACGACGAACGTCTCCGTCGCTTACGAGTGGAGCCGCGCGAAGTGACACCTCCACTGTACAGTAAAGGTGCCTGGCACCTTTACTGTACAGTGGGGTGAGTTACTTGGCGGAGCCGGTCTTGCCCTGCTTCGCCTTGTAGCTCACGAGGACCAGGATCTCGCGCTCGATCGCGCCGCTGCGGAAGCGCAGGCAGAGCGGGAGGCGCGCCGCGGTGTCGGCGTCGACGAAGCCGAGCTGCCGTAGGTCTTGCAGATCGGAGTCCTTCGCGCTGAGCACGAGCTTCCAGGTGTTTCCACTCGGCTCGCGCGTCATCGTGAGCGAGCCGGTCTTGCCCACGAATCGCCCTTGGCCATCGAGGGTGACATTCCCCGAGCCGACGTTGCCGATGTCGACGGCGACCGTGGCTCCGGCCGCATCGAACGGACCGAGGTCGAGGCCGCTGAGCTGCAGCTTCACCGCGTCGGAGCCTGCGGCGGCGAAGTTGAGCTTGATGCCGATCTTCGCTCCGACGTTCGAGCCCGCAGGCGCCAAGGGGACCAAGCCGCGACAGTTGGAGTGATCCACCGTCGGCCCTTCGGTGATGAAGCCCTTGCGGTCGATCGTGATCAATCGACCGTCGATGTTCGCCGCGAGGACGGCGCCGCCCGGCAGAGGCCGGAGCGCCGAGATCTCCGCGGTCTCGAAGCCGGAGAGCCGACGCGACTTCGAGCGCAGGCGATCGGGGAAGAGCACCGAGAGGTTCAACCCTTCTTCCGGATCGTTCAGCCGACCGCTCCCGGAGGCATGCAGCAGCCCACCCGACGACGGATCGAACGCGATCACCTCGCCATCGTCGCCGATGCCGAGCGACGCGATCTCGGTGGTCGACGCGTCGTTGGGATCGATCTCGAAGAGCGTCTCCGGCGTAAACCCCCCGTCGCCCGTGACGCCGAAGAGCCGGCCATCGGGCGTGAAGGTGATCGAGGAGAAGTTGTCCCCGAGGTTGCCGATCGTGGTCGTGACACCCGTCGCGGGATCGACGGTCGAGAGGCGCCGGTCGCGCGATAACCCTTCGATGCGTAGCACGACGAAGAGCGCGTTCGGACCCTGGGCAAGGCTGACGGCGCCCTGGATCGTCCCCTCCCCCGTCGTCATCGGGACGGAGCTCATGGTGACGCCGGTCACGCCATCGATGACGCGCAGGTTGGCGTCGAAAGTCGCGACGGTGAAGAAGCGGCAACCGGGGAGGCTCTCCGGATCGCCGGGGAAGGCGGCGGCGAACGCGGGAGCCACGAGAGCGAACACGGAGGTCGCGAGAGAGATGCGCATGGAGACTTCCTGCTCCGGAATTCGAGGACCAACGAGGTCGCGGATTGTGAGGCGGAGGATCGCGCTCCACAATCGGCGGGCCGAGGCCCTGCCCTCCTGCCCCCCGGAGCCCACCTCGTGTCGGAACCGCCCGCACCGGATCGTCGCCAGATCGACGCCTGGCTCGCGCGCTGGCTGCCGGAGCTCGAGAGCTTCGTGCGGCTGCGCGTGGGTCGCGCGTTCTCGCCGCGCGAATCGACCAGCGATGTCGTGCAGTCGACCTGCCGCGAGATCCTCGAGCATGCGCCGGCGTTCCACACCGGCGGCGAGGAGGGCTTCAAGCGCTGGCTCTTCAAGATGGCGCTGCGGAAGATCGCCAATCGCTACGAGCATCACCGCGCCGCGCGCCGCGACGTGCGCCGCGAGAAGGCGCTGCGCAACTCGAGCTCGGGCTTCGAGGCGGCGCTGCAGGGCAGCGACGCGCCGAAGGTGATGAGCCCGAGCAGCCTGGTCGCGGGTGCCGAGGACCTCGCGCGTTTCGAAGAGGTCTTCGCCGAGCTCCCCGAGCGCTATCGCGAAGTGATCGTGGAAGCGCGCTTGCTCGGCACGCCGCACGCCGAGCTCGCCGCGCGCTGGGGTCGCAACGAAGGCGCCGTGCGCGCGCTGCTCTTCCGCGCGCTCGCGACGCTCGCGGATCGTTTCGAGTCCTCGCGGCGCAAGAAGACCTGAGCGCGCGAGCGCGCGCGCTTCAGAGCGGCGCGACCTGGATCTCGGTGGCCTTCAGCGCGACCCAGATGCGCGAGCCCAGCTCGAGATGCAGCTCCGCGACGGAGGCCGGCGTGATCTCCGCCACGATCGGGATCGCGCCACCCAAGCGCACGCGGATCCCGCTCGGCGCGTGCTCGAGCGCCTCGATCGGCGCTTCCCAGACGTTCCGCGGAGAACCTTCCGGACGCCGCGGGAAGAGCGAGAGCGCGCGCGGTGAGATCGTCGCGACCGCCGGGCCCTGCACCGCGCTCGCGACGCGGAGCTGCGCGCCGCCGGCGAGCGTGAGCATGCTGTCCTCCACGGTGCCCGGCAGGAAGTTCTGCCCGACGAGATCGGCGACGTAGCGCGAACGCGGGGCCGCGACGATCTCGGAGGCGCTCCCCTGCTGCACGACGCGGCCTTCCTCGAGGACGGCGATGCGCTCGCCGAGCACGAAGGCATCGACGGCGTCATGCGTGACGACGATGCGCGGCCCCTCGAAGCTCGCGAGATGGCGCGCGAGATCCTGCCGCAGCGCGACGCGGGCCGACGCATCGACCGCGGAGAGCGGCTCGTCGAGCAAGAGCACGCGCGGCTGCGAGGCGAGCGCGCGCGCGAGCGCCACGCGCTGCGCCTCGCCGCCCGAGAGCTGTCGTGGCCGGCGCGCGGCGAGCGCGGCGAGGCCGACGCGGCGCAACGCCTCCTCCGCCGCGGTGCGCGCCAGGACGCGGCTCCGCCCGCGCGCCCGCGCGCCGTACGCGACGTTCTGCAGCACGTCGAGGTGCGGGAAGAGCAGCGCGCTCTGCGGCACGAACCCGATCCCGCGCTCCTCCGGGAGCCGGAACGCGCCGCCCGGACCGCCGTCGAGGATCTCCGCGCCGAGCGCGATGCGCCCCGCGTCGATGCGCAGAAGCCCCGCGATGGCGTGCAAGCACGTCGACTTGCCCGCGCCGTTCGGCCCGACGAGTGCCAGCGAGCGCCCCGCGGGAACCTCGAGCGCGAGGCGCAGCTCGAGCGCGCCGCGGCGCAGCGCGAAGTCGAGCTGCAGGCTCATCGCGCGAGCTCGAGGCGGCGGTGCAGCACGTAGAGCACGAGCAGCGAGATCGAAGCGAGGATCAAGCTCAAGCAGATCGCGAGCGCGGGATCGCGCTCCATCGCGACGCCGCAGGCGAGCGGCATGGTGCGCGTGGTTCCCTCGAGGTTCCCCGCGAAGGTCTGCGTCGCGCAGAACTCGCCGAGGGAACGCGCCCAGCAGAGCAGACCGCCCGCGCCGAGCGAGGGTGCCACCAGCGGCAGCGTCACGGTGAAGAAGCGCCGCGCAGGTCCCGCACCCAAGGTCGCCGCGAGCTCGAGATAACGGCGATCGAGCGTGCGGAGGCCGGCTTCCGCGCTCAGCACGAAGAAGGGCAAGCCGAGATAGGCCGCGGCGACGACGGTGCCCGCCGTGGTGAACGGCAGCGCGATGCCGAGCCAGGACTCGAGCGGCGCACCGAGGATGCCGCTGCGCCCGTAGGCGAGCAGCAGCGCGATCCCGCCCACGACGGGCGGCAGCACGATCGGCAGCAGCACGACGAGGCGGGCCGCGCGGCGCAACGCGGAGCTGCCGCTCGCGAGCCAGAGCGCGATCGGCAGCCCGAGCACGACACTGAGCGCGAGCGCCGAGAACGAGCTCACGAGCGAGAGGCGCAGCGCATCGTGTACGGCGGAGGACGCGAGCAAGCTCGCGAGCTCGCTCCACGGCGCGCGCAGGAAGAGCCCGACGAGCGGCAGCGCGAAGAGCGCGATCCCGAGGAACGCGAGGCTCCCGACGAACAGCCGCGCGCCTCGAGACCCTCTCGTTGCGCCGTCGTTGCCGGGAGCGCTCATGGCCGCAAGAACCCGTAGCGCGCGAGGATCGCCTGCCCTTCATCGGAGAGCGCGAAGCGCGCGAATGCGCGTCCCCCTTCGCTGTCCGCCCCCGTGCTCACCACGACGAGCGGATAGCTCGCCACGACATTGCACTCGTCGGGGATCGGCAGCTCGGTCACGTCGTCGCGGCGCACGTCCGTCGCGTAGACGATCCCCGCATCGAGCTCGCCGAAGGCGATCTTGGTCACCAGAGCGCTGACGTTGGGCTCGTCCGATCGAGAGCGCGCGTGGATGCCGGCCTTCTCCAGGCACGCGCGCGCGTAACGACCGGCGGGAACTTCGGGGCCGCAGAGGCCGATGCGGAGATCGGCGCGCGCGAGGTCTTCGAGGCCGCGGATCGCGCGCGGGTTCCCGCGCGGAACGGCGAGGGCGAGGCGATTCTTTGCGAACACCTCCGGCTCGGTGAGAGCGAGCCGCGCCTCGATCACCTTGCGCAGATTGGCCTCGTCCGCGGAAGCGAAGACATCCGCCGGAGCGCCTTCCTGGATCTGGAGCGCCAGCGTCGGAGAACCGGCGCAATGCAGAGCGATGCGCTGGCCGGGATGCGTGCGCTCGAACTCCTTCGCGAGCTGCTCGAACGCCGGCGCGAGCGAGGACGCGGCGAAGACGTGGATCGCCCGCTCCCCACCGCCACAGCTCGCGAGGCACAGGCTCGCGAGTGCCAACCAGCGAGTGCACCAACCGAGGTCGAGAACACGCATGGCGTCCTTCTAGTGCCACGCGCGAGCAGGAGCAAGGCTCCGCGACGCGCGGTCGAGCGCGCGTACGCCAACGAGCTCAGATCCCGAACATGGTCACCGCCGCGCCACCGCTCACCGCCAGCCCTTCCGCGCCCTGCGGGTCGATGACGAACCCCTGCACGTAGAGGGTCTGGCCTTCGAGCAGCACGTCCGCCGGGATCGGGAGCACGAGCGATTCGAAACCGCTGCCGCCGAGCCCCGGAACACCGCCGAGCGGGAGCACGACGCTCGCGAACCAGCTCGTCGGCGCGATCCAGAGCGGCTGCACGCCGATCGAGAGGCCCGCGGGGGCCGCGCTCGCGGCGAAGCCGAGCAGCGCTTGGCTGCCTCCGAGCGCGCGAGCGATGCCGAGCGCGAAGCGATCATTGCCGAGGAAGGGCGGATGCGGAGCGACGAGCACGGGAGCGAGGTCCCCCGTCCCGCTCGTTCCGAAGCCGTAGCGCGCGACGCGCGTCGATGCGCGCTCCGAGGCGAGGCGCGGGCGATCGAAGGGCGGCAGCTCGGCCGCGACACGAGGATCCGTGAGCCCGTTCCGCAGGAACTCGACCAAGTCCGCGCGCTCGGCCGGTGTGAGGAACGCGGGCGAGAAACGCACGTCGAGGTTCGGTCCGGGGAACTCGCCGCCGATCCGATAGAACTCGATCACCTCTTCCAGCGTGCGCTTGCCGCCGTTGTGGAAGTAGGTCGGGCTCAAGCCGACGTTGCGGAGCGCCGGCACCTTGAACGCCGCCATGTCGGCCGGGTTCTGCGTCTGCGCGAAGCGCCCGACGTCGTCGGCGTCGGGGCGCACGCCGAGGTTCGCGTAGCTGTGGTCGGTGAAGAGCGGCTCGCTGTGACAGAAGAGGCAAGCGCCGTTGCCGCGGAACGCCTGCAGGCCGCGCTGCTGCGCGGGTGTCAGCGTGCCCAAGTCGTACGGCGTCTGATCCGGCACGAGCGTGCGCTCGTAGGTCGCGATCGCGAGCGCGATGCGCGCGGGCGTGATCGAGCGACTGCCGAAGGCGGCCTCGAAGAGCTCGGGATAGGTGGGATCGATGGCGAGAGCGGCGCTCAGATCCGGCGTGAGCTGATCGGCGAGCGCGAGCGGCTTCGCGTAGGCGAGCTTCGTCGCCACGTCCTGCGGAGAACGCATCTCGCACGCCATCTCGGCGTCGGAGACGAGCGGTCCGGCGGCTTGGCTCTCGAGTGCTGCATGCTGGGTCGCGACCACGCGCTGGTTCAACGGGTCGAGGAAGGTCGAGCCCGCGCGCCCATCCCAGAAGAGCTCGGGTGCCCACGCGGCGCCGATCGCGCTCGGCGCTCGGCGCGCGGTCACCTGTGCGCGTGGAAAGAAGTACGCATCGGGCGTGAAGCGCTGATCGGGCGCGCAGCGGACGACCCCGCGCGAGCCGCGGCGATCGTCGCTCGTGCCGAAGACGCCGTCGGGGCCGGGATGGAGGTTCTCGGGCGTCCGCGAGCGCGGGTCACCGCCGCCGGCACTCGGGATGTGGCACGTCGCGCAGGCCGTGGTGTTGTCGGAGCTGAGCTGCTCGTCCCAGAAGAGCGCCTTGCCGAGCACGGTCTTCGCCGGCGTGATCGGGTTCTCCGGCGGAACGGGAACGGGTGGGAGCTGCGCGTGGGCGAGGCAGGCGCCGAAGACGGCGTGGCCCAGCAAGGCGCGGAGGAGGAGCTGGCTCATGCGGGAGGCACTCGGGGCGAGGTGCTGCTCGATGCTACGAGCATGCGCCGAACGCTAGGCCCGCAGGGAAACGAATGCACTACGTCTCCGGACGGAGGGCGCGCGGGGCGGGTTCCGCAGGCGAAAAATCTGCGTCACGCGCCCGTTCGCCCTCCATTCCGTGGGCGGCCTCCTGTCCGCCGCGAGTCCGCCATTCGCGCGACTGCCGCTCGAAGAGAGGCCATCGAACCTCGGAGCGAACTGCCATGCTGCGCCGCCTGTCCTTCTTCCTCTACGGCGTCCTCGTCTACGCCGCCTTCTTCGCCGTCTTCTGCTACCTCTTCGGCTTCGCGGCGAACCTGCTCGTGCCGAAGTCGATCGATGCCCCGGCCGCCGACGGGCGCTTCCCGGTCTGGCTCTCTCCCGCGCTCCTCCTCCTCTTCGGCGTGCAGCACGCGATCATGGCGCGCCCGCGCTTCAAGGCCTGGATCGCGCCGCTCGTGCCGCACGCGATCGAGCGCAGCACCTTCGTCCTCGTCGCGACGGCGATCCTCGCGGCGGTGATGTACTTCTGGCAGCCGCTGCCGACGCCGATCTGGGAGCTCGAGAGCCCCTTCCTGCGCACCGCCTTCCTCGCGCTCTCCGCGGCGGGCTTCGCGCTGGTGCTCGTCTCCTCGTTCCTGATCGACCACTTCGATCTCTTCGGCCTGCGGCAGGTGACCCTGCATCTCCTCGGCAAGCCCTACACGCAGCGCCCCTTCGTCGAGCGCGCGATCTATCGCCATGTGCGCCATCCGCTGATGCTCGGCTTTCTCGTCTGGATGTGGTCGACGCCCACGCTGACGCTCGGACACTTGCTCTTCGCGGGCCTGCTGAGTGCGTACATGGCCGTGGGGCTGCGCCTCGAGGAGCGCGACTTGGTCGCGCAGCACGGCGAGGCGTATCGCGCCTACCAGCGCCGGACACCCATGCTCTTCCCGCGCTTCTTCGGCGCGCGCAGCGCGCGCGTCGAGGCCTCCGTGGCGCGGCCGAGCTCGCGCTGAGGGCGCAGCGGCCTCGACTGCCGACGAGTTGTCGAAAGCGCGCATCTGCATCACATTCTGGGGGTTCGGAGCCCTTCTCATCTCCGCGGACAAGGACTTCGGAGATCTGCACTATCGCAGAGGAATGTCGCACGGCGGGATCGTTCTCCTGCGGTTGAGATGATTCGATTGCGTCGAGCGAGCGAGCCGTAGGCGGCGAACACCGCGGATCTCGCCAGCGAGAAAGGCTCGTGAGCATCGAGATCGGACGGGGCATGGCCAGCGAACATCGACCGGATGCAGCCTTCGTCCTCGGTACACCGCCTGGACCACGGCCTGCTCTTCGCTAAAGAACGTCCTCGCGCCGAGGTCCAGCTTCTGCCACGCGCGCGGCTCGCCCCCATCCGGCGACCAAGCTCGCGTTGCGCTGCGTCGCGACGCCATCGCTCTCCTTCGGTGACCGCTACAGAAGCTCGCGCATTCACGCGTCACATCTCCGCCGGCGTTCCATTCCTCGGGGCGAACTCATCTCCAGTTCCCAAGGAATGAACATGCTCTTCGCTCTCCCCGGTCTCGCGCTGCTCGCCCTTCTGGCCGGCCGCGCCGAGGCCCAGACATCGACGGACGCCACGCCCCCTCTCGCGCCGGCGAGCACCGTCGCTCTCTTCGATCACGTGCTCCACGACATCGATACGAGCGGCGTGATCTGGGCGCGCGGCGCAACCTGGAAGGCCTCGTTCGACAGCGCGGGCTTCACCTACCTGCCGGCGCTCGGCGCGGGCGCGCCGCGCTCGCCCCTCGCGTTCCGGCGCCCGTCGCTGCGCGTCGGTGAACGAGAGGTCGCGCTCGATCCGTGCGCCATCGCGACACGCGAGGGCGATCGCGTGATCCTCGATCGCGGCCCGCTGCGCGAGATCTACGAGCTGCGCGTCGAGAGCGTCGAGCAGCGCTTCGAGATCACGACCGAGCTCGCCGGCGACGTCGAGCTCACGATCGCGCTCGAGAGCGCGCTCGAGGACGACGCGAGCCGCGAGGGGCTCTGCTTCGCCGGACCGTGCGGCGGTGTCGATTACGGCGATGCGTTCCTCGTGCGCGACGGCGCGAAGCTCCCGCTCACCACGGAGCATCGGGCCGGTGAGCTGCGCTGGCGCATCGCCGCCAACGAGCGCACGAGCGACCCGCTCGTCATCGACCCCCTGATCTCGACGCGCAGCATCGCCGCCCCGAACGCGATCACCTCGCCCGACGTGGCCTACGACGCGACGAACGACGTGTACCTCTGCGTCTACGAGCTCGAGTTCGACGAGTTCGATCACGACGTGCTCTGCGTGATGGTGGACGCCGAGGGGGACCCGATCTCCGGCAGCGCCGAGGGCATCGACATCACCTCGCGCTTCGCCGCGCATCCGCGCGTCGCGAACCTGAACCTCGTCGATCGCTTCCTCGTCGTGAGCGCGATCTACGATCCCATCCACGCCAACCGCTCGATGATCTACGGGCGCATGCGCGACGCGGGTGGGGCACGCGCGCTCCATCAGGAGGTGCACTTCAGCGACCCCAGCCTGCCCGGGGAGAACTTCATCCCCGACATCGGCGCCGATCCGGGCACCGGGTCCGGTCCGCATCACTTCCTCGTCGTCTGGGGCAACGCGGTGGGCGGCAACCTCGCTTCGATCCACGGGCGGCTGGTCGATGGCACGGGGTTCCCGCATTCGACGCAGGTGCTGCCGATCCAGCCCGCGAACGGGGCGCGCAACTGGAACGTCGCGGTCTCGAGCAGCAACGGCAACGGGCTCGTCAGCAACCCTCGATGGATGGTCGCCTATACGCGCGCGAATCCGCAGAGTGGCACCGACATCCACGCGCACCACGTGCTGCCCGATGGCACCATCGGCCCCGAGCTGCCCATCGACACGAGCCGGAACGAGAATCGCGCCCCCTACGTCTCCTCACCCGCCGAGGTGCGCCCCGGTGAGACCGGCTATCTCGTCGCGTACGAGCGGACCCTCGCCACGATGGGCGCGCTCGTGCGCACGCGCTCGACCAACGGCCCGCTCTTCCAGTACTACTTCCTCGACCAGCAGTTCTCCGCGGGACGCTACACCCCGCGCGTCGACTCCGACGGACAGCGCTTCGTCGTCACCTCGAGCCTCGTGAACCCGGGCTCGACGCTGCCGGACTACACGCGCGCGATCACGCTGCTCTTCGACGGCTCGCAGCTCGTGCGGCAGGACTTCGCCACCTTGCCCGGCGTCGTCACGGAGCCACAGATCATCGCGCAGAGCTCGAGCGGCGGGCTGGGCAGCGCCTACGGCATCGCGTTCCTCCACCTCGCGAACGGCTTCCGTCAACCCGCCTTCTCGCGCCACGAAGGACGCGTGCCCGGGCCTACGATCGAGAGGGTCGCCACCGCGTGCGATGGCTTGCAGATGAGCGCGACCGGCTCGACGGGCCTCGGCAACGAGGTGCGCTTCGAGCTGCAAGGCCTCGGCGCGGACCTGCCCGCGCTCGTGCTCGGCGGCGCGAACGTCTTCCCCCTGCCGATCTGCGGGACCTGTGCGCTCGGCCTGCGCCTCGATCTGCCGACCTTCGCGTTCGTCGGGAGCGCGACGCTCGCGCTGCCCGTGCCGCGCGAGGCCTGGCTCCTCGGCGAGACCTTCGCCGTGCAGGGCTTCGGCCTCGGGTCGGGAACCTGCGGGCTTCGCTTCAGCGAGACCGCGAAGCTCACGGTGCGCTGAGCGGCCATGCTCACCCTCGCCCTCATCGCAGGACCCGAGCTCTCACTCCTCGCGCGAGCTGGCGCGCGAGGAGTGCGCGCCATTTCGCGCCCTGGCTATACTCGCGTCATGCACGACGACGCGGAGCAGCTCTTCGCCGACGCGGCCGCGGGCAATGGAGAGTCCCTCGAGAGGCTCCTCGAGCGCTATCTCCCCCAGCTCCACGGCTTCGTCCGCGCGCGCCTCGGCGCGGCGCTCGGTCCGCGCGAGGCCAGCGTCGATGTCGTGCAATCGATCTGCCGCCAGGTGCTCGCCGCGAAGGAGCGCTTCGAGTTCCGCGGCGAGGAGCGCTTCCGCGCGTGGCTCTTCACGACCGCGCTGAACAAACTGCGCGAGAAGCACCGCGTGCACCACGCCGCGGGCCGCAGCCTGCAGCGCGAGGCGCGCTCGCTCGACCACGATCCCGTGACGGCCGCGGCGATCCTGCTCACCCCGAGCGCGGAGGCGATCGGGCGCGAGACGGCCGAGGCCATCGAAGCCTCGCTCGCGGCGCTCTCCGAGGAACACCGCGAGGTGATCACGCTCGCCCGCATCGTGCAGCTCCCCCATCGCGTCATCGCCGAGCTCATGGAGCGCAGCGAGGAAGCGACGCGCAAGCTCTTGAGCCGCGCGATCCTGGCCCTCGGCGATGAGCTCGAGAGCCGCGGCATCGAGCTCGACCGATGGAACCGAGCCTGAGCGGAGCCGCCGAGGGCGGCGCGCTGCCGGACGAGCTGCGCGAGCGTTGGGGAGCCGAGCTGCTCTCCGCGGCGGATGCGCAGCGCGAGGCGCTGTGCGCGAGCTTCGCCGCGGCGCATCCACAGCACGAGGCCGCGCTGCGGAAGCTCCTGCGCAAGATCCGCGGTGCCGAGCGCCTGCTCGCCGAGTCGTTCCCGACGCGTGCGACGAACGAGGACCTGCAGGAGATCGCGGGCCACCGCGTGCTGCGCCGCTTGGGCGAGGGCGCCTTCGGCACGGTCTATCTCTGCCGGCAGGAGCAGCCGCTCGTCCGCCACGTCGCGGTGAAGGTGCTGCGCGCGCATCGAGCCGAAGCGCAGCTCCTGCGCCGCTTCTTCCTCGAGCAGCAGGTGCTCGCGTCGCTGAGCCATCCCGCGATCGCGCAGATCTACGACGCGGGTCTGATGCCCGACGGGCGCCCCTACTTCGTGCTCGAGTACGTCGATGGCGCGCCGATCACGGAGTTCTGCCGCCGCGACCAGCTCGACACCGGCGCGCGGCTGCGCGTGTTCGTCGATCTCTGCCGCGGCGTGGAGCATGCGCACGCGCGCGGCGTCATCCACCGCGATCTGAAGCCCGGCAACGTGCTCGTCGTCGCGAGCAGCGCGGGGCCCCTCGTAAAGATCATCGACTTCGGCATCGCGAAAGCGGTGATCGGGAGCGCCCAGGACTCCGACCGTCCCGCGCGCACGGAGACCGGTCGCGCGATGGGCACGCCCGGCTACATGAGCCCGGAGCAAGCGCTCGGCCGCGTCGACGAGATCGACGCTCGGACCGACGTCTTCGCTCTGGGCGTCCTGCTCTACGAGCTCCTGACAGGCGAGCTGCCGTGGCCGCGCGGCGCCGTCTTCGAGAGCGACACCGAGCCGCCGCTGCCGAGCCTGCGCATCACCAAGAACGCGGCCAAGCAATCGACGAGCCCGACGCAAGCGCGCAAACTCGCCTCGCAGGTGCGCGGAGATCTCGACTGGATCGCGCTGCGCGCGGTGCGCCGCGAGAAGAGCGAGCGCTACGCCTCCGTGCGCGAGCTCGCCGACGACGTGCTGCGGCACCTGGAAGGGAAGCCCGTGCTCGCGGGGCGCCCCGCGTTCGGCTATCGCCTAAGGAAGTACGTGCGCAGGCATCGCTTGCCCGTGATCGCGCTCTGCCTCGCGCTGCTCGTCGCGGCGGCGGCGCTCGCCTGGTCGAGCTGGCGCACGAGCGACGCGGCGCGCGCGGAGCAGGCGGGATTCGGCCAAGCGCTCTCCACCGTGGAGGCGCTGCTCGCGCGCGCGAACGACGACGATCTCCGGCGCTTGCCGCAGCACGAAGCGCTGCGCAGCGCCCTCGCGCAGGACGCGCTCGCGTTCTACGACACCTGGCTGCGCGAGCGGGCCGAGGATCCGCTGCTTCGCGCCGGACGCTGCCGCGCGCTGACCACGCTGTCCGAAGTGCACACCGTGCTCGGCCAGGTGCAGGCCGCGCTCGAGACCGCCGCGGAGGCCGAGAGCGAAGCCGAGGCACTGCTCGCGAGCGACCCCGCGAGCCTCGTGCATCTCGGGCTGCATGCGCAGGCCTTGCGCGCGCAGGTGCAGGCGCTGCATCTCGCGCAGCGCTTCGCCGACTCGCTGGCGCCGGCGCAGCAGGCGGTGGACGAACTCACGCGCTGCGCGCAGAGCGACCCGCGCGGACACGGGCGCAACGCCGCGCGCGCGCTGCGCGCGCTCTCGGTCACGCAGCAGGTACTCGGCGATCGCAGCTCGAGTGTCGCTTCCGCGCGCGCGTCGCTCGCCATGCTGGAGGACCTGCTCGCGCGCGAGATCGAGCCCGTCTCCGCGCGCGACGATCTCGTGTGGGGACGCTTCACCCTCGCCGCGCATCTGATGGAGGAGCGCGCCTTTGCGGAGGCCGACGACCTCTTGCAGCTCGCCGAGGCCGATCTCGACGCGGTCGCCATCGATCGCCTGCGCATCGAAGCGGCGGTGCGCGCTCAGCGCGCTCAGCTCGCCGTCTTCCGCGGCGCGTACGACGCGGCGGTCCCGCTCTACGAGAGCGCCGTGGCGGCCTGCGAACGCTGGCGCGCGCAGGAGCCGGCGCAGTTCCGCTCGCTCGGCGTGCTCTTCCCCTGCTTGCGCGACTTCGCCCGCCTGCTCTCCTCGCGCGGCGAGAGCGAGCGCGCGCGCGAGATGTTGAGCCGCGCGATCGACGTCGCCGAGGCGAAGCTGCGCGCGTTCGATCAGGACCCGATGCGCTACTACAGCGTCCGCATCGCGACCTACGAAGGCGCGCGCATGCTGTGGAATCGGTTCCGGCGGAGCGAGCTCTCGCAGGCGCGGCTCTGGATCGCGCGCTGCCTAGAGCTCACCGAGGAATCGGTGGAGGCCGGCGGCGCTCTGCGTCCCATGCGCTGGGAGGCGCAGAGCACCGCGCTGCTCCTCGCCGATGCCGACGGAGAGGACACGAGCGCGGGATGGGAAGCGCTCGCGCGAGAATTGCCCGACGGACGCCCGCTCGGCGAGGAGGAGCCTGCGCAGCAGCTCGTCGAGGCCTGGGCTGGCGTCGCGCGGAGCCGCTTGCGCGGGGGGCGCGCGATGGAGGCCCTCGCCGCGCTGCGCTACACGGCGCCGTACCTTGCGCCGCCTCACACCGTCGATTCCATCCTGCGCGCCGAGCTCGCCTACCTCGAAGCGCGCTGCGAGCTCGCGCGCAGCGAGGTCGCCGCCGCCGATGCCGCTTGCGAGCGCATGCTCGAGCTGCGCCCGTCGTGGTGGGGTCGTTGGCGCGCAGGAGAACTCGATCGCGACGCGCAGCGGGTCCTGCGCGCGAGCGGAGCGCCCGAAGATGCGTTCCACGCGCGACGCGAGATGGCGATGGATCACTTCCTCGAAGTGCTCGAGGTGCTCGGTCCTCACGTCTCCACCAGCTCCACCGATCCTTGGGTCGTGGTTCCCTGGGCCTTCGCGAGCTTCGGGCTCGCCGCCTGCGAAGCCGAGCGCGAGGAGCTCCACGAAGCGCACACGCGCCTCGAGGAAGCGTTGGCCGCGCTCGAGCGCGTCCAGGAGGAGGCGCACCGCGACCTCGTCGATGGCGCGCGGCTCGCAGCCGCGCGCGAGCTGCAGGCCGAGCTCGCGAAGCGCCTGCGCTGATCGAGCGCTGGCGCGATTTCGCGCGTCCCATCCCACCGCGTCGCTCATTCCTTTCGGCGTCGATCCCTCGAACCGGAAGGAACCATGCGATCTTCTCTCCTCTGCGTCGCGCTCGCGGCGCTTCCGCTCGCTTCGGCCGCCGCGCAGTCGCCGCTGCGCACGCTGATGAATGGCACGCGCTCCTCACGGACCACGAGCGCGGTGTTCTTCGATCTCGAAGTGCGCGCCACGGCGGGCGTCACGCTCGCCGCGCTCGAGCTCCACATCGCCTCGCTCGCAGGCACGCCGGGACACGCGAACCTCTACCTGATGTCCGGGAGCTACCTGAACGGCATCGACCAAGCCGAGCTCTGGGCGCCCGTCGCCGCGAGTTCGATCACGAGCGCGGGGCTCGGCGCCACGACGCTCTTCTCTCTCGCCGACGGCGTCTTCCTCGCGCCCGGGATCTGGGGCCTGGCGCTCGTCACCCCCGGTCTACAGCAACGAACGACGCTCGGCGTGCAGTGCTCGGACAACACGACCCCGGGCGCCTGCGCGAACTCGAGCTTCTCCAACGCCGAGCTCGTCTTCCGCGGCGGCGCGGAGACGCGCTTCCCCTTCGTGCCGCCCGTGGTCTCCCCGCTCGTCTGGAACGGCGCGATCCACTATCAGGTCGGAGCGGTGCCGAACGCGCGCGCCGAGCGCGCGATCTACGGCATGGGCGGCTTCGCCTCGCTCTATCGCAGCTACGCCGACTCCGCCCGCCTGCGCGCCGAGCTCGAAGGCCGCGCGCTGCGCTTCACGCCGGACGGCGACGGCTATCGCGTCGCGCTCGAAGCCGCGAGCTACTGGCCGCCGAGCGCCGCGGCAGCGCTCGTCTTCGCATTGCCCGTCGATGATCACGAAGTGCGCGTGCCGCTCTCGCAGCCGCTGCCGACGCCCGAAGGACCGCAGAGCACGCTTTACGTGCACAGCAACGGCATCGTCACCTGGGGCACGAGCAGCACGACCTTCCCCGGCACGCCTTCCTATCGCCCGACGGGGACCGCGTTCCTGAACGGCAATCACAGCGGCTTCTACGCCTGGCACGACTTCAACGAGACCGAGCCGGGCAGCGGGCGCATCGTCTTCGAGGAGGTCGCGGCGCAAGGCCGGCCGCATCTCGTGCTCACCTGGGACGGCGTCGAGGAGTTCGCGAGCCCCGAGCGGGCGAACCCGAGCACGCTGCAGGTCCGCTTCGATCTCGCGAGCGGCGAGGTCGTGCTCTCCTTCGTCCACCTCGACGACGACACGAGCACGACGCTCAGCGATGCCTGCATCGTCGGCTTCGCCAAGGCCGGACCGAGCTACGACCCCGAGCCGGTCGAGCTCGAGATCGATCTGCCGCTCACGACCTGCGGCGCCGATCTCGCGCCGCACCTCGACGCGAGCCTGCCCGAGCTCGGCTCGCGCTGGACGCTGAGCACGCTGCACTTCGATCCGACGGTCCTCTTCGCGTTCCAGCTCTTCGGCTCGACGCCGTTCGCCGGCAGCGGCCTCGACCTCGCGGCCTTCGGCGCGCCGGGCCAGCGCCTCTACGTTCTGCCCGATCTCGCCTCCGTGCCGATGCTCGTGCAGCAGGGCTTCGCGCAGCTCGCGCTGCCGATCCCTGCCCAGCTCGACCTCGTCGGCGCGACGCTGTACACGCAGACGGTCGCACCCACCTCGGGCAACGCGCTGGGCTGGGCGCTCTCGGCGGGGCTCGTCGCGCGCGTCGGGTTCTGAGCGCGAGGACCGCACCGCCGCGAAGGGGACGCTTAGGGGAACGCCAGATCCACCGTGATGGACACCGGACCCGGCTCGACGACGAAGGCCTGCGTCCGCTTCACGCCGCCAGGGCCTTCGACCGTCACGCGATACGCACCGGGATCCAACCCGACGAGATGCTCGAACGGCTCGCGGCGGCGGAACCGATGCGCGGTGCCCGCGTGCAGGCGGCGCCCCCCCTGCTCGTCGATGCGCACCCGGAGCCACGCGGCGTCGATCGAAGGCGCGGCAACGACGAAACGCACCGCAGTCGCTGCCGCGGTGAGCTCCAAGTCGAGATGCGTCTCGCGGCCTTCGTAGATCTCGACGAGCGCGCTCTGGGCGAGGATGCCGGCGTCGGCGACCGACAGGATGTAGCTGCCGGCCGCGATCTTGCTCGCCGATCCGACGCCGTCCTTCAGATCGACGAAGACGGAGAGGCCGTCGCTCGCGCGTTCGAGCCATACCGAAGGGCGCGCGTCCTTCCGCTCGCGTGGCAAGTGGAGCTGCACCGTGAGCGAGCCTCCCGCGCCGAGGCGGATCACGCCGACGTCGTGCTTCTCGTTCGCGCCGAGGACGATCACCTCGGAGTTCTGGACCGCGTGCGCGGTGCCGCGGACCGAGAGCAGGAACCGGCCCGGCGAGAGCAAGGGGCTCTCGAAGGAACCGTCGGCGGCGGAGATCACGGCGGTGCCTTGCGGGCCGTCGGCGGCGAGGATCAGCACCTCGGCGCCGACCACCGGGCCCTGCTCCTCCTCGATCCGACCGGTGATGCGCGCCGAGGGAGCGGTGTCGCTCGGCAGACGCACGAGGAAGCCCTCGGTGCCGACGCGCACGTCGCGCACCCGCAGCGCCGGCTGCACCATGCTTCGGCCCCAGAACACGTCGAGATCGACGAGCTCCGCGCTCCCGCAGGCGAGGCGGAAGGTCCCGTCCGCTGC
Organism: Planctomycetota bacterium; assembly: GCA_016793245.1. Lineage (GTDB taxonomy): Bacteria > Planctomycetota > UBA1135 > UBA1135 > JADKAF01 > JADKAF01. The sequence continues at coordinate 38,814 of JAEUHW010000006.1, forward strand.
GGTCGAGGAGGAGCCGAGCGCTTCTCCCGAAGCGACGTCCCGGGCATCGAGGCGCACGCCGGCGAGTGCCTCGCCGCGCTCGTTCTCGACGCGACCGTCGATGCCGGAGGTTCGCTCGAGCCGCAGATCGACGCGCTGCTCGACGCCGGGCAGCGCGTCGTGATCGACACGCGCGCTGCCTTGGCTCGGGCCGCCGGCGCTCACGACGATGCGGCCCGTCGGCAGCGAGTCCAAGCGGAACGAGCCGTCGGAGGACGTCGTCCCCGAGGTGGATTCGCTGAACTGCGCTTCGCGCCCCGCGGCGACCGGGACGCCCGCCGCGGGCGTGCCGTCCGGCGCGCGCACGATCCCGAAGACGATCGCGCCGGGAGCGAGCTGCGCCTCGAGCATCGTCGTGGTCCCCTCGCGCGTCTCGCACAGCGCGACGAACGGCGCGTAGCCAGCCGCTCGCACCACGACCTTGTGCGATCCGTCGAGCAGCTCGTCCACTCGGAACGTGCCGTCGCTCTCGCTCCACGCGAAGCGCTCGAACGCCTGCAGGTAGAAAGTACCGTCGTCGCTGGTCTCGTGCTCGAAGGCCTCGGCGTCGACGACGACGCGCGCACCGGCGAGCGGCGCGCCGTCGACGTTCGTGACGCGGCCGGCGATCGCACCGCCACCCTGGCGCAGGCGTAGATCGATGTTGCCGCGCTCCTCGCCGCGGCTCGCGAACACGAAGCGCATCATGGAGGCTGCGTATCCGGGCTTCCGCGCTCCGACGTGCGCGCCGATCGCCATGCCGTCGACCGCGTACGCTCCGTTCGCGCCCGAGACCGCCACGTCGAAGTCCTCCTGCCATCGACCGTGGCGCGAGAGAAAGATCGTGGCGCCCTCGACGCCCGCACCCCGAGAGTCGATGACGCGTCCCGTGATGCGGAAACCCGCGGTGGCATCGAGCGTAACGCGCGCGATCGCGCCGGCTTCGACCACGCAGGTCGCATCGACGAAGCGATCGGTGGACACGGAGTACTCGCCAGGCGCGAGATCCTCGAAGCGGGCGAGGCCATCGATCGCGGAGGCGCGAATCGGGCGCGCGAGATTCGCCTGCGCAAGTACGACTTGCACGACGAACCCGCTCGCAGCCGCAGGATCCTCCGTGCGCAAGTGGACCTCGATGCCGCCGGTCAGCGGACGTGGTGACGCCATGGAGGAGGGATCCTTCGCCACGGCGTCGGGCACGACCGTACGCACCGCGACCTCGTTCTCGCTGTGCAAGTTGGCGCGTGCGTCCGCCGAGGCGGAGGAAGCCTCGGGGACGAGCGCGGCCGGTTTCTCCGATGCGCTCTCCGACGATCGGCTCCAAGTGAGCCACAGGCAACCGATCAGGGCGATCGCCAAGACGACCGCAACACTCTTCAGCTTCACGAGCATGGCCAGCGCTCCCGGGACCGCGGAGGAAGAAAGGACCGCCATCGGAACCGCTCCCGAGGGAAGCGCGAGAGGCACCAGCCCGAGCGTCCACGAGAGCCGATCACCGCCGTGGTCGGCATCGAGGCGCGCGCGCAAGAGCTCGAGCGCGCGCCTCAGCCGCGAATGCACGGTCTCGACGGGAACGCCCATGCGCTGGGCGATCTCGCGCTGCGGCAGGCCATCGAGGTAGCGCAGGATCAGCGTCGTGCGCCAGGGCTCGTCGAGCGCGAAGACGGCGTCGACCACGGCTCGCCGCGCATCCTCGCGAGTGCGCGCGAGATCCGCGGCGTCGTCGGCCTCGGGTCTCGCGACGCGGCGCTCGCGCCCGCGCCGCCGTGCTTCCCCTCGTCGCATCGTCGCCGCGACGCGCCGCACGATCGCGGCGAGCCACGCGCGCCTCGAATCGACGCCCGAGCGATCCGCCTGGAGCGCCGCGAGCCACGTCTGCTGCACGACGTCGTCCGCACGCGCGCCATCGAGCACGAGCTGCCGTGCGAGTGCGCGCACGAACGGCTCCTGGGCCAGCAGATCGTCCAGATCGTCGAGACGGTGTTCCATGAGGTCGCGATCGATGTGCCGCCGGCCGTCGATCGGGTCATGGGATTCTGCGAGGAATCCGGCGCGGCGTCGCGCGCCCGGTCACGCCGCGTTTGCGCGGACCCGCGGGAGGAGGGCGCGCTCGCGAGGCGGGCCGATCACTCGGGCAGCTCGGCGCGCAGCGCGAGGAAGCCCGCGTCCGCGCGCAGCGCCTCGCCGAGCCGATCCTCGCGGAGATCGGCGCGCCGCAGCGGCAGCTTCTCGTGCAGCGTGCGGAGCGCGGCGACGGCCTCGGCGAGCTGGCCGCAGCGCGCGAGCGCGTCGGCCTGGAGGAGGCCGAGGCGCACGACGGCGCCGCGGCGCTCCGGCTGCTGGTCGAGGAGCTCCAACGCGAGGGGCAGCGCTTCGCCGGCGACCTCGGCGCAGCGCGCGTGTTGGGCTCGCCGCACCAGCTCGGCGGCGAAGCTCTGCGCGTTGCCGCAGTACGCGATGAGCGCGTCCGTGCGGTTGCTCTGCGTCTCTCGCAGCGCGCGCGCGGCGGCGTGAGCGCGCTCGAAGAGCTCCAGACTGGCGGCTTCGTCGCCGCGAGAGAGCTTCAGGTTGGCCCAGCTCGTCTGGCTCTCGACGTACTCGATCCGATACATGCTGCGCTGAGGGAAGCGCTCGAACGCCCAGCTCGCGAGCTCGGCGGCCTCGCGTGCAGCGCGCTCCTCGAGCTCGGCATCCTGCGTCTGCTCGGCGATGTTGCGCAGGATGCGCCAGAGCGTCGTCGCCGAGTTGCGCGTATCGACGTCGCTCGGCTCCTTCTCGATCGCGGCAGCGAAGTCGGCGAGCGCGAGCTCTGCAACTCCGCGTGCCTCCTCCATGCGGCCCAGCAACGCCAGCGCCGCGGCCCAATTCGTGCGCGAGACGATGCGGAAGCGGCCGACGAAGTGCTCGGGGCAGAGCGCGAGGCAACGCGCATAGCTCTCCTCCGAAGACTCGAAGCGCTCGACCGATTCCTCGAGCTCGCCGAGCATCGCTAGCCCGAGCGCCTCGTCCGCGGCGCGGATGGCGATCTGCTCGGCGAGATGCCAGCTCTCGGGCTCGACCTTCGCCGCGCGCTCGAGCCAGGCCAGGCTGCGCCGCGTGGCTTCGAGAGACCCCCCCGCGTCCTCGCGTTGGGTCGCAATATTGGCGATCACGGCTTCCACCAGGCTGGCGAAGCGCAGCATCTCGACATCCGCGGGTCGATCCGCGAGCACGCGTTCGCAGAGGGCTAGCCCCGCGCGCGCGACGGCGAGCGCTTCGTCGAGCTGGTTGAAGTTGGTGAGCAGCTCCGCTTGGCGCACGCGAGCCTTGGCGAGCGCGCGCGTAACCTGCACGGGGAGGCCCGTGCGCTCCGCGAGCTCCTTCAGCAGGATCTGCGCTTCGGCCATCAGGCTGCGACGCACGCCATCCGCGCCGGGGATGTTCTCGAGCTTCAGCGCGGCGACCTGCACGAAGAAGCGATCGACTCCGGTCAGCAGGTCGAGCTCGCTCTCCTCCGCGCGCGTGCGCTCGCGATCCGACACGAGGAGCGCCGCGCGCACGCGCTCCGCTTCGCGCGCTTCCTGCTCGGCGATGCGCGTCTGCTGGAACGCGTAGGTGAGCGGCACGGCGATCACGAGCGCCGATCCGAGCACGAATGCGGTCGCGAGGACCGGATGGCGCTGCACCGCGCGCCACGCTCGGCGGAGCCAGCTCGCGCGCCGCGCACGAATCGGCTCTTTCCGCGCGGCGCGCTGGAGGTCCTCCACCATCGCGGTGACGTCGGCATAGCGCCGCGCGGGATCGCGTTCCATCGCGCATTCGACGATCGCGAGGAGCTCCCAGGGAACGCCCGGGTTCCGACGCGCGAGCGGCTCGACTTGGCTGCCGAGGATGCGCGCGCGAACGCTCTCCACCGAGCCGCCTTCGAACGGCGCCTTCAGCGCGAGCAGCTCGTAGAGCACGACGCCGAGGGCATAGACCTCGCTGCGCACGTCGGCGCGCACTTGGGCGCGATCGATCAGCTCGGGAGCCATGTAGGCGAGCGAGCCCGGCGCGCTGCCTTCGCGCGTCATGCGCTCGCTGCCCTCGGACGATGCCAGGCCGAAGTCGAGGAGCTTCACCTCGCCGCCGCGCGTCACCATCACGTTCGAAGGCTTCAGGTCGCGATGCAGGACGCCGCGCGAATGCGCGTGCGCGAGTGAATCCCCGATCGCGATCGCGAGGCGCAGCGCGACCTCGAGCCAACCACCCGCGAAGAGCGGCGGCGCCTCGGCGAGCGCGCCCTGGCCGTCGTGCGCGGCGAGCACTTCCAAGGCCCGCTGCCCCGAGAGTCGCGTCGGGTCGCTGCCGAGGAGCTCCGCGATCAGGCGATCGAGCGGCAGCCCTTCCACGAGCTCGAAGGCGAGATACGGAACGCCGTCCTGCTCCCCGAAGGCGTAGAGCGGCACGATCCCCGGATGGCGCAGCTTCGCGACCGACTCGGCTTCGCGTCGGAAGCGCGCGCGCGCCCCTTCGAACCAGAGGTACTCGGGGCGGATCACCTTCAGCGCGACGGTGCGTCCCAGGCTCTCCTGCCGCGCTCGCCAGACGACGCCCATCCCGCCTTCACCGAGGCGCTCGAGGGGCACGAACTCGCCGAGCCGCGTCGGCGCGCGCGGCGGGGCTGGCTGCGGCTCGGAGAGCCCGCTCCGCGCCAGCAGCTCCAAGCGCGCGCGCACCTCGGCCTCGGCCTCCGGATGCTCGCGGAGGAGCGCGGCCAGACCGGCCTCGCCGCTGGCCTCGAGCTCGCGGAGCGCCCGCTCTACGAGGCGCACGATGCGCCGGCTGTGTCCTGCGGTTCCAGTCACCAAGACCTCGGGAGGCTAGGGCTCGCGGCGGATCAATCCGGAGAACGGCGGCGGCGTTCGGCTCAATCCGGATTCCTCGGCGCGGGTCATCTCCAGGTCGAGCGTTTGAGTCTAGCCCGAGCACCGCATCCGTCTTCGCCTTCAAGCCTAGCAGGCACCGCGCTACCGCCGCGGTCCAGCCAGCGCCGAGCTCCGCCTCGCGATCGAATGCGCACGCGCTCCCTCGATCGTCGCGCTCCCTGCAGTCGAGCGCGTCGCTCCGCGGAGCTTGGCAGCGAGTGGCCTGGCGTTTGGAGCGCGGGGTCGGCGATACGCACGCCGGGGAGAACAAGGCGGAGGACTTGCAACACGGCGCGCGATGCGACCGCGAGCAGGTCCTCCGGGAGAATCGCCGGACTCAGCGCACCGTCACGCGATGCGCTGGCGACACCGCTTCGATGTGCTGCGCTTGCGGATCGAAGACGACGCCTGAGACGTAGAACGGAAATCCCATCAGGAGCGGCTCGGGCGGATAGGCGATCTGCGCGACGCGCCGCCCCTCGGGACCGAGCTGGCCTTGGAAGCCCTGGAACACGCCGGGGACCGTGAGCGAGAGCTCGAAGAGGAGGTCGGGGTTCAGCGGCAGGTGCAGGCCGTTGCCGAGCGAGATGCCGGGTTGCTTGCCGAACGAGGCGAGCGCGAGGTAGAGCCGTTGACCGCGTTCGCCGCCATCGATCAGCACGGGCGCCGGACGACCGACCTGCGAGCGCGACTCCTCGACGAAGAAGCCCGCGTTGCCGAACGGGCCCGGACCGAGCGTGAGATCGAAGAGGTGCGCGAGGCCGCCGGCTTCGCGCAGCATCAGGTACTGGAACCCGTGCCCCGCCTGACGCTCCGCCTCGTCGACGGTCCACGCGAGCTTCGCGAGATGCCACGGCGTGAGCTGCTGCAGCAGATCATGCGGCGCGTGGATCGGGTGTCCCGGCTCGGGATGCCCGCTCGCGATCTGGAACGAGGCCGGCAGATCGAAGGAGATGCCGCTGCCCGGGACGACGGCGCCCTGCGGGCCCGAGCCGAGCGTCGGCGTGCTCGCTGGCGGACGGCAGCCGGGGCAGCTCAGATCGCCGATGCAGGACGGGCGCACGGTGCCGCCGTCGCCCGGAGTGAAGACGTCGTAGCTCATCCGCCACGAGTACCAGTCGAGGAAGCACTCGCACTCCCAGTGCTGCAGCGAGGAGTTCGCGTAGCAGACGTAGAGCTGGCAGCGCTCGCAGCGCCCCGCCGTGTGCGAGAACGCCTGCGAGAAGGTGTAGGACGTGGAGGCGCCGACCGTCGCGCCGTTGGCACCGAACGACGCCGAGAGCGAGACCGTCGTACCGGCCGTCACCGTCGTGCTCACCCCACAGGCGTACGCCGAGCCGTACGGGAAGCAGAACGTGCCCCACTGGTAGCCATCCGTGGAGCAGACCTTGAGCGGGTTGCTCCAGGTGTTCGGCGCAGGGACCCAGCCGTTGCTGCTGGGGTCGACTTGCGCGACGAGGGACGCGAGGGAGCTCAGAGAGAACGCAAGGGCGCGCGGTGCGAACCGGCGCGAGGGGATGAAGTGGAACATGGTGTAAACCTCTGCTCCCCTGCAGCGCGCTCGGCGCTGCACGCGTGACGCGCGGCTTATCATTCCTTCGTTCGGCGCGAACTCGCTCCCGCCCTTCGCGAGCTCCATCTCATGCAAGAACGGCATCCGTGCGACTGCTGCGGCTTCCTGACGCTCGGAGCTCGCGAGACCTACGAGATCTGCCCGGTGTGCTTCTGGGAGGACGATGTCCTCGAGAACCCGGAGATCGCCGGCGGCGCGAACGCCGTGAGCCTGCGCGAAGCGCAGGCGAGCTATCGCCGCATCGGCGCGTGTGAAGCGCGGTTCCTCGATCGCGTCCGTGCGCCTCGGTCCGAGGAGCGTCCGCCGCAGCGTCGCTCCTAGGCGTTCGCGCGCTCGAGCCGCGCCGCGCGCACGGCGCGTACGGCGAGCCCCATCCCCACGAGCAGCGCGAGATAGACGCCGGCGAGCAGCACGGGCTCGAAGCTGGAAGCGCCGATGAGCTCGAGCTCCACCGCGCCGCTCGCGACGCAGCCGATGAGCGGGCCCACGGCGAAGCCCACGCCGATCAGCGCCTCGTGCTTACCGCCCGCATCGATTTCGGCGTGGCCGACTTCCATCGCGTAATAGAAGGAGCCCGAGTAGACCATCGCCATGCCGACGCCGTAGAGCACGAGGCCGGCGACTTGCAGAGTCCAGCCCAAGGCGCCGTCGGCGAGGCGCGAAGCGAGGATCGAGAGCGTGAAGCCGCCGGCGAGCGCGAGGGCCGCTTGCGTCGCCATCGCCCAACGGCCTTGCCAGCGCGCGGAGTGCGCGAGCACGTAGAACGCGACCGCGCGCGGGAGCAGCCAGAGCGCCACCAGCGCGGCGGCGATCGATTCCGGTGCGCCGAGGCGGAGGAAGGCACCGGGGAGGAAGGGCCCGAGCGTATTCAGCAGCAACGACGAGAGCGGCAGCAGGCAGCGGAAGACCGCGAGGAGCTGCGGGTAGTCGGCGGGATGCGCGTGCGGCAGCTCGTCGAGGTGCTGCGGCGGCTCGGCGGGGAAGCTCCGCAGCACGAAGTAGCTCGCGACTTGTACGACGCCGAGCATCAGCAGCGAGAGCGCGGGCTCGCTCTTGCAGAACGGGGCCAGCAAGCACACCGCGGGGACCAGCGCGGCGGCCCAGGTGACGCTCCAGATGCCGATCGTGCGGCGCAGATCCGCGCCGCGGCGGCCGCCGCTCACGTAGCTCTCGACGATGGGCCAGAAAGCGCCCATCAGCGGGGAGTAGAGGCCGACCAGGATCCACACCGGCAGCGGCCCTGCGATGAGCACGGGGAGCGTGCAGAGCGAGGCCATCCCGAAGAGCAGCGCGGTGAGCACGCGCTTCGCGCTCAGGTTCGCGTGACGCCGCTTCAGCTTCGCGACGAGCGGCCCCGAGAAGAGCGCGCCCAGGATGTAGCCGATGCCGAGCAGCAGCCCCAAGCCGTAGCTCTCGATCAAGCGGAAGCCGTAACCCTGCTCGACCACGAAGAAGATCGCGGTGGAGACGAGTCCGGTCGTGGCGCTGTTCAGCGCGGTGAAGAGGAGGGCGGGACGGAGCGGGGCCGGAGCCGTGCGGGGAGCATTCACGGCAAAGAGCGTAGCGATCCCCGCCCGTCGATCAAATCGGGGTCAGACCCCTTTCTGATCGACGATCAGAAGCGGAAGGGGAGGTGGAAGCCGCGGAGGAGGACGGGACGCTGCGCATCGAAGTGCAGCGCTCCCAGGGCGTTCTGCTCGAAGCTGAGGCGCGAACGGACGAAGCGCTTGCCGCGGAGCGCTTCGGCGTCGGCGGTCCAGGCGAAGGGATTGTTGGGTGTGGGGACGAGGGTCGAGAGATCGGGGACGCGCGGATCGCTCGCCGAGGCGTCGGCGCCTTGGAACTGGATGTATACGGCGAGGTCGTCGGGATAGCGGTCCTCTTCCTCCTCGACGTCGAGACGGAAGAAGCGCGGCGCGAGCGCGAGCTCGGCTGCGCCGTTCTCGAAGCGGAGCTGAGCGACGAGGTCGCCGTAGGCGGGATCGAGGGCTAGATGCAGCACGCCGTAGGAGCGCTGGGCCGCGACGATGGTGAAGCCGCGATGCGTCGGGCGTCGCGCGTCGAGGAGCTTCCAACCGATCAGCGTCGAGGGATCGTCGATCCCCGCGGGCATTCCCGCGAGTCGCGCGGTGTTGCGTCCGAGATCCTCGCGCCGCACGAGGTAGCGCTCGGGTCGCGGCGCGATGGGCTCGACGGTCGCGCGGCCGCTGCGGCGCACGAGCCCGGCCTCGACGCCCTGCGTCTCGACGCCGTCGAACTCGTACTGCGGCGCGTTGCCGACACTGCCGCCGCCGCGCTGCGCGAAGCCGGTGTCGAACCAGCGCGTCTGCGCCGACGAGCGGCTGCCGAAGTCGGGGGCAAGCACGATGGCCGTGGGGAAGACCTGGGCTTGGCTCGCGAGCAGGTTCCGCGAGGGATCGGGGACGTGGAGTTGGATGAGGCCGGCGCCGCCGTGGCCGCCGCTCCCTTCCTGCTGCGAACTCCCGTTCACCCATGGGCCTAGTCCGCCTCGCGCTTCG
>JAEUHW010000020.1 GCA_016793245.1 Planctomycetota bacterium
GGGAGCGACCTTGCCGCGGAGCGGCGTCGAAACGTAGGCGAGCTGCTGATCGAGCGTCGTCACATACGACGAGAGCGTCGTGCGGTAGACCTGCGGATACACGAGGTCGAGCGAGCCGCTGCTCACCCACTGCGGCCAGTCCTGCAGGAAGTTGTCGTAAGCACCCGGCATCACCGTCGGTGCATCGGTGACGCGCAGGGTGGTTCGGCGCAGCTTCACCGCGTCGTAGACCTCGCGGTGGAACTGGTTCAAGCGATCCGCGCGCCAGCGCTTCCAGCTCGACTGGTTCACGTTGGTCGGCGGCTGTTGTCCCGTCGCGGCCTGGTACGCCGCGCGCGTCGCGGCGTCGTAGCCGAACGACGTGCTGGGGTAGCGCACGCGGTCGAGCTGGATCCCGTCCACGTCGTAGCGCTCGGCGACCTCGACGCAGAGATCGAGCAGGAAGCGGCGCACCGCGGGGTTCTCGTGAGCTCCCCAGGTGAAGAAGCCGCCTCCGCCGTCGTTCACCGCGCTCTGCCCGTTCTGGTCGAGCGCGGTCCACGAGGGATTCGCGGAGAGCACGGGACCCACGCCGTTCGTCCCGCCGAACCACCCGCTCCAGCCCAGCATGAAGCCGTACTCGAACCAGGCTTCGACCTCGATGCCGCGCCGATGCGCCTCGACGATCATCTCCTGCAGCGGGTCGCGCCCGACGTAGCTCGGGTCCTGCCGCTGCCCGCACGCCGCGAAGAGCACGTCGCTCGGATGGATCGTGAACCCGCGGCTCCACACGTTCACGCACACCAGGTTCAGGTTCGCCGCCGCGAGCTCGTCCAGCGTGTCGACGATCTTCGGTCGCGAAGTGAGGCCGTCGCGCGCGATCCATACGCCGCGGACCTCGGGCGATTGGGCGCACAAGGGGGCGAGGCCGACGGATGCGCAGAGCAGGACGGAGGCGAACGTGGAGCGAGGGAGCATGCGCGGGCGGCGGGGGAGCGGTGGGGGCGAACGAGCGGGGTCGAGCCGTCGAGACTCTACTCCAGCTCGCGTCGGGTCGGCGCTTCGGCGCCGCCGCGCCGAAGCGGTTTCGAGAGGAACCTCCGGCATCGGACGGCACCTCGGTGACAGGTCCCCTTCTGCGCCTCCACCATGACCCCACGCCCCGACCACCGCCTCCCCGTCACCGTGCTCTCCGGCTTCCTAGGCGCCGGCAAGACCACGCTGCTGAACCACGTGCTCGCCAATCGCGAAGGCCTGCGCGTCGCCGTCATCGTGAACGACATGAGCGAGGTGAACATCGACGCCGCCCTCGTCGCGAACGGCGGCGCCGGTCTCAGCCGCACGGAGGAAGAGCTGGTCGAGATGTCGAACGGTTGCATCTGCTGCACGTTGCGCGATGACCTCCTGCGCGAGGTCGCCCGCCTCGCGCGCGAAGGGCGCTTCGATTACTTGTTGATCGAGTCGACCGGCATCTCCGAGCCGGTGCCCGTGGCGCAGACCTTCACCTTCGAGATGGAGGACGGCAGCTCGCTCGGCGAGCTCGCGCGCCTCGATACGCTGGTCACCGTCGTCGACGGGCAGACCTTCCTCGAGGAGTACCGCCGCTCGCGTTCCCTCGCCGAGCTCGGGCAGGTGAGAGAAGAGGACGACCAGCGCACGGTGACCGATCTCCTGATCGAGCAGGTCGAGTTCGCCGACGTGCTCTTGATCTCGAAGGTCGATCTCGCTCCCGCCGAGCACCTCCAAGAGCTCGAAGGCGTCTTGCGCGCGTTGAACCGCGACGCGCGGATCCTCCGCGCCGCGCGCGGCGTCGTGCCGCTGCGCGAGATCCTCGATACGCGGCGCTTCGATCTCGAGCGCGCCGAGCGCTCCGCAGGTTGGATCCGCGAGCTCGCGGGGGAACACCTGCCCGAGACCGAGACCTACGGCATCGCGAGCTTCGTCTACCGCGCGCGGCGACCGTTCCATCCGCAGCGCCTCTGGGCCTTCTTCAACACCGACGACTTCTCAAGCGGCGTGCTGCGCTCGAAGGGCTTCTTCTGGATCGCCTCGCGCCCGCACCGCGTCTTCGAATGGTCGCAGGGCGGCGCCGTCGCCACCGCCTCACCGAGGGGGCCTTGGTGGGCTGCCGTCCCGCGCGAGCAATGGAGCGACGAAGCCATCGCGGAGGCGCAGCGCCCCGGCATGTGGGTCGAACCCTACGGCGATCGACGCCAGGAGCTCGTCTTCATCGGGAAGCGCATGAACGAGCGCTTGATCCGTTCCGCGCTCGATGCGTGCTTGCTCGAGGCGGAGGTCGAGGCGTTGCCGATGCAGGTGTGGGAGGCGCTGGGGGATCCGTTCCCGGCGGAGCCCGTGGCTGCGCCTGCGGAAGCCATGGCCTGAAGCACCGCTGGAATCGCTCGACAGCTCTCAGATCGAGCCGCCGCCGCTGCTCCGGGTCCTGTCAGCGCACCCACTCCTGCCGCAAGATCCCCTCACCCACGCTCTCCGGCGTGATCTGCGCATAGCGGAACTCCGGCGTTCGCGACGCCGCGCAGATTCGCGCCTCGGCATCGCCGCTGCGCGCGCGCTCGATTTCGTAGATCCAGATCTGCGAGCGCAAGGGCGGCAAGGAGGCCGGCCACGGCATCGGCATGGCGAAGTGGCCGTGAGCGATCTCGCGTTGATCCGCGCGCTCGAGGGCGGCGTCGATGCGGCTCGGATCGAGGCGCGCGAGCGCCTGGGGTGTGGCGATGAGAGTGCCGCGCCGATCGCGCCGCGCCGCGACGATCCGGCAGGTGCCGCGGGCATCGAGCAAGCGCTCCCAGGTTCCGAGCGGAGAGGCGCGCTGCGGCAGCGCGTCGAGGGTCGTCAGGAAGATGGGCGTGTTCGCGACGCAGGGCAGGATGGGCTCGGCTTCGGCGTGGGCAGGCCCTTGGATCGAGACGACTTCGCCTTCCCAGCCGAGCTCCGCGAGCTCTTCGGGTGTCAACATGGGCGAAGATTTCGACGGCTTCGGACGCGGCTCTTCGCGAGCGATCGCCTCGCGGCAGAGCGCGAGGGCGACCTCGCATTCGGGATGCGCGACGATCGCGCTGCCGGCGAAGCCATCGGCGGCGATCCAGAGCGCTCCGGCATCGAGCTCGCGCTCGAAGCAGGCGTTGCGCACGGCGTCGAGGCCGAGTTCGAAAGCTCGTTCGATCGAGTGGGGCGACGGCTGCGGGTAGAGGAGTCGCCCGGATCCTCCGCGCGCGGTAGAGCTGCTGGCCACCGCGTCGACCAGGTCTTCGAAGGCGTTGCCTTGCGCTTCGCGTACGGCGCGGGCGAGATGCATCCAGTACGAAGCGGGACCGCCGCGCGTGGTTTCTTGCAAGAGGCCCTTCACGTCGTAGCGGAGCTCGACGGTGCTCGCGCCATCGGAGATCTCGAGGCCCGTGGGGTAGGGACTAGGCCGGAAGAAGGGCTCCTCCTCGTCCGAGCTCGTCTCAGGGACGGCATCTCGTTCCGAGTAGTGGATCCACGGCCAAGGCACGAGAGCTTCGGGAAGTGCGGCATCGCGGCGGAAGAGGCATCGATCCAAGCCTCCGTTCGCCAAGACGAGCACGCTCTCCTTCTCGAATCGCGCTGCCAGCGTATCGAATAGCAAGCGGGCGCGACGCTTCGTCGGCAGTGCTGTGCGCAGCACACGGATGGCTTCGATGTCGCGCGGATCTTCGCTTTGTCTTCGGCTCATCGAACGTCCTCCGGAGCTCCGGCCCCCGAACGCCCCCTGGCTCCCGCCGACGGCGAGGAGGCGCTGCGCGAACCTAACCGAGATCAAGGAGCCCGTGAATCCGCCGAGTTAACTTCGCGTTCGATGCGTTGGCGGCGCGCTGCGCGCGGCGACCCTCCTGCGCGATCCGCGCACCCGGTCTAAGATCCCGCCCATGATCGAGATCCAAGGGCTCAGCAGGCGCTTCGGCGCGGTCCTCGCCGTGAGCGAGCTCGACTTGTCCATCGCCCGCGGCGAGATCTTCGGCTTCCTCGGTCCGAACGGCGCGGGCAAGACGACGACGCTGCGCATGCTCTGCGGTCTCCTGCGGCCGTCGTCGGGGACGATCCGCATCGGAGGTCTCGATCTGGCCGCGGCGCCCGCGGCCGTGCGGCGACTCCTCGCCTTCGCTCCCGACACGCCGCCCCTCTATGAGTACTTGAGCGTGCGAGAGCACCTCGGCTTCGTGGCGAGCCTCTATGGCTTGTCGGCCGCGGAGCGCGACGAGCGCTCGCGCGCGCTGCTGCCGCAGTTCGGCCTCAGCGCGTACGCGGACCAGCTCTGCAAAGGGCTCTCGCACGGCACGCGGAAGAAGGCGCATCTCGCGGCGCTGCTCTGCGTGGCGCCGCAAGTGCTCGTGCTCGACGAGCCGACGAACGGGCTCGATCCGCGCAGCACGCACGAGCTGAAGCAGGTGCTGCGCGCGGCGCGCGACGCCGGCACCACGGTGTTCCTGAGCACGCACGTGCTCGGCGTCGCGGAGGCGATCTGCGATCGCGTCGGCATCCTGAGCGACGGCCGCTTGCTCGCGTGCGGAACCCTCGAAGAGCTGCGGAAGAGCGGCGATCGTTCGCTGGAGGACGTCTTCCTGCGCGTGACCGAGGCCTCGTGGGAGCGCAGCGATGTGGCGGAGTGATCTCCGGGCTCTCCGGAACCTCTGCCGCACCCAAGCTGGTCGGAAGGTCCTGCTCGCGACGGCGATCTCGCTGCTCAGCGTCGGGGTGTTCGCTTACTTCCTCGCGCGTCGGACGATGCTCCGGCGCGAGGTGCTGCAGGCGCTGGGCGGAGCATCGCGCGATGAGCTCTTGGAGCTGCTCGCGGCTCTCGTGACCGGCGCTGCCTTGCTGCCTGCGTTGGCACTCCTGCCCGCGCTCCTGCGCCAGGAGCTCTTCGCGGGCTCGCATGTGCCGGCGTTGCTGACCGCGCCACTCGCGAGCGCGCGGCTGGTTCTCCGCGCACTCATGCGCTCGGCGGTGTTCGCGACGCTCTTCGTGCTTCCGGTGGCGCTGGCTCCGGGGCTCGGTCTCGCGATGCACGGCGCCGCTCCGTGGTCGTTCGTCGTCGGGCTGGCACTCGGCGCGGCGCTCTGGGTCCTGCCGCTCACCGCGCTGCTGCTCGGCCTGCAGATCGCGATCACGCGCTTCGGTCCGGGCCGGCGTTGGCGCGCGCTGTTCACGTGGTTGCAGATCGGCGCCGGCGCGCTGCTGATCCTCGCGGTGATCGGCGGCTTCGTGCAGGGCCGCGACCTCGCGAGCTGGCTCGCGGCGCAAGCGAGCGAACCGGTGATGCCCTCCTGGGCCGCGGCCGTCGCTACGGCACCTCTGCTCTTCTCCGGACATCCGGTGAACGAGGGCGCACTCGTGCTGCTCGGCGCGATCGCGTCGGCCGTGCTCGTCGCGCTACTGGCGTCCGCGCTCTATCGCCGATCCTTCGAGGTCTGGCTCGTCGGCGAAGCGGAGCGGCGCCGTGACGTCGGCGCAGAGACGGCCCGCGGCGCGCGCCGCGCCTGGCCGACGAGCCCCGTGAGATCGCTCCTACGCAAGGCCTGGCTCGAGTCGACGCGCGTCCGCGGCAACGCGGTCTTCGTCGTGCTCCTCGCGGTGATCCAGGTGCTCGCGATCGCGATGTCGCCTGCCGCTGCGGCGGAGGCGAGCGCGCCGGCGCTCTCCGCGCTCGCCTCGGGCGCGCAGCGGCTCCTCGCCTCCTGGCAGATGATGACGCTCTTGCTCTCGACGCTGCTCGTCATCGCGGTGGTCGGCGACGATCAACGCCAGATGGCGCTGCTCGGCACCGCCCCCGTCGACCGCGGCATCTTCGTGCGCGCGAAGATCGTCTCCCTCGGTTGGCCCTTCGCGCTGCTTCTCGTGTTGGCCGGCGTCACCGGTGTCACGGTCGGCGGATACTCGCTCCTCGCGGCCATCGCAGCGCTCGCCGTCGGCCTGCCGATCCTCGCGGCGACCTTCGGCGCGATGTTGGTGCTGGGCTCGTGGCCCGGGTTGTTCCGCGGGCAGCGCGACGAGCCGCTCGCCAACAACCTCCGCACCATCGTCCCGATCACGGCGATGGCGGTTCTCAGCGGCCTCTTCGTCGCCGCGCGACTACGCGCCTTCACCTGGTTCGCCGGGATCGATGCCGGCCGCGGTCCGTTCGCCACTTGGTCGCCCGAGCTCGGGGCGATGTTCTTGCTGATCGCAGCTTGGGGCGGTGGTGGGGCGCTGCTGTGGGGTGGGGCGCGGGTGGCGCGGGGGAACTTCGAGCGGATCTATGGGGCGCAGGAGGAGTAAGTGCGCGCCGCGGTAGCCGAGGAGGCGTCTCGCGAGCGGAGCGGCAGGAAGTTCACCAGCGAAGTCTGGCGCGATCGCCACAATCGCGCTCCAATCCCTGGCCCGCCGTCCGACTCCACTCCACCCCGAGCGACATGCGCAACGCCCCTCTCCTCCTCGTGTCTCTGGCCCCGCTCGCCCTCTTCGCCTGCATGGGCTCCGAAGGGAGCTCGACGATCACGCCGAAGGCGAACGACCCGCTGCAGGCGCCGGTCGGCCTCGAGACCGCCGCCCTCGTCACCAACGCGGAGAACCCGCTCACGCTCGCCAAGTTCGAGCTCGGGAAGCAGCTCTTCTTCGATCCGCGCCTCTCGGGCACGGGTGCGATGGCGTGCAACTCGTGCCACTACCCGGAGAAGGCCTTCACCGACGGCCAGGCGCTCTCGAAGAAGGACGACGGGGGCATGAACACGCGCAACTCGCCCACGATGCACAACGTCGGCTATCTGGATCGCCTCTATTGGGACGGTCGCGCGAAGACCCTCGAAGGGAACGTGCTCGCCGCGTGGAAGGGGCAGATCGGCGGCAAGCCCGAAGAGGTCGCGAAGAAGCTGGCCGAGGTGCCCGCGTACGCGAAGGCGTTCCAGGACGCGTTCGGCGAAGCGCCGAGCGAGAAGACCGTGGTGAACGCGCTCTCTTCGTTCCTGCGCGGGCTGCGCAGTGGCGACTCGGCGTACGATCGCCACATGGCCGGCGATGCGAATGCGCTGTCGGCGAACGCGAAGGCCGGCATGGAGCTCTTCTTCGGCAAGGCCGGTTGCGGCGTCTGCCACACGGCGCCGCTCTTGACGAACAAGGGCTTCCACAACGTGGGCATCGGCATGAGTGCCGAGAAGCCCGACGTCGGCGCCGCCGGCGAGAAGGCGTTCAACGATCCGACCAAGATGGGTCAGTTCAAGACGCCGACGCTGCGCGACGTCGCGAAGACCGCGCCGTACTTCCACGACGGCAGCGTGCCCACGCTGCGCGAGGCGGTGAAGCTCATGGCCTCGGGCGGCCTCGCGAACGCGAACAAGGACCCGCTGCTCCTGGATCGCCAGCTCAACGACGCCGAGATCGATCAGCTCGTCGCGTTCCTGGAAGCCCTCTCGGGCAACGTGAGCTGGACCGCGCCGGTCGTTCCGAAGTAGCTCGGAGCGTGTCATGCAGATAGCGCCGAGCGATCAATCGCCGGTGCGGGTGGTGCGGTTCCTTTGAGCGCGCGGCCGATGCGGCGCTGCGGCGAGCTCGTTGCGGCGCTGCTCGCGCTCGCCGCGTGCTTGCCGGGGCAGACCCCTCCGCCGGCGCCGATGGCACCCGAGGCGCGCGTCGAGCTGCGCGTGCTGAGCCTGAACGCGTGGCACGGCGGGAAGCGCGTCGACGACGGTCAGGCGAAGCTGCTCGCGGCGATCCGCGCCACGCGCGCCGACGTGGTGGGTCTGCAGGAAGCGCGCGCGGGGTTGCCGTTCTTCCTCGCGCAGGAGCTCGGCTGGGATCTCGTCGCGACCGATGATCAGAGCGTCGCGATCCTCACGCGCTTTCCCGTGGTCGCGCGCTCGGCGCGCACGAAGAACGACGCGGGGCTCGGCGCGCGCCTCCGCGTTCGCGCGGAGCCGCCCTCCGACCTCGAGCTCTTCGTCGCGCATCTCGACTACGATCCCTACGGGCCCTATCAGGCGCACTTCGATCGCGCGCCGCTCGAAGCGATCCTCGAAGCGCAGCGGCAGAACCAGCTCGCCGAGATCGAGGACTTGCTGCGCGCGATGGCGCCCGCACTCCAGCGCAGCGCGTCGGTGCCGGTGTTCCTTCTGGGCGATCTCAACACTCCCTCGCATCTCGACTGGACGGAGGCGTGCCGGGAGCGGAACGCGGGCTACGTCGTCGAGTGGCCCGTCACGCGCGCGATCGAGAGCGCGGGGCTCCTCGATGCGTTTCGCGCGCAGCATCCCGATCCGCTGGCAGTGCCGGGCACGACGTGGAGCCCGACCTTCCGCAGGAACGAAGGGCGCGACGAGCCGCAGGATCGCATCGACTATGTCTTCCATCGCGGCGCAGCGCTCTCGCTCTCGAGCTGTGAGACCGTCGTTCTCGGCGCTCCGCGCGCCGAGCCCGCGCACGCGGCGAACGAGTGGCCCACCGATCACGCCGCGGTCCTGGCCGCGTTCGAGCTCGCGCTGCGAACGGCGCCGGAGCAAGAGGCGTCGCACGAGTGCCCGCGCTTCGCGCTCGAAGCGACGCGCGTGCGCGCGGGCGAACCGCTCGTCTTCCGCTTCGAGGGAACCTCCGCGATCGAGCGCGGTTGGATCGGCCTCTGGCCTGCGCATGCTTTCCCCGAAGCGGTGCCTTCGACGCAGTGGCGCTATCTGCATGGCACGC
>JAEUHW010000039.1 GCA_016793245.1 Planctomycetota bacterium
AGTGCTGCGCACCGGACCAGAAGCCGCCTGCGAGCGTTCCGTCCGCGTTCACTTCGGCGCTGAAGAGAAAGGCATGCGCGCCATCGAAGCACGAGAGGCGCAGGAAGTGGTGAGCCTCGCCGTCATCGTCGCAGCCCACCAGGCCGTCATCGCCGGCGAACGCGCGATCGAGCTGGCCGGCGAGGTAGCGATAGTCGCCGGTGGTGGTGAGGAAGGTGCCGCGCGCGGTGCCGTCGTCGTCGACCTCGAAGAGCGCCACCGCGGGATCCGCGCTGCTCGTGAACCGAACGGCGAAGCGACCGCGCGCACGCTCGATCGCCGCGCGCTTCTCGCGCGCGAGCTCCGCGGGATCCGCGTCGCGCGGCGGCGCATGCAGCAGATCCGCGGTGAAGCGGGGCGCGGCTCCGGCGCGCGCGTGGAAGCGCAGCTCCTGCACTTCGCTCGCGCCGCGGCGCTTCCGCCACGTGCCCGCGAGGGAACGCCCATCGGCGGAGACTTCGGCGTCGATGCGGCTGTCGTAGTGCGGGAACGCGAGTAGGAGTCGCACGGGAGCGCCCTCGACCTGCGCGAGCTCGACCTCCGGCACGGCGAGGCGCTCCGTGCCGTTCTCGACTGCCGCGCGCCACGCGGCACCTTCTCGCGCGAGCTCGAGCGCGAAGGGCAGCTCGCCGCCGGGCGTCTCGAGCCACGCGCGCCACGCTCCGTTCGCGAGAGGCGCCGCCGCGCTCGATATGGATGGCGTCTGCCCGAGCCCCGCGGCGTACAGAGAGGAAAGGATGGCACAGGCGGCGATTCGCCGCGCGAGCGTCGAGACGAGCGAAGAGCAGAGCATCGATCAAACCTGCGCGAGCCGACCGGAGGCAGGCTCAGGCTACCCGAGGCGTGCGTCGGGGGAAGGCCGCGCTCCGAGAGCGAGAGCGATTTCTTCGCGAGCGTGCTGTAGCGCCGTCAGGCGCTGCACCAGAAGGCATGCAAGGCTGTAAGCCCCGATCCTTCGCTCCGCCTCTCAGAGCGACCACGTCGTGCTCGTTTCCGTTCTTCGGTGCAGCTCGATCACCGTGTCGAAGATCTGCAGACCGTTGCTCGTCGGGACGAAGAGCTGCAGACGCAGCGCGTGGGTCAGGGGCGCGCGGAAGCCGGGATCCGGGAGGCTCAGCGCGGGGAGCGCATTCGTGCGGAACGCAAACGAGCGCTTCGAGGTGTCGAGCGAGAACGAGGCTAGCTCCTGCACCGAGCCAGGCCTCGAGCGCAGGACGATCTTCGATCCTGCGCCGCGGATCTCCAGATCGTTTGGGTGCATGCCGATGATCGCGGACTCTCCGATCGCGAGGTAGACCGTATCGGTCGGCACGAGCGGCTGATCCCCCCTGCCGCTGATCGTTCCTCTGGCGCTGATCTGTGAGCTCGTGCCCAGCGCTTCGCTCGAGCTCTGCTGCTTCGCGGCGGCCTTGGTGGCGAGAAAGATCGTGTTGCGCGTGAGCCCGGACTTGAACGCGTAGCTGCCGATCGTGCTGTCGTTCTCGACCGTCCGGTACGCGCAGACCAGCGTCCCTCGAGCGCGCGAGAGGAAGAGCCCCGCGCCCGTGATCGAGAGCTCGAGATCGAGCTCCACTTCACCCTCCTCGTTCTGGTTCGCGAGACTCAG
The DNA here is from genome assembly GCA_016793245.1 of Planctomycetota bacterium. GTDB lineage: Bacteria > Planctomycetota > UBA1135 > UBA1135 > JADKAF01 > JADKAF01. Next base: position 1,646 of record JAEUHW010000039.1, read on the forward strand.
GAGCTCGGCGAGGCGGATGCTGGACAACGACACCTGGAAGCGGCCCGTCGTCGGACGGAGCGCGCCTCGTACGTTCGGGGTCGCTGCGGGCTCCGTGGCGAAGCGGCCCTCGGCGTCGAGGCCGAGCGTCTGGATGAGTGGCGTGCCGTTCACGCCGATGGAGAGCCAGGCCTCGCTGAGATCCTCGACGATCCCCGCCGTGCACAGCGTGCCAGAGAGCACCAGGCTGTCCGGCCCGGTGAAGGCATTGCCGCCCTCGAGCCCTGGCGTGCGATCGATGCTGAACGAGACCTTCTGGAACGGTGCGCCCGTGCTGCGCCCGGGGACCACGTTCGTCTCGGTCGCGCGCAGGCGGATGTGCCAGGCGTTCAGCACTCCTTGGTTGCCGGCCGCATCGTCGTAGATCTCGAGCGTCCAGGTGCCGTTGGGGTTCTCGCCGACGAACGCCCCGAACGCGGCTTCGGGCACGAGCAGCGGCTGCAGCACGTTCGCCGTGTAGGTGGCATCGCTGACCAGCGTCACGGCGTCGTCGGAGAAGAGCGTGCCGGCGAAGACATCGGCCGCGGAGTCCCCGTTGTCGCTCGTCACCGTGACGCGTGTTCCGCCGGGCGAGGTGAGCGCGATGTCGAGATCGGCGGGATGCGAGTGGTCGATGTCGAGAAAGAGCTCGATGCCGAAGATCTGGGGATTCGGACCGCTGAACTGAATCGTGCGCGTGGTGCTCGTCAGATCCGGCAGAGACACGCTCGTCGCGAAGTCGAGCCGGTGGGACAGGAACGCGGGCTCGTCATCGACGGCGGCGATGCGCAGCGCCCAAGAGAACGCGCCGGCCGCGCCCGCGGTGTCGTCGCCGACGTCGAGGCGCCAGATCCCGTTCGGGTTCTCGCCGCGAAAGGCGGCCATCGCCCCCTCGGGCACGAGCTCCTTCGCGTCGAAGCCGCTCTGGAAGCCGGAGTCCGTGACGGGCACGGTGGCGTCGTCGTCCCACACGGTGCCGCGGAAGACATCGCTCGTGGCTCCGCCGTTGTCCGTCGTGATCGTGACGACCGTTCCGGCGGGCGAGACCAGGGTGACGTCCAAGTCCTCGCTCCTCTCGTGCGAGAGGAAGGTGATCAAGCTCACATCGCGGATCACGAAGGGCGCGCCGGTCACCGTGATCGTGGACGACGCGACCGAGAGGTCGGCCGTCGGGATCGCGTTCGGGTTCGAGTAGGTGACGCCGCCGTCGGTCGAATGCTGCTGCGCGAACGCGATCGCCGCAGTGCAGAGCAGGGCCGGCACGAGCGCGACTGCGAAGGCTGGTTGCGTTGGCATGGGCGGATCTCCCGAACGGTTCTTCTGGCGCGCGCAGCGCGCGTGATGTTCGCAGGGCTCAGTTCTTCTTCGCCGCCTCACCCAGCTCGAGATAGCCCACGTTCTCGCGCGGGATCCAGAGATAGTTGTCGTCGCCGACCTTCAGGATCACCCAGGACTCGTCGCCTTGCACGAGCTCACCGCTGAGCTCGGCGGCGGCGCCGGCGGGCGTGGAGATCAAGCGCAC
>JAEUHW010000041.1 GCA_016793245.1 Planctomycetota bacterium
TCGCCGCTCGGGATCTCGAGCCGCACCGCCGTCGTGTCGGCCAAGCCCGCCGGCAAGAGCAATCTTCCCGCGAGCGATCCGGCGGGCTCGAGCACGAGCTCCTCGATCCCGGGACCGGCGAGCATGCAATGGAGGCGCGAGCTGCGGAGCTCGTCGCGCGCGAGCACGGCGTAGGCGGCGGCGACTTCGCGTTCGCTCGCGAACTGCCAGGTGAACCAGCCGTGGGCATCGCAGCGCAAGCGCTGCGGTCGCACCTGTGTTTCCGCCTGCGTCGGATCACTTGCCAACCAGAGGGGCGTAAGTAGCACTTCGGCGTGCGGCACGCCGTGGCCCGCCATGTCGATCACGCGCCCCGCGACGCGTGGCTCGAGCGTCTGCAGCTTGCAGATGCCGAGATCGCAGCGGCCGCTCTCGGGTAGCACCGCTTGGAGGACGGCGCGATGGCGTTGATCGGCGTCCTCGAGCAGGAGCCGACCGCGGCGCGAGGAGCCGTTCGGCAGATCGAGCGAGAAGCAAGCGAGCCCGGAGCTGCGCGTCCGCAGCACGCGGCGCGTATGCACGCCGTCGTCGCCGATCCAGAGCGCGCGCACTTCGGCGCCGATCAGCGGCGCGTCTTCCGCATCCGAGAGCTCCGCGAAGAGCAATGGCGCGTTCTCTCCGAACCCGAGCTCGACCGCGCGTTCCTCACCCGCGCGCTGCGGTCCTTCGATCGCGACGCGCTCGATCAGCTCGCCGCGCAGCGCGCGCAGCTCGAGCTCGAAGCGCTGTCCGACCAAGATCTCCGGCAAGCGCCGCGTCTCGCCGGGCGTCAGGCGAAAGCGCAGCGCATCGTCGGGGCGATGAGGCGCATCGAGCGCGCGTACGACGAGATCGACGTCGGCATCGAACGCCGCCGGTCCGGTGAGCGGCCAGAGCTTCAGGACCAGCGCGCCGGAGACGGGCAACGGGACTTCGCGCGGCACGGCCCGGCCTTCGGGATCGAGCGGCACCTCGATCGGCGGCGGTGCGGGAAAGAACTCGTCCATCGCCAGCACCCAGCGGCCGCCGGGTTGCAGGTCATCGAGAGCGGGCAGCGCGCCGTGCTTCCAGAGCTGCTCGGCGCGTCCGCAATAGCAAGGCAGGAGGCCTTCGCGGCTCGCGACGAGGTGCGCGCGCGCCGCCGCGTCCGGCGCGGCAGCGCCGGAGCTCCGCCGTTCCAGGCGATGCGCCTCCTTGCCGAGGCGTACGGCCGGAGTGAACGCGGCGCGTTCTTCGCCTGCGACCCAGCGCACCCAGAGGTCGCCCGGCGCGTGCTGGGCCGGGCAGCTCTGAGGGTCCTCGAGCGGCGCAGGGTCTCCGACGCCGAGGACGAGCCCGATGGATGCGAGGAAGAAGAGGGCCGCGGCGGCGAGGACCGCTCGGGTGAGAGCGCGAGGGTTCATACGGCCTCGACTCGGAGAGAGCGGACCGGGATCGGGACGCCGGACTCTAGATCGACCGCGCCTCTCGCGCCAAGGCCCGAGGCGATAGGATCCGCGGCATGCCTCGTCGGGAGTTCAGAAAATGTGAGCCGCTCGTAGACCGCTCGGGCGGGAGCGCTACTCAAGGCGGGCCCGGCTCGTCGCCGGACTCGACGGTTCTCCATCGCGACCTCGAGATCAACCCGTGTCCCGAACTTCTCCGTTGCCGCGCATGATGCCCCGCGAGGATCGCGGGTTGGTGCGAGCGGCGCTGCGGGCCGAGCCCGCGGCGCGCGCCGCGCTGGCGGAGCGGATGGAGTGCATCCCGCGCTTCCTGTTCAAGATCCACGTCCAGCGGGGCCGGCGCGTGCCGGCGTCGATGCTGGAAGACCTCTCGCAGACCATCAGCGCCGTCGTGCTGGAGAAGCTGCGCGAGTTCCGGGGCGATTCGCGCCTCGAGACCTGGATCTACCGGATGTGCTGGTTCCAGTACTTGGCCCACGAGAAGATCGCGCGGCGCCGCCGACCGGTGCTGTTGGAGACCGAGAGCCTGGAAGCGCAGCCGAGCACCACGCCGGTGCCGCTGGAGGAGCTCAGCACCTCCGAGGTCGAGGACGCGTTGGCGGAGGCCATCGCGCATCTCGAGCCGGAGCAGCGCGATCTGCTCGAGCAGCGCCATTTCGACGGACTTGGATTCCAGGAGATCGCCGTCCGGCAGAACCTCCCCGTCGGCACGCTGAAGAACCGCTACTACCGGGTCTTGAGCCTGCTGCGCGAGGAGCTCGAGCGCGGAGCGCGAGGTTGATCCGATGAATCACGGCAGCGACGGGCAGACCCCGCGGGAAGACGCCCCCGCGGACGCGGCGCTGGAGCGCGCCCTCGATGCGCTCGGGCAGAGCCTGCGCGACGGGATGCACGACGCGCTGCCCGAAGAAGCGTTCGACGACCGCGACTACCACGCGCTCGCCCACGGCTTCCACGCCGCACGCCGAGACATGCTCGACGCCGAGCGCGACACGGCCCCGCTGCATCGCTTCCCGCGCGAGCTGAGCACAGCCGAGCCGAGCACCGCCGAGCCGGGGACAGCCGAGCCGAGGACGGCCCAGCCAAGCACAGCACCCGCGCGCCCCTTCGCCTCTCCGCGCTGGACCCTCTGGGGTGGACTCGCCGCCATCGCCGCCGGCCTGGCACTCCTCGCCTGGTCCGCCTTCGGCTCCGACCCGCGCCAGCGCGCCGGCGCGAGCGACGGCGTCGATCCTTACGCGCTCGGGAACCTCCGCGGCGGCGACGAAACCCTCTCGCTCCGCTGCGAGCGCGAAGGCAACCTCCTGCAGTGCTCGTGGAGCGGGAAGCGCATCGATGCCGCCGCCCGCCTCACGCTGCGCATCTATCCCGCGGGCTCCTTGCGCGCCGCTCTCGTGCGGAACGGCATCGTCGGCGAGCGCACCGCGATCGAGCTCGAGGAGCTCGCCGCGGGCGACTACGAGGTCGAGGTCGAGCTCGAGACGGCGACCGGAGTTGCGCCGGCTTCGCCGCGCGTCGCGTTTCGTCGCTGAGGGTTGGGTGCTCGGGAGCGCGGCCTCGGCTTTCGCCGGACGCCTTTCATTCCCAGGCGATTGCCGGCATGCGCGCAGACGATGCGCAAGCGATCCTCCTCGAGATCCTGCGTGTTGGCCTGATTCCGATTCGCAACCTCTCAGAGCAGCCAGCAAGAAGCCAACTGTCTGATGAGAAGATCAGGCATTGGGCAACTCTCTGCCACTCGCTACCTGCGGTTCTCTTGGGCGGCTGCAGCACTGCGCCGGTTAGCTACTTCATCAACGGAGACTTGAAGTCGTTCTGCTCGAGCTATCCCGCTCAGCGCGATGCCGACTTCTGTCAAATTGTGATGCTGCGAGCCGAGCTGGACGCCGCTCTGCCCGATTCGGAGCATCAAGCTCCGCGTGACTGAGCGTGCACCATCGGCGGTGCTCCGTCTCCTTCCGTCGAGCGCTGGAAGGGAGCTGAATCATGAGCGCCTCGCTGGACTACTACGAAGGCGCGTATGGCCCGACGATCCGGTTCGCCTTCCGCTCCTTGGAGGAACTGAAGGCGCTCCGGGAGATGATGCGTCGACTTGCTGCAGGCGAAGCTCGCGAGGTCGCGCTCCATGAGCTGGGATGCCTGTCGGTGTCCCACTTGGAGGCGCTCACCCTTGCTGTCGTGGATGTCGAGGCGAGAGTCTCGCTGAGGCGATGGCAGGGAGAGTCGTACCTCTGGGTGAACACGCGAGAAGGGTGGGAGATCTGCTGCGGCTTGGTCGACGGGCTGATCCAGGCCAACGAGCCAGGCCATCAGTACCTGACGGATGAGGGAGTCGACGACGCGCTGGTCGAAGTCTGTCTCTTCGAGCGAGTCGACCCGCTCTGAGCGGGCGTACGGTGCCCGGTCGTACGGTGCCAGGCACGTGTTCATCGGGGTCGGAGACCCCGGTGAAAACGTTCCTGGCATCGTATGACCGTTCTTCCGATTCGCTCCGTGGCGCCGTCGAGCACGGCCCGCGAGCGAAGTGAGGCTCGTGGCGGTCGGCGCATCCCCGTCGCGTCGCTGGGGCGCGAATTCTCGAGGTTCGCTCGCTCCGAATGCGTGCGCTCGGCGTCTTCGCAGGCACGCGTCGGCGGGGACGATCCCACGTTCTCACCCGGACCCAGCCGCACCTCGGGCGCGTTCCGGAACCGGCGCGAGCGGCTTCGCCGCGTCGCACGGTGCGCGAAGAGCTGTTGGCTAGATCCCAGCCGCTGCCGTGCTGGCACCCCCGGCGCCCGCGCCGTTGTTGCCGCCGGACCGAAGCGGCACACTGCCCCCCGTCCCGCTGGTCGAGGTCGCTCGTCGCGCGTGCTCCGCTCCGCTCCCCTT
>JAEUHW010000063.1 GCA_016793245.1 Planctomycetota bacterium
GGGGTTCGAGAAGTCGCTCTCGCAAGCGTACGAGAAGACATCGGTGTCGTAGGCGTAGGTCCAGCGATAGCTGAAGGCGACCAGCAACGTCCGGCCGCTGCCGCGCGTGCTGGAGACGACATCGAGGTCGAAGATGTCGCCGTTCGGCTGCGCCACGATCCCGCCGCTGAGCACGGGATCGACCAGCAGCGGCAAGCGCGCATGGGCGACGTGCTCGGCGGCGAGCTCGAGCTCGAGCACCTCGCCGTCGAAGCGCGTCGCCATGGGCCAGGTGCAGCCGTTCGCATCGATGGCGAACGCGGCGCCGTAGCGCACACCGAGCTCGCCGCGCTCATCGACGAAGTCGAGCGCGTCATGCGCGGCTTCGCGCGGTGCCGCGCGCAGCGCGCTCGCGACGCGTCCGCGCACGACGAGCGGCCCCGAGCGCTCCGGCAGCTCCTCGAAGAGGAAGCTCTGCTCCACGCTCGACGGCGCGAGCTCGTAGATCTCGCGGAACGCACCGCGCGCGAGCTCGACGCGCCACGATTCGTGCGAGCGGACGACCTTCTCGTCGAGCGCGAGCTCGCGCTCCCCGACGCGGGCCCCGAGCGTCTGCCAAGACCAGGGAGCGGGGGCGGCGAGGCGCGGATGGAAGACCACGCGCTCCCCGACTTGCAACTTGTAGCCGTCGCCCTGCGCCCAGAGCTCGCGCGCTTCGCCCTCCTCGTGCAGCGGCACGCGCAGGAGCTCGGGAGTGAGGCGGAACGGGACGGATTCCTGTCCCTGCGCGCTGGGGAACGCCAGCGCGAAGCAGAGCAGCACATGGAAGCGAAGGAACATGGCGAAGTTCTCCTACGGAGCACGTCGCGTCCCAATCGCGATCCTTCGTTCGCGTACCGCGGCTTCGATCGAATCGGGACCAGGCGCCAATCCGATTCGGGAAACCCTGTCGTCGGCGTGCGGCGGAGGACGGATGGGCCCGCGGAGATGGTCCCGTGCGTCCGCCATGACCTCGGGCGCTTCGCTCGTGCAGATCACGGCTCGCACGTCCCGCTCCTCCGTTCCCTCTTCGAAAGACAGGATCCCCATGCGCCTCCTCCGCCTCGCGCTCTCCCTAGCGCTCCTCGCCGCGCCGTGCGCGGCTCAATCCTCCGTCTTCGTGCCGCTCGGCGGCCTCATCGATCCTGCCCGCGGCAGAGCGTTCTCAGGCACCTTTCTGAGCTGGCAGATCGTGGATGCCAACGGTGCGCCCGTCTTCCCCCAAGGTGCACCACAAGCGTTTCTCCCCGTGGTCAAGATCTCGAAAGGCACGGGCCTCCTCTTCCTCCAGAACGTGCCCCAAGGCGTCTTCCAAGCGAGCGGTCTTCGTCTGCGCCTCACGACCTCGACTGGAGTGACGTTGACACCCGAGTTCAGCCTCGCGGCTTACTCTGCGGGTGGCACGCCAGGGCCGGCCGGTCCGCCAGGCCCTGCTGGTCCCGCCGGTCCGCAAGGACCCCAAGGCCCCACGGGCCCGATCGGTAATACCGGACCGCAGGGCGCCACAGGTCCTGCAGGCCCCGCAGGGCCCATCGGCCTCACTGGTCCTGCGGGTCCTGCCGGTCCTGCGGGGCCTCAAGGTCCGACGGGACCGACGGGTCCGCAGGGACCGGCAGGTCCGACCTTCAACGGCGGCGCGATCGCGAATCCGCTGACGGTGAATGCCACGGGAGTCTCGATCCTCACCTCCGGATCGATCGGCGTGAACCGACCCACGCCCAACGCGAGTGTGGACGTGAACGGCAACCTCCGCACCGCCTATGGTAGCGGCGGTAATCACGTACACATGCGCGCCAACAACGATGACGCATTCCTTGAGCACATCGATGGCGGAGAGCCTTCGGCCGCGCTGTACTTCAACGGGACGACCGGGCAGACGCAGGCCCAGATCGTCATGATGACCCGGCAGGCCGGAACGCCAGCCATGCTCGGTCGCCTGCAGATCGATCCGGATGGGGCGGTGCGCGTGTTCGGCAATCTCGCGAAGGGCGGTGGATCGTTCCAGATCGACCATCCGCTCGATCCCGCGAACAAGTATCTCTACCACAGCTTCGTGGAGAGCCCTGACATGATGAACGTCTACAACGGCAACGTGATCACGGACGGAGCTGGCTTCGCCGAGGTTGTGCTACCCGAGTACTTCGAGACGCTGAACCGGGATTTCCGCTATCAGCTCACGGTCATCGGACAGTTCGCCCACGCCATCGTCGCCGAGAAGGTCCATGGCAATCGGTTCGCGATCCTCTCGGACAAGCCTTACGTCGAAGTAAGTTGGCAGGTCACGGGGATCCGTCAGGACCCGTTCGCCGAACACAATCGCATCCCGACCGAAGTGGACAAGGCTCCGGAGCATCGCGGCAAGTACCTCCACCCCGCAGCCTATGGGCTTTCGGAAGCGTACTTCATCGGTCCGGTCGTACCGATGTCTTCCACGGCGCCGGAGTTGGTCTCGAGCCGCTGAAGGCGATGACCTCGCGGATCGAGCCGCCCAGGTCCAGGCGGGCGGAAGCCGTGAGACGAGGCCTGTACTTCAGGTCCGATCCAGGAAACGGCGCAGCCAAGTCCGAGCGAAGAGGAGATCGCGGTCGACCGTGCGGGAGGTGATCTCCAGCATCGCGGCGATCTCCTCGATCGACAGGCCCGCGAAGAAGCGCAGCATGACGATGCGACCGGGGCGCTCGTACTGTGCACCCAGTGCGTCGAGGGCCTCGTCGAGGGCGAGCAGGTCGACGTCGAGACCCTCTTCTCCCGCGACCAGATCGGTCGACAACGCCTCTGGTCGCTCCGCGCCTCCACGCTTCAGGCTGCGCTTCCTGCGCGCCTGGTCGACGAGGATGTTGCGCATCGAACGGGCGGCGGCGCCGAAGAAATGCGCTCGGCTCTCCCACGCGGGCGTACCAGCCTCGCCGAGGCGCATCCAGGCCTCGTGGACGAGGGCCGTCGCATGCAAGGTCTGGCCCGGTTGCAGCCCGCGCAGGCGGGAGGCCGCGAGCTGCTTCAGGTCGCAGTAAACCAGGTCCCAGAGAACTTCCTCGGCGCCCGGCTCGCCTCTGGCGGCGCGCTCGAGGGCGAGCGTGATCGGTCGAACGTCCACAGTGGAGCGCGACACTAGCAGACCGCGCCCGCCGGCTTCCATACCCTCGCTTCCGGGCTCGGCCCAGGGCGTAGGAAGTCGGATCGGGAACGTCCCTGTCGCTCAACGAGAGCTCGTCGACGAGGAGGGAGGAACGAGCGCGCAGAAGGGCGAGGTGTCCATCAAGGCCTCGATCCCGGGGAGTGCGAGCAGCTCGTCGCGGGAGACGCCGCAGCGCACCGACTCGCGAAGCGCCTCGAGCGCTGCCTCGAGATCGGCGCTCCGCCGCTCCGCATCGAGCGGCGTACGGCCAAGCCGGAGGCAGAGCAGCTCGAGCAGCTTCAGGTAGCGGAGTCGATCCTGCGGCGCGAGGGGCCCGAGCGAGATCGCCGCGAGCTGGAGCTCGATCGCGCGGTCGAGCTCTCCATCCTCGAGGGCGATCTCCGCTAGACGGGCGAGGTTTCGCACCTTGGGCACGGCGAGGAGGCCTTCGATCTCGCGCGCTCGCCGCTCTTCGATTGTCCCGATCTCGAACTGGTCGAGCTGCCGCCGCGTGAGCCGGCCGACTGCCATGCGCTTCGCCACGGTCACCGGGTCGAGCGGCCAGCGCTGGAGTCGACCGCTTCGGGTCACGGTGAGGAACTCGGACTCGTCGGCTCGGCCGGCAACGGCGATGCAATCGCTGTCCAGAGCCAACACGGTGAACGGCTTTCCCGTCGCCGACTCGAAGACGTGCACCTCGTTGCTGCACATCGCCCACGCCAGCTTTCCACCAGCTAGGAAGCCCCCGCTGTAGCTATTCGAACGCACGAGGTCGGTGTAGTCCGCCGTCAGCCGTGGCGCACCCTCCGGTCCGCGCTGCGTGAGGTCGTAGACGCGCGCGGTCATGTTGCCGAGGATCGTGAGCAAATAGCGCGCGTCTTGGGTCAACCCGTGGCCGTAGTGTGGGAGATGGTTCGGACCTCGGACGGAGACGAGCGGATTCCCCGTGACGACTTCGATCACGTCCGTGCGAGAGCCGACGCCGTGGCTGTGGAGCAGGTAGGAGAAGCTCGGTTCACCCACCCAATGCATCGCAGCCGATGGCATCGGATGCTGGGCCACCACGTCCTGCGTCTCGAGGTCGATGACGCGGCCGCTTGCCTCGTCGCGACCGAGGTCCTCGATCTGCACCACTGCCTGTCCGTCTGGGCGGGCGACGTATCGAAAACCCGGCTCGAGTTCCTTTTCGCGCAAGACACGACCGTCGAGATCCAGGATCACGAGGCGCGGGGGATGCGGAGCGTCCTTCCGCGCGTTCGACCAAGAGGTGCCGACCAAGCGGGTTCCGTCGGGCGCGATCCAGAGGTCTTCGATTCCCTGCGAGGAGAAGGCACTTCGCCGACGCCGTTCGTCGATGCTCCAGAGTTCCCAGGTCGGATGCGTGGTCTCGCCCCGTCGCAAGAGTACGAGGGCTTGCTCGGCGGCCACCAGCGAGACGACGAGCAGCTCCTCGGGGACCCCCGGCAGGTCGAATGGCGCATATTCCGGGTGCTTGGCCCAGATCCGCACGCGACTCCCGCAGATGGCGAAGCGCTGCCCGTCCGGATGAACGGCCAAGTCCAGGAACTCCCAGCGCTTGTCGCTCTCCCCGAGGAGCTTCCTCTGCGTTCCCGGAGCCAGGGGGTCTTCGAGGTCGAGGTCCATGACACAGAGATCCCTCTGCGCATCGACTCCGAAGCCCCACGACTCGTCGGAGGATGACTCCAAGAGGCGCCCATCGACGGCATGCTTCTCGAGCTGGGCTCCGGTCTCCAGATCGAAGACGCTCCAGTCGCTTGCACCGCCGGCCAGGACGCGATTCTCTGCGAGAAACCCCGCGAACAAGACCCCTCGGTGTTCTGCGATCGGTTGGCCACCGAGGTCGAGAACGTGGAGGTGATGCGGGTTGTTCTCGAGGCGCGTGCCGACCAAGACGCGATCGCCGCGCGGCGACCATCGACACTCGAAGATAAGCAGTCGATCGGGATCGCCGAACCGGCTGCGCGGGAGCTCGCGCTCGAGCGAGCCGTCCCGCGTGCTCCAGATCCGCACGGGGCCATCTAGCGCGCTCGTGACGATTCGCGCGCTGCCCGGCGCGAACGACAGCGAGGCCCCGCGGGTCCCCCCGCTCTCGAAGACTTCTCGCGCGGCGCCGCTGCGTAGATCGAAGAGCCGGATCGTGCCGTCGGCGGCTGCCGCGGCGAAGTGCTCGCCGTCGGGCGAGAACGCGCCGGCGTGGAATCCGTGCGAGTGCGCCGGAGTTCGAAGCACGCAAGAGCCGGTGTCGGCGTCCCAGATGCGGACGGTTCCGTCCATCGAAGCCGAGAGGATTCGTTGTCCCGCAGGATGGATGTCGAGATCGAGAATGACATCCGTATGGCCGGCGAGACGATGGAGCACCGCGCCCGTGTCGGGATCGGTGATCAGGAGCACCGCGTCGTAGGGGCGCGAGACCAGTCGGCCGTCGCGTAGGAAGTGCAGTTCGCGGATGTCGTGGTCGTGGGCCTCGATGGACGCGAGCAGATGGTGCTTCGGCAGCACCTGATGGATGGTTCGGTTGACCGCATCGTCGCTGGTGAGCTTGCTCGCTTCGATCGCCAACAGCAGCGCGAGATTCGGGCTTTCGTCCGCGAGCATCGCTGCATCCGTTGCGATGCGGATCCCTTCTGCTTCGCGCCGAGCGGCGAGCGCTTCCCGCGCGCGAGCATCGGCGGCTTCCGCGTTGGTGCGCGCCTCGAAGAGGTACCAGGTGGTCCCGAGCAACCCCAGGACGAGCGACGCGAGCACGAGGAACGCAGCGATGACCTGCACGCGAAAGCGGCGCACGAATTTGCGCACGCGGTAGATCTTGCTCGGCGGACCAGCGCTGACCGGCCGATGCTCCAGGAATCGCACCACGTCGTCCGCGAGCTCGTGCGGCGAGCGGTAGCGCCGCTCCGGCTCCTTCTCGATCGCCTTCATCACGATCCAATCGAGATCTCCCGGCAGCCGCTGCAGCCAGCGGTGGAGCTCCCGCACCTCGGTGCGAACGCCCTGCTTCGTCGTCGCGATCTTGCGGGCACGCGTGCTCGGCTTCGGCGGCATCTCTTCGCGCAGGATCGTGCCGATCTGCAGCAGGCCCGCTTCGCGGAGTCGCCGAGAGTCGAAAGGCAAGGAGCAGGCGATCAGCTCATAGAGCAGGACGCCGAGCGCGTACACGTCGGAACGGGTGTCGACCGCGGCGCCGAAGCCTCCGAATTGCTCGGGGCTCATGTACTCGGGTGTCCCTACGAAAGCGCCTGCTTCGGTCAAGAGGGTGCGCTCGTCGAGCGGTTGCTCCAGCGCCTTGGCGATGCCGAAGTCGATGACCTTGGGGATCCACTCCTCCCCGCTCTTCGATACGAGCACGTTCGACGGCTTGAGATCGCGGTGCAGCACGCCTTGTCGGTGCGCGTGGTCCACGGCGCCGCAGACCTTGACGAAGAGCGCCAGGCGCTCGTCGAGCCCGAGTCGGGCGGCGTCGCAGGCCTCCGTGATCGGGCGGCCCTCGACGTATTCCATCGCCAAGAAGGGACGGCCTCGCGCGTCCAGCCCGGCATCGTGCACCGCCGCGATGTACGGGTGGCTCATCAGCGCGAGCACCTGGCGCTCCCGCTCGAAGCGCGCCAGCACCGCGTGTGAGCTCAAACCTGCGCGGATCGCCTTGATCGCGACGATGCGTTGGACGGGTCGTATCTGTCTGGCGCGGTAGACGGTGCCCATCCCGCCGACGGCGATCTGCTGCAAGTCCGCGTAGTTCTCGAGCTCCGGGGGTGGCTCCCCCTCCGGAGCGGAGCTCTGCGCCAGCGCGCGCAGCTCCTGGCTGTCACTCGCTGCGATATCGAGGAAGGGCTCGACCATGAAGCGCTCGATACGAGACGCCGCAACCCCCAGGAGTTCGGAGAGCTCCTGACGCAAGGCGAGGTCATCGCCGCAGGTGCGCTGCACGAACGCCGCGCGCTCGCCGTCCGGGAGCTCCGCTCCCTGCGCGAAGAGATCCTGCAGCAGGTCCTTCTGTCGTTCGTCGAGCATGAGCTCAGGCAAGGATACGGCCTTCTCGGCGAGGAGTCGTTCTCGGAACCGGCGGCAGGGCGAGGCGCGAGAGTATCACCAGCTCTCTGCGGATCCTCTCGTCGAGGGCTCTCTGCTCGGTGCGGCGACGAACTCTCCTCGTCGACGCCTCGAGCGTGGGTAGGCCCCGGAGAGCGCCGGGTGGCGGGGCTCGCCGGGGCCTGTTCACGACGTCCGCGGCTCGATATGCCGAGCTTCTCAGCCGCCGATCCGCGTGCGGAGCGTGTCGCTGAGCCTCAGCGGCGGAGAGCTGCAAGCGCCGGGACCGAACAGGTCGGCACCCTGGGTGAAGAACTCGAGCCCGATCATGCACGGATCTAGCGGGACCGGAATCGGTCCGAGGGTCGGCCCGGAGAAGGTGATGTCCGGAGGCGTTCCCAGAGTGCAGTTCGAGCAGATCGGCACGGCGACCTGCGAGAGTCCGATCCACATCGAAGCAAATCCCGACGCTCCGGTGAGCTGCCAACTCAGGGACGATCCGATCACCGGAGAGCCGCCGCTCACGCGGATCCCCAGGCCGCCACAGCCCGTCGTGATTGCCGTCGAACTGCCAGGGGTCACCGTCTCCGTGTAGAGGATTCCCTTCACGACCGAAATGGCACCCGCGGGCGTGCAGGTCCAGACGAAGAGCGCCTGGCTCGAAGAGGAGTTGCTGCCCGACTGACGCGAGGCCACCGAAGGATGCTTGTTCATGGTCGTCGCGTTCGCTTCGCTGATCCGCTGCCAACTGCCGTTCAGCGCTCCGGTGCTGCTGCGTGCGCTCGCCCACATCTCGTACGCGGTCCCGACTCCACCGACCCGATCCTCGATCGCGACCACGGAGCGGCCGTTGATCGAAGCGATGGCCGAGGCCAGATCGTCGTCGCCCTGACTGTTCTCGATCGCGACGCTGTGGGTGAAGTTCCAGACGTTAATCGGGCTCGACGGCGGTTGAGGATCGATGAACCAGACATCGAAGTTGTCATTCGATCCCGAAACCTCCTGGCGCGCATAGGAGAGCACGAAGCTTCTACCGTCCCCGTCGACCGAGGGCAGGAGCGGGCCTCGGCCTCCCGTAGCGACATAGCCGAACGCGCTGATAGGTTGCGTATACGCCCCTACGAAGCGCACGCCGATCCAGTCTCCGTTCCTGGTCTCCCACGCCACCAGGAACACTTGCGAAGCTCCTCCGGACTTCGAGATCACGGGCCGACGACCGCTGGGATTCGTGTCCAGCGCATTCTCTGTCACGAAGAACAGGGAGCCGTCGCTCTCAACCCGATACCTCCCCACGCGGATGCCCCAACGAGCGTTAACCCAGACGATGATGACTCCTGTGTCTGTGGAGTGGATCGAGCCGCCGACCGCAGGCTCGTACTCGTCGTCGTTAGCTTGTGCAACCGGGAAGACGGGGCCGAGGGATCCGAAGCGGGTCACGGTGCGAGCCATGATGTTGCGTGCGCCGAGAGCCCCACGCTGGTAGACCACCACGAAACGATTCCTCGTCCAGACCATCGCCACCGCGGGTTCTCGTTCATCCGTGGTCGCGGCGTCGATCACGAGCAGGTTTCCCACCGCTCGACCACAGGCGTCCAATCGTTGGCCGTGGATGTCGGTGTCCGAAGCCGAGTAGGCGTGCTCCCAGGCCACCAAGTAGGTGTCTGCCAGGTACGCTGCCTCCGGTCGTGAAGAACCGACGGGGGCCGCGGTCACGTTGATCCGCGGCGAGATGGGCGGATCCAGGACCAGGGGATACGCAGCGCGGCTCACGAACTCCGCGGGCAACACGAGCTCGAGATGCGTGCCCGTGAAGTTGAGGTGACCCTTCTGGCGTCGCCCCTGCGCATCGATGCCCACGACGGCGCCGATATCGGCGCCACCGACCTCACCGGCGGAGAAGCGGAGGTTCTCCAGCTGGTGTCCCGAGGATGCCTCGAGCTCCGTCTGCAAGCGCAGGCGGACGATCAGGTCGCCACTGCCCTCGGGCTGGCTTGCGAACACGAAGCTCTGCTCGATCCCCTCGGGGCGCAGGTCGTAGCGCTCGGTGATCTCGCCGCGCTCGTAGAGGACGGCGTCGTTCGAACGCCGCGGCTGGACCGCGGGGCTGGCGGAATGCACCACGCGATCGCCGCGGACGACGGTCTCGAGGCGCAGGCGCAGGTTCTGGTTGGTCGGAACCGCGTGGCCCAAAGCCGGCGTAAACGTGATGCCGCCCTCTTCGAAGAAGGTCTTGTAGTGATCCCCGACGCCGACGAGGGACCCGTCCGTCTCCCCGAAGCCGATCGTGCCGCCCGAGATCTCGAAGGGGACGCCGAAGGTGCCGTTCTTCGACGGCTCCGCGGCGATCGAGGCCGGGTCGGCGGGGACGTGGCGGGCGGGCTCCTGGGCACCGAGCCAGGAGGTCAAGAGGGGCGCGAGTGCTGCGATGCGCAGCATCGCGCGGACGGGAGAGAGGATGGGGGGCATGGGTGGTCTCCGGAAGAGGTCGAGCTCCGCCCCATCCGTCATCCACTCCACCGAGACGACATGCTTTCTCCCAAAGCCCGACGCGGTCAGCGGTCGCCGCCGACCACGGTCTCGACGCCGTTCGTCGTCGTGAGCTTGGTGGGGGTGGCGGTGCCGAGGTCGAGGAGGGCCGCTTGCGAGTAGAAGGCGGCGGCGACCACGGAGGGGTCCGGCGGCACGGCGATCGCGAGGCGCGCGAAGCCACTGCGACTGGTGGTGAAGGGCAGCGAGACAAGCTGGTTCACGAGGAGGTCGCAGCTGCCCATGCCGGCGCCGGCGAGATTCAGCCGCAGCGACTGGATGCCGATCCAGAGCACACCGCTCGTGCCGGCGACGGCGTTGTCGACTTCGAAGGAGATCGAGTTGCCGATCTCGAGGGTTCCGGCGACATCGTGGGTCGGCGCGAGGTGATTCGTGCCGGGGCAGCCACCGCCGTAGAGGAGCTTCCGGCCGGCGACGTAGTGCGCGCAGCGATCGAGGATCTGGCTCTTCGAGCCGTGCAGCACCTCGCGGATCTCGCGCACCTGATCCGGGCTCACGCGCAGGTAGCCGTTGCAGAGCGCCCAGTAGCTCATCACGTTGCTGCGATCGGGGCTGAAGGTGAAGTCGAGTCCCAGGGCAGGCACGTTGATGCGGATCTCGCGATCGAGATCGGCGGGGTTCCAGCCCAGGGCATGGAAGTAGTCGATGCCCGGATCCGGCGGCGTGTCCCAGGTGTCGCCGCCGTCGCCGTCGAGCGAGTCGGGAGTCGGGTTCGAGAGCGTGGCGAGGTACGCGGCGACGACGGCGTGCGGGTTGCTGGTGTTGCCGTACTCGATGCCGACGTGCGTGTGGTTCAAGCCGAAGTAGTGCCCGAGCTCGTGGGCGAGCAGCTTGATCCCCTGGATGGCATCGCCGTGGCCCGGCGTGTTCGGATCGTGGAAGTACTGCGTCGTCACGGTGTTGTTGAAGCCCGGCATCGCGACGTAGTTCGCTTCCTCGCTGGAGAAACCGCTGCCCGTGGGGCTAGGGCTGTTTCCATAGCGGAAGAACACCACGATCTTGCAGGGATAGCGCAGCGCCCAGGTCTCGGCGGCCTGCTTGTGCACGTTGCACTGCGCTTCGCTCGTGAACTCGCGGCAGAGATCCAGCGTGTTGATCGTCGTGTTGCGCAGCACTTCGTAGTCCGTGCGCTCGTCGAACTCGATCCAGACACCGGCCTTCGCGTAGGTGATGTTCGCGCGATCGACCCACTGCCGAACTTCCGCCGGCGTGATCGCCGTCGCGCGCGCTCCGTCCGAGTCCATGCAGCGCACGGCGTGGATGCGCACGCGCAGCGTGCCGTCGTAGGCATAGATGCTCGTGCGCCCGGGCACGAAGTCACCGGCGACGAAGTGCAGCCAGCGCGACGAGGTCGAGCGCACGGTTTGCAGCGCCCAGCCGCCCGCGCCATCGGTGAACGCGAAGCGCGCTTCGCCGGCGGTGCGATCGTAGAAGCAGAGGTCGGTGTGCGAGGTGCCGCCGAAGTTCCCCGGCACGATGAGATCCCAGGAGTTCCGGATGCCCACGTAGCCGCGGATCAGCGAGATGCCGCCGGTGCCGTTCGTCGACCAGAACTGCGCGATGCCGCGGATCCGCTCGTAGAAGAAGAGATCGGTGGTGCCGTTGCCATCGAAGTCACCGGGCACGATCTGGTCCCAGTTCTTCGACATCGTGGTCAGATGGCTCTGGAGGAGGATGTTGCCGCTGCCATCGGTGCGGAAGAACTTCCCTTCGCCGCGTGTGCGTGAGTAGAAGAAGAGATCCGTCGTACCGCTGCCGTCGAAGTTGCCGGGGACGATCGTGTCGTATTGGTTCCAGCCGGTGTGGTTGCGGAGGAGCGCGATCGAGCCGCCGGCACCCGTCGTGTAGAAGCGCCCGATGCCGTTCGGCGCGTCGTAGAAGAGGAGGTCATCCTGCGACGACCCGCCGAACTGCCCGGCGACGATCTGATCCCAGCTCGTCGACCAGTTGGTGTGCGTGGCGTAGGTGGTGAGCGCACCCGTCGTGCTCGAGCTCAGGAACTTGCCCTCGCCCTGGATGCGGTCGTAGAGCAGCAGGTTCTCCCCTCCGGATCCGCCGAAGTGGCCGGGGATGGCTTGATGCCAGCTCGTTCGGAACCCATTCTCTGTGGAGAGGGTGGTCAACGAGCCCGCGCCGTTGGTGGTGAGGATCGACGCACTGGCTTGAGCGTCGGCCGCGCGAGCGGCGAGAGGAACGAGCAGCAGCGCCCCGATCAGGGCGCGGTTCGGCAGGAACGACATGTGGGACCTCGGAACATCTTCCAGAGGTCCCATCCGCCGAGCGCACGCTCGCGTTACGCGCCATCGATCAAATAGGGGTCAGACCCCTTTTTGATCGATGGGGTCGTCGGTGACCACTCCGCCCGCGCCCTGCTGCTGCCGATCAAATAGGGGTCTGACCCCTATTTGATCGGTCAGGGGTCGAAGCGGTAGCCCACGCCGTGGACGGTGCGGAGGTGGCGGGGGTGGGCTGGGTCGGTCTCGAGCTTCTGGCGGAGCTGGAAGACGTGGGTGTCGATCGTGCGCGTGGTTGGCGCGGCGTCGCGGCCCCAGATCGCGTCGAGGAGCTCCTCGCGGCGGAAGGCGCGGCCGGGGTGCTGCACGAGATAGCGCAGGAGCTCAGCCTCCTTCGCGACCAGAGGAACGCGCTCGGCGCCGCGGCGGATCTCGAAGGCCTCGAAGTCCACGATCACCGCGCCGATCTCGAGGCGCGCCGCGGGAGTGGTCGTGCGGCGCAGCACCGCCTCGATGCGCGCGAGCAGCTCCTGCAGGGAGAACGGCTTCACGAGGTAGTCGTCCGCGCCGAGGCGCAGCCCCAAGATGCGCTGGCGCTCCTCGCCGCGCGCGCTCGCGATCAGGATCGGCGTCGCATCGCCGCGCCCGCGCAGCTCGCGCACGAGCTCGGTGCCTTCGCCATCCGGCAGCAGCACGTCGAGCACGATCGCGGCGACGTCGCCGCGCGCGAGCAGCGCGCGTGCCGCAGCGAGGTTCGCCGCGGTGGACACGACGAACTCCTGCGTCGCGAAGAAGTCGGCGAGCGTCTCGCGGATCCGCTCTTCGTCCTCGACGATGAGCAGGCGCTTCATCGGGACTCGACCTTCCGCAGTGGCAAGCGGAGCCGGAAGATCGAGCCACCGCCTTCGCGCGGCGCGAACTCCGCCGTCCCGCCGTGTAGCCGCGCCGCTTCGCGCACCAGCGCCAGCCCCAAGCCGCTGCCCGGCTTCGTCGCCGACGCCGCGCCGCGCTGGAAGGGCTCGAAGATCCGCGCGCGCTCCTCGGGCGGAACGCCGGGTCCGCGATCGAGCACGGCGAGCACGCAGGCATCGCGCTCGCACGCGACCTCGAGCTCGATCGCGCTCGCGCGCGGGGCGTGGCGCGCGCAGTTCTCGAGCAGGTTCGCGAGCGCGGTCTCGAGCAGCGCTGGATCGAGCTGCAGCGAGGGCATATCGCGCGGCGCGCGGACCTCGACCTTCTGCCCCGCGAGGCGCAGCGCCCCGCGTCCTGCGCGCAGGCCACGCGCGAGCACCGCGCGCAACGAGACCTCGCGCGGCTCGAAGGGCAGGCGCCCCCGCGAGAGGCGCGCGAAGTCGAGCACGCGCTGCACGAGCTGCGAGAGCCGCTCGATCTCGGCGCGGAGCCCGCGGTGATAGCGCGCGAGCTTCTCCGGCGGAACCTTGCCGCTCGCCAGCATCTCCGCTTGCAGCGCCGCCGCGGTGAGCGGGGTGCGCAGCTCGTGCGAGACGCGGTCGACGAACTCGCTCTTCAAGCGCGCGAGCCGCGCTTCGCGGAGCGCCACGCGCAGCGCGAGCGCATGGCCGAGCAGGAACGCGAGCAGCGCGAGCGCGAAGAGCGCGAGCTCGAGGCGCTCGATCCAGATTGCCGGTGCCGTGCCGCGCAGATCGGCCTTCACTCTGCCATCGACCAGCTCGAGGCGGAGATGTGGTGCGAGACGCTCTGCTTCCACCAGCGTGGCGCGCAGGAGTTCCTGGGCGCGTGAGATGGAGAGCACGCGCGCGCTGCCGTCGTCGAGCGGATGGAACCACGCGAGCTCTTCGAAGGGGGCCGAGACGCGCTCCCAGGTCTCGCCCTCCTCAAAGCGCTGCACGATGCGGGCCGCCGCAGCGAACAGGCTCTCTTCCGGCGTGGGAGCGAGCCCGAGCTCGCGCAGGAACTGGAGCACAGCGCTCGCGGCGGCAGCGGGCAACGCGAGCTCGCCGCGGAGGAGACGTGCGCGCGTGATCTGCGCCGGCGCGAGATCCCCCGTCTCTGCGGCGAAGCGCGCCTCCGTCAGAGCGGCGAGCAGCGCGGTCGAGAGCGGGCCCTCGCTCTCGAGCGCGCTCGTGCCGAGCGTCGTGAGGATCGCGCGCGCCTCTGCGCTCCGTCCGGCCGCATGCAACGCGCGCGCCTCCGCGAGCCGCGCTTCCGCGCTCCACGCCGTGGGCGACTCCGCGTGCGCGAGCTCGAAGAAGCGCAGCGCCTCTTCCGCGGCGCCGCGCCGCTCGGCGTCGAGGGCGAGCTCGAGCGCCAGGCTCGGCGCGGCTCCCCGCGGAGCAGGGGCACGCCACGCCGCGAAGGGGCGCCACGTGCCGCTCTCGAGGTCGCGCTCCAGGCGCATCGCCTCGGCGAGCTCCGGCGCGTCCAACGCGCTCTGCCAGCTCGACAGGGCCCGCGCTGCGGCATCCACGAGCTCGCGCCGCGTGCTTGCCGCGACCTCGGCTGCGACCCCCCGCGCCCGCAGCGCTAGCGCGGTAGAGGCGAGCGCGAGCGGCGCGATCCACGCCAAAGCCAAGAGTCCCCAAGGGACCCTTCCACCACGATCTCGATCGCGTTGTGACATGAGGGCAATCTACGCGCCCCGTGCGCCGAGTTGTCAGCGCGCTGTCAATCTCAGCTCGACGCGCCGGCGGTCGACCTGAATTGTCACCGCGCTGACAACTCCCGGGGCTCGAGCCGCGATCCTGCGCTCGGGCTCGAACGGGAGGACCGACATGAGCATGCTGATCACATGGACGCTGGGGGCGCTCGCCTTGGTGCCGGCGCAAGACGAAGGGCGCGCCGCCGCGGTGCGCGCGCAGCTCGAGAAGGACGTGCAGGGGAAGGCGCCGGCGGCACAGGCTCCGGCGCAGGATGTTTTTCGACAGGCGGACCCGATCCTCGCGCTGCTCCAGCAGCTCGAGACCGACGGATCCGGGACCGCCAACGCCGCGCGGATCAAGTTGCGTCAGCTCGGCAGCGCGGTGCGCCCGATCCTGCCGCGCTACCTCGGGGAGCTCTCGCCGATCGCGCTGCGCGAGACGCTGGCGTTCCTGCTGGACGAGGCGCCGGATGCGGACGCGGTGGCGGCGCTGGAGCGCTTGCTCGGCGGCGCAGATCCCGTGGCGCGCGTCATCGTGGCTCGCGGCCTCGACGATGTGCGCGGACCGGCCCGAGCGGGACTGATCGATCGCGCGCTCGCGGGCGCGGACCCGCGCGTGCGCCACGAAGCGTTGCGCGCACTCGGGCGCGTGGAGCAGATGGATCCGCGCCTCGCGACGGCGGTCGGCGAGCTCGCGCGCTCGGAGAACAGCGAAGAGCGGCGACTCGCGGCCGAGCTCTGCGGCTCGATCGCACTGCGAGAGCGCAGCGAGGTCGGAGCCATCGTCGATGCGCTCGTCGGCGACGCCGAGCTCGAGGTGCGCCGCGCGGCGATCGAAGCGTGGCTGGAGCGGTCGACCAAGGCGACTGAGATGCAAGCACTCGCGTTCCGCGAGCGTCTCGCGGGCGAGGTGGAGCGCCAGTCCTTCTTGCGCTCGGTGTACTCACGCGAGAAGCCTTGGCCGCAGCTCTACGATCGCGAGCCGGAGATCCTGGTGCGTTGGCTGCGTCACGAGATCCAAGCCGTCGTCCAGCGACACCTGAGGTCGCTCGCGCCAGAGACCTTGGTCGCCTGCGCGGCGGCTGCGCCACAGGAGTGCTCGAACGGGGTCTTCGCCGAGCTCGATCGACGTGCAAGCTCCGTGGGAGTAGATCTCGCGCTCTCCGAACTCGAGAGCGCGCGGAGCAGGAGCGATCTGTTCGAGTACGTGCGCAAGCTGGCGCCGGAGCGTCTCGTGCCGCTCGGCAAACGCTTGATCACGCAGCATTGGACCTGGGAATTCTACGAGTCACATGCCGATGCCGACACGGCGCGCGCCGCGCTCGACTTCATGCGCAGCTATCGCCAAGGACACGATTCGCGCGGGCTCCAACGCATCGTGCGCGATCGCAGCGACGCCTCGTGCTTCGAAGCGTTGCTCGAAGCGGTTCCGCCTCGCGAGCCGAATGAACCCGATGCACCTTGGACGGGCGCGGTGCGCGCCGCGCTCGTGCGGCTCGCGGGACCCGAGCAGCTCGCGATCGTGCTGCAGCGCTGCACGGAGATCGACGCGGAGACGCTGCAGAACTTGCTCGACGCGCTGCGTCCGCATTGGAAGCCGGAGCATGCGCCGCTGCTGGTGGCCGCGGCCGAGCGCACCATCGCGAGCCGGAACCTCCTGCACAGCGGCCTCGCCGACGTACTGGCAACTCGAGTGGGGCCCCCGGGGCGCGCGGCGCTGCTGCGCTTCGTCGAAGCTGCGACCGAGAACGCCGCGTTCGGCCCCTGGCGAGCCTTGATCCGTTCGGCCGCCGCGGAGGAGCAGCGCGCCTTGCTGCTACACGCGCTCGCTCCTAACGCTCCGCCGAAGCTCGCCGAGGAAGCGTTGGAGAACTACGCGGCCGTGATCGCCGCGGATGCCGAGCTGCGCAACCTCGCCACGCCGTGGTTCGCACGCGGTCAGGCCACCGAGGTTCTCATCCGAGATTGGCCACGGCTCGTTCCGCCGGAGGTTCGTAGCGCCGAGGTGCGGAAGCTCGTCGCCGCGCTGCGCTCGAGCAAGGACGGCCACGTCCGCACCGCCGCCGTGATGATGCTCGGCTACCTCCGCGGCCCGGAGGTCGTCGCCGAGATCGCGCCGTTCCTCGACGATCCCGCGACCAAGAACAGCGCGATCCAAGCGCTCCAGCAGACCGGCGAACGCGACGCCGTCCCGCTCATCATCGAATGCCTGCGCGATCCGAGCGAAGAAGCCCGCGCCTTGGCCAAGCAAGCCCTCGAAGCGCTCGAGCTCTACTTCGAGGCGAAGGAGCGCTGGGAGAAGCGCTGACCCTCCCTCTTCCCGCCACCCCGGACGTACGGTGCCAGGAACATTTTCACCGGGGGCGCGGGGCGACGAGGCGAGCGGGCCGCGCGTCCTCGACCCCGGTGAAAACGTTCCTGGCACCGTACGTCCGGGGTAATCGACGGCGTGTCGGTGGGGTGAGCGACCCCGGTGAAAATGTTCCTGGCACCGTACGTCCGGGGTCGTAGCATTCGCGCGCCATGGGACAACGCATCGCCCTCTTCTGGCCCGGCGACGCCCGGGAGATTCCGAACCAGCTCGCACTCCCGAACGTCGAGGAGGCGACGCAGCAGATGGAGCGCGCATTGCGCGCGCTCGGACACGCGCCGTATCGCGTGGAGGGCTTCCTCAGCAAGCCGCACCACGCGATCGAGAAGCTCGGTCCGGTGCAGGACCCGATGATCGGGATGTGCGTGCACTGGCTGTACGGCCCGCACACCTGCGACGGCGTGGTCGGGAAGGAGAACCCGCTGCTGCTGGCGAGCAACTTCAGCGGCAAGTGGCCGGGCTTGGTCGGGCTGCTGAACACGGGTGCTTGTCTCGAGAGCCTGGACCGCCCGTTCTCCCGCGTCTGGACCGACGCGCCGGACTGGACGAAGGACCCGCAGTTCATGGCCCGCCTCGAGGAGTGGGTGAGCTCGGGGCGCATCCGCTACTCCGAGTCCGCGATCCGCTTCCATGCCGCGGTCTCGCCGCAGGCCGCGGCCCGCGCGGCGAAGGTCGCCCAGGGCTTCCGCGACCGGCGCGCGCTCGTGCTCATGCTTGGCGACACCTCGATGGGCATGATCAACGGCTACTTCGGCCCCCGGCTCCTGAACCGCCATGGCTTCACCGAGCACAAGGTCGACCAGTGCTGGATCGTCGATCGCGGCCGCCGGATCGCGAGCCACCGGATCGAGGAGGCGTTCCGCTTCGTGCAGGAGAAGGGCGTCACCTTCCACTGGGGCGAAGCCGACGCCGAGGACTTCACGCCCGAGTCGACGAAGGAGCAGCTCCGCGACTACCTCGTGGTGAAGGACCTGGTCGAGGAGTTCCGCGCCGACTGCCTGGGCTGGCAGTACCAGCTCGGCATGATCCCGCTCCGCCCGCCGAGCGACTTCGCCGAGGGCCTCTTCAACTCGAGCTGCCGCCCCGAGACGAACGGCGACACCATCGCCTGCGCCACGGAAGCCGACCAGGGCAACGTCCTCCCGATGGAGATGCTGAAGCGGCTGCTGATAGCGAAGGGGCTGCACCAGGCGGTGATGTTCCACGACGTCCGCTGGGGCGCCGAGCACGAAGGCCGCTTCCTCTGGGTGCTGCTGAACAGCGGCTCCTGTGGCGCTTACGCCTTCAACCACGACCCGCACACCCTGAAGGGCGCGCACACCTACCGCCAACCGCGCCTCTACTTCCCGACCCCCGGCGGCTCCTTCGCCGGCGAGTCGCTCCCGGGTGCCATGACCTGGGCGCGCGCGTACGTGAAGCAGGGGACGCTCTGGATGGACGTCGGCCGCGGCGAGGTGGTCCGCCTGCCGCCCGCGGTGCGCGACGCCTGGTGGAACGGCACCACCCGTCAGTGGCCGTTCATGGCGGCGGACATGGGGATCGGCCGCGACACGCTGATGGCGCATTACCTCTCGAACCACGTCGCCGTGGCCTATGGCGACGTCTTCGAGGAGATGGTCGCGCTCTCCCAGGAGCTCGGCTTCCGCACCAGGATCTTGGCCGAGCGCTGATCGACACTTGCCAAGCGGCGCGCGAAGCCCGACTCTCTCCCGCCTCTCACCTCGGCGCGCTCCCGTCGCGCGCTCGTTTCCCCGTTGAGGACTTGGAGTCGTGGCGAAGAAGAAGAACGCGAAGAAGGCGGCCGCTGCACCGGCGAAGCCGGCGAAGAACGGCAAGGCTGCTGCAGCCGCTGCGAAGAGCAACGCGAAGGCTGCTCCGAAGAGCGCGAAGGCCGGTAAGGCCGCCGGTAAGGCCGCTAAGGCTGGCAAGGCGGCGAAGGCTGCGAAGCCCGCGCCGAAGAAGAGCAAGAAGGCGGACCCGATCCCGAAGGGCTTCGCCACCGTGAGCGCGCACCTCGTCGTCGCGGGCGCGGCTCAGGCGCTCGAGTTCTACGGCAAGGCGTTCGGCGCCAAGTCGAAGGGCAAGATGATGACGCCCGATGGGCGCATCGCGCATGCCGAGATCCAGATCGGCGACAGCCGCATCATGCTGTGCGACGACTTCCCCGAGTGGAACGGCGGCGTTGCGCGCGCCGCGTCCGCGCTGAGCGCGACGCCGGTGACGCTGCATCTCTACGTCAAGAACTGCGACAAGGTCTTCGAGCAGGCCGTCGCCGCCGGCTGCCAGGTCGTCATGCCGCCGATGGACGCCTTCTGGGGCGATCGCTACGGCAAGCTGAAGGATCCCTTCGGTCATGAGTGGTCCGTCGCCACGCATACGAAGGACATGACGATGAAGCAGATCGAGAAGGCGATGGCGGCGGCGATGAGCGCGCCCGAATGCCAGCCGGCGCCCGCGGATGGCGCGTCCGGCGACGCGTCGTCGGCGAGCTGATCCTCGCGCGCAGAGCATCGAAACGCAGAAGGCGGTGGCGCTCGGATCGAGCGGCCACCGCCTTTGTGTTCGTGCAGCGCGCAGTGGCTACTTTGCGAGATAGATCATGCCCGAAGGCCTCCGGTTGAAGATCGCGAACAAGGTCGCGGTCTCCGAGGCGATCGGCAGCAAGAGCCGCTTGTCGATCGGCGCGTGGTGCAGCGAGGCTCCGTCGATGTAGTAGATCGAAGTGCCCTTCGGCGTGACGAGGCCGAGGTCGATCGTATTGCCCGGCATCGTGGGGCTGCCCAAGAGCGTGGGACCGCTCGCGAACGCGTCGATCACGTTGTCACCGCCGCCGTAGAAGGCACCCTTCGAGGTGAACCCGAAGACGTTGCTGCAGGACGACGCGCTCGGCAGGAAGACCGGGAGGATCAGCGCGCCGGTCGTGCGATCGATGGTCGCGAAGACGTAATCGCCGTCGTCGCAATCGTTCACGGCGAGCACGGTCTCCTTAGCGTTCAGCACCAGGTTGGAAGGCTCTTCGATTCCGGCGAAGGCGAAGGGCGAATTCGGGATCGGAGTCAGCGCGCCGCTGGCATCGATCGCGAAGCCGCGGACCTGCCCGTCCTGCTCGTTGGCGACGTAGACGAAGCGCTTCCCCGCGGTGATGCCAACACCGCCGTCCGCGGCACCGATCGAAGCCGAGCCGCTGCGCAAGCTCGCGGCACCGGTCTCACGGTCGATCGCGAAGACGTCCAGGACACCCGCCGAGCGCGCGACCGCGAGGACGAAGAGCGCGCGACCGCTCTCCCAAGCTTTCACCCCGGCGAGATCGCTCGAGCCGGCGAACGGGGAGCCGGCCACGCTCTCGACGGCTCCGCCGGGGAGGCGTCGCAGCACGGCGAGCCCGTCATCGGTGCTCGCGAAGAGGAACGCACCCTTCGCATCGCTGGTCAGCGTTTGCCCGTTCCCACTGACATCGACGCCGCCGCCGTTCACCGCGAAGGGCGAGCCCAGGAGCTGGCCTGGAGCGCCGGTCTTCTTGTCGAGCAGGAAGCCGTGCAGCGCGCCCGCGCGATCGTCGTACGCGTAGACGTAAGGACCCTTCAACGTCTTCGGACCGTAGATCAGCCGGCCGTTCCAAACGTGCGGCTCGAGCAGCGGGCCGCGGAACGGACCGTTCGCCGCTTCACCGGTCTCGAGCTCGAGGAAGCCATCGCTGTAGGTCTCGGTGCCGTTGCCGTATCTGTGCCCGGTTCCGATGGTGATCAGCGCGATGCCGTAGCTTCCGGGCTGCAGGTCCAGGGGATCGCGCAAGTTCACGCGCGTCGGCTCGCCTGGGCCGGCCGCCTCCGCGTTCGCGCCATCCCCGGGCATCAAGATCCAGACGTTCGGATCGAGCTGCTTCCCGACACGCGTGTCGGAGGTCATCCAGAACTCGATGCCGACGGGCGTGCCCGCCGTCGCCGTGAAGTTGCAGTCGAGGGCGTAGAGCGTCGTCTTCTGCTTGACCGTCAAGTCGAAGTAGAAGGTGCCGCCGACACCGCCATTGTTGTTGCCGTTGAAGGTCGTCGAGAGGGCGAGCTGCGCCGTTGCGGGCGCCGCAGCAAGGGCGCAGAGCGCGAGAGTCGTCAGGAGATGTCGGAGCACGGGACCGTCCTCAGGGTTGGAGTTCGTCGAGCGTTGGGGTTCCCGGACGAGTCTGCGGGGGGATCACCGTCCTCCTCGCCAGGTCGTTCGCGGACACGCCTCGCCACTTGGAAGCGCCGGCGGACATAGGCAAGTGGGTCGGCTGCGCCCGCCGCAGCGCCAGGACGATACTCGCGCGATGCGCGGCGAGCGAGCGTGTGGCCGATCAGCGGCTCTGCGCTCCGCGGCGCTATGGGCCTCTCGGCGATCGGAGTGCTAGCAGCCTGTTGAAGAAGTGCTTCGAGGCTGGAAACGATGCATCGGGCGTCTCGCCGAGGCGCAGGAGCCGGCGCTGAAGCGGGTGTTTCAGCTAGGTTCCGGCAACGAAAGCGAGGCGACCGAGGCGCGTTCTCCAGCTCGAATGACTTTTCAACAGGCTGCTAGGGCGCTTGCACGAGCACGACGAGCAACGGCCGATGATCGGAGGCCGTCGCTTCGCCCAGTACCTCGCAGCTCTGCACGCGCCAGGCGCCTTCCGCAGCGTCGAGCCACACGTAGTCGATCATGCGCTCGGGAGCCGCCGCAGGATAGGTCGGCTGCGGCGTCGCTCCGTGCGCCGGCTCGAGGAAGCCGTCGAGGCTCGCGATCACGGACGAGCTCGGCAGCGCGTTGAGGTCACCGGCGAGCACGAAGAGCTCGTGTTCGGAGTCCTCGAGCCGCGCGCGTACGAGCTCAGCCGAAGCGAGGCGTTCCCCTTCGTAGTCGCCGCGATAGTCCCAGTGCGTGACGAAGAAGCGCCGCAAGCCGCGCGGCGTCGCCCACTGGAGCTCGAGCAAGCCGCGCTGCTCGCCCGTGTAGTGCGACGGCAGCGCGTGATTCACGACGCGCTCGGGCGGCGTGCGCACGAGCGCCAGGTTCCCGTAGCGCCCACCTTGATAGTCGATGTTGTCGCCGAAGACGGGCTGCAGACCCGTCAGGCGCGCGAGCTCCGCCGGCATGTCGACGCCGTTCGTTCGCTTGACGCCCCGATCGATCTCCTGCAGCGCAACCCAATCGGGATCCGTCGCGCGGATCACCGCGGCGATGCGCTCGAGATCGAAGCGCCCGTCGCTGCCCTCGCCGTGGTGGAGGTTCCAGGTGAGGATGCGGAGCTCCTCGGAGCGGGGCGGAACTTCGACCTCGCGTTCCTCGCGCGTCCCCGAGCACGCCGCGCAGGTGAGCAAGATCGCGATCGCCCAGACCTTCCCACGAGCTCTGCGGCCCGTGCTCATTGCAAGATGCGCAGATACTGCGCCCAAGGCCCCACCGCCTCGGCATAGCGCTTCGCCATCACCCGCGCGATCTGCGCCAGATGATCCAGATCGTGCGCGACCCACGTCGCGAGGAGCTGACCCAAGCTCACCGACCCGAGCGCGGGATGCATCCCACGCGCCTCGAGGTGGCTCGGCGTGAGATCCAGCGAAGCGAGCTCGGAGAGGTTCGCCTGGCGCTTCTCGTCGAAGCGCTCGAGCAGGTGATCCAAGCTCCAGCCGCGGAAGCGCGTCTCCTGCGCGAAGCGATCGAAGGGCGGGAAGGGCTTCTTCTCGCCGTGCGTGCGGATCCAGTTCACGCGCGTCATCCAGTCGGTCTCCTCGCCGTGGACGAGGTGGCCGACGATCTGGCTCGCGTTCCAGGTGTTGGGTCCTTCGTCGGCTTCGGTCCATTCTTCGCCGAGACCGCCGAGCCAGAGATGCAGGATGCTGGGCGTGCGGCGCAGTACGTCGGTGGCGGAACTCAGCTCGAAGCTCATCCAACTTCCTCGTCCGTCGGTCCGTTGCACAGTAAAGGTGCCTGGCACCTTTTCTGTGCAATGAGGGGGGAGCTCAGCGGGGCTCCAGGGGGAGCAGGGCGCTGGTCAGAACGTAGCCGCCGTCGCGATTCTCGAGCTCGATCAGGGTGTAGGAGCCGGCGGTCTCGATCACGCGCACGAGCGTGCCGGCTTCGAGACGGAGATCGGCGGGGCGCGACTGCTGTGGTCCGCCGCGGTAGAGCTCGCACGAGGTCGCGAGCTCGTGCGTCGCGTTCGGGAAGCGCGGGTTCGAGATGGTGGTGCCGCACGAGACGAGCACGAGGGCAACGACGAGAGCGGAGGGGAACGTGCAGCGCATGCGAGCTCCGGCGCGAGTGGGCTGCCAGCTTAGCACTTGCCGCCCGCGATCCGCGCCGCTTCCGGTCGAGCGCGCAGGCGCAGCATCGCGGCGATGCCGACCGCCGGGCCGAGCGCGAGCATCGCGAACGCCGTGGGCCAGCCCACCGAAGCCGCCCACTGCGGCAGGCCGAAGATCGTGACCGTCGTGAGCAGGAAGCCGAGCGCGGTCTGCACGGAGAGCGCGGTGCCGACGTAGCGCGGATCGGCGAGCTCGCTCGCCGCGGCCGAGAACTGCGCGCTGTCGGCGACGACGGCGAAGCCCCAGAGCACGCAGAGCGCGGTGAGGAGCCAAGGGGTCGCGAGGGTGAAGCCCACGACGAGGCAGCAGGCGCCCGAGAGCAGCAAGCTCGCGCCGGCGATGAGCGTGCGGCCGACGCGATCGGCGCACCAGCCGGCGAGCAAAGAGGCGGGAGCACCGGCGCCGAGAGCCGCGAACGCCGCGAGACGACCGGCATCGCCGCCGTAGCCGGCGTTCTCGTAGCTGGTGACGAGCACGAGCGGCACCCAGGTCCACATGGCGTAGAGCTCCCACATGTGGCCGAGATAGCCCAGGTTCACGAGACGCAACGCGGGCAAGCGCACCGGGTCGAGCGCGTGCCGCCATGCGAAGGGCGCGCTGCGCGCGAGATGCGGCCCCGATCGCGCGGTGCTCGCGGCGAGGAGCGCGCCGCTGCCTGCGATCGCGGCGACGGTGAGCAGCACCGCTCTCCAGGGGAGCTCACCGGCGCCGAAGAACGCCCCGACGAGGAGCGGCGTCGCCGATCCGAGCGTGGTCGCCGCGACGATGGCGCCGATCGCGAGGCCGCGGCGCGCGCTCGTCCAGGAGCCGGCGAGCTTCATCGCCGGTGGATAGACACCGGCGAGCGCGAAGCCGGTGAGGAAGCGCAGCGCGAACGCGAGCGCCGGCTCGCTCACCGCGGCGAGCGCGGCGGTGCATGCCGCGGCGAGGAGGGCGGCGCAGGCGAAGAGTCGTTGCGCGGGCCAGCGATCGGCGAGGTTCAGCAGCGCGCTGGCGAGCGTGCCCGCGACGAAGCCGAGCTGCACCCACGCGGTGAGCCACGCGCGACCGCTCGCGTCGAGCTGCCATTCGCGCGCGAGCTCGGCACCGACGAACGACGCCGCGAACCACGGCGTCATCGCGAGGAACGCCGCCGCGGCGATGCAGGCGATGGCGCGAGCCGAGTGCCGGCTCGCCGCGGCGGCGTCCGTCATCGTTCAGCGCTTCTTCTTCTTGCTGCCCATCTGCTCTTCCGCGGCCTTGATCCACGCCGCGGGGCCGCCTTCCACATAGCCCGACTGACCGATCTTCTCGCCCTTGGCGTCGAAGAAGAGGATCGTGGGATAGCCGCGGACACCATGCTTGTCGCGGAGCTTCGCGTTCTGGTCGGCGAGCTCCTTCGGCAGCTCCTTCTTCTTCGGGAAGTCGAGCTCGAGCAGGATCACGTTCTCGACCGCCCACTTCTGGAACTCGGGCTGATCGAAGACCTCGCTCTTCAGCTTGATGCACCAGCCGCACCAGTCGCTTCCGGTGAAGTCGGCGAGGATCGGCTTCTTCTCCTTCTTCGAGCGTTCGAGGGCTTCCTCGTAGCTGGTCAGCCACTCGTAAGTCGCCTTCGCGGCGCCCTTCTGCGCGGCGAGGAGCTTGTCCGCCTGCGCGGTCCAGGCCTTCGCGCCGCCCGGCTTGTAGCCGAGCTGGCCGAGCTTCTTGCCCTCGGCGTCGAGCAGCAGGACCTGCGGGAAGTTGCGCACCCCGTAGTCCTTCGCGAGCTTCTCGCTCGCGGTCTTCTCCGCGGCGTCGGTGGCCGCGAGATCGGCGACGAGGAGGACCACGTTCGCTTCGGCCCAGGTCGCGAACTCGGGCTTCTCGAAGACCTCGGCCTTCAGCTTATCGACCGTCGGGTTCGCCTCGGCGGGGAGCACGTGGAGGAGGATCGCCTTGCCGCCCTCAGAGGCAGCGGCCTTCGCCGCCGCGAGGTCGCGGAGCCAGTTGGCGCCGCCGTCCTGGGCGAGCGCGAGGGGTGTCAGGCACGCGGAGCAGAAGAGCAGCGCGAAGAGCTTGCGCATCGGTGGAACCTCGGATTCGATCGGGAGCTCGGATCGACGTCGTGCGGGCCGCGCGCGTCGATGCCTACTTCCTACGCGAACGGCGCTCCAAAGGCCATCTCCCCGATAGGGCCCGTTCGCGTTAGGCTCGTCCCGCCACGGCTCGATGACTGTCTTCGGAGGCCACTCGTGATACCTGCCCCGTTCGCTGTTGCTCTCGCGCTCGGCGCTCTCGCCCCGGTATCGATCGCGCAGTCCGGTTGGTCCACGCCGGTGCTCGAGCCCACGCTCAACACCTCCGCCAGCGATACTGGCCCCGACCTCTCCTACGATGGCCTGACGCTGCATCTCGCGTCGTTCTCGAGCGGGAACTGGGAGATCTACGAGGCGACGCGCGCTTCGCGCACCGCGCCCTTCGGCGCGCCGGTGTTGGTGAGCGCGCTCTCCGATCCCTCGACCGACAGCGGAGCTTTCCTCTCTGCGGACGGCTTGCAGCTCTGGTTCGATTCGCTGCGCCCCGGCGGCTTCGGCGGCTTCGACCTCTGGGTGGCGACGCGTCCGAACACGGCGGCGCCGTGGGGCGCGCCCACGCAGGATCCCGTGCTGAGCTCGACCGGTTCCGATGCGAGCCTGTCGATGACCGCGGACGGTCTCGAGGCGTACTTCCTCACCACGGGCCACGGCGCGCCCAACGCGCCGAACAACTCGATCTTCCGCGCGACGCGCACGAGCACCGCGCTGCCGTTCAACGCTCCGGCGGTCGTGCCCGAGGTGCTCACCACGAGCTCGCATCGCGACGTCGAGATCAGCGACGACGGGCTCGCCTTGATCTACACCGTCTCCGATCCTGCGACGCGGCGCTTGCGCGTCATGCGCGCGACGCGCCTCTCGCGTTCGCTGCCCTTCGATCCGCCGCAGCCGATGGTGGAGTTCGATACGACCGGCACGCTCTCGGGCGTCTTCAGCGCGACGACCTCGAGCGATGGCACCGAGATGTTCCTCGCCGCGGGCTTCGCGGTCGCCGCGGGGAGCCAGGAGATCTTGAGCTCACGCTTCACCGGTCTCGCTGCGAGCGGCATCGCCTCGACCAGCGGAGCGATGAACCTGACGGTCCGCGATCCGCTCGGCGCGAACAAGGTCTACGCGCTCGCGCTCTCGCTCGGCAACACCGGCTTCCCCTTCGGCTCGCGCACCGTGCCGATCGACCTCGACACGACCTTCGTCTACACCTTCGGCGTGAGCATCCCCGGTGTCACTGCGAACTTCGCCGGCTTCCTCGACGCGCAAGGCGAAGCGGTCGCGACGCTGCAGAACCCGGCCCCGCTCTATATCGGCACGGTGGTCTACGCCTGCGGTTTCGTGATCGATCCGCTGGCGGAGCTCGGTGTGCAGACGATCACGAACGCGGTCGCCGTGCGCTTGCACTGAGCTCGCGTTCGCGCTCTGGGCAGCGGGAGAGGGCGCGCGAACGAGCGCGATCCGCACGCGCGGACCTCGGTGCAGCGGCGCTGGGGCTTTTTACCTGCGCTTGCAGAAGCCGCGGCTCTCGATGGCACGATCGGCGGCCCTCTCTCCATCGCCTCCCTCGGTGGGTGGAACCATGCTGCCCTTGCTCGCTCTCGCGCTGACCATCGCTCCGTCGCTCGCGATCCCGCAGGAACCCGCTCCCGCGCGCCGCGAGCCGGCGACCGCCGGCGAACGCCTACACGCCCTGCTTCGCCGGTCCCGGAGCGACTGGTCCGCAGCGCTCGAGCTCGTGCGTGCGGACTTCCAACGCGCGCCACGCGCGACGCTCGAAGCGCTGATCGCCGCGCTCGACGACGGCACCGCCGTCAGCGGCTACGCCGTGGAGAGCACCATCTATTCCGTGCGCGGCAACGCGCTCGAGCTCCTGGAAGACTTCACCGATCTGCGTCTCGATCACGTCGGCCGCGAGTGGATCGGCTTCCGCGTCCACGATCACCGGGGGATGGCGCCCGAGCTCGAGGCCGTGAAGCCGCCGTGGGTCGCGTGGTTGCGCAGTCGCGCGGACCTGCCTGAAGCGCAGTGGTTCCACGGCCTCTCGGCGCGCGAGCTGCACGCGCTGCAGAGCGTGCTCCGCACGCCCGCGGCGCAATGGACCGACGAGTTGCTCGCGCCGGCGGTCGGCCTCGGCTCGCGCGCCTATCCGCGGCTCCTGCACTACCTGATCGACGAGGAGTGGGCCGTCGCCGGCGAGCGCATGGCCGACCAGGCGAATCGACTCCTCGCGCGCTGCGTCGGCGGTGAGCCCGAAGCGCTCGAGCGCTATGACCTCCTCTCTCTCGACCCGGCCGATCCGCTGCGGAAGTACGGCACGGCCTTGGTGCGCAATCGGCTCGCGATGCAGAGGGCGCAGGAGCGATGGGCGGTGCGCCTGCTGAAGCAGCATTGAGCGACTCTCGTTTGAAGTCTGCTTTCTTGCGCGCGTGAGAAACCGATCCCGAAAGGAGTTGGTCCACAGCCCCGCAGCGGGGAGCATGGCCAGCGAACCCCGGCTACGGCGGTTGTCCCCTGTCGGCGTAGCTCCTACCCGACCCGAGGACCGCCATGCTCGAGAGCTCGTCTCGCTCGACCCCTGGGTCGATTCCCGCCCGCGCCGCGGCACCCGCGATGGATGACGGGCTCCGCTTCACGGGCCGCTTCGCGGGAGGGCTCGTGGGCGATCTCCGCCGACGCCTGCCGCACTACGGCGACGACTTCAAGCGGGGCCTCCACCCGAAGGTTCTCGCGTCGACGATCTTCCTCTTCTTCGCCTGCCTCGCGAACGCGATCGCCTTCGGCGGCCTGACGGGGCTCGTCACCGGCGGATCGATCGGCACGGTGGAGATGATCGTGGCGACGGCCGCGGGGGGCATCGTCTTCGCGCTGCTGTCGGGCCAGCCGCTGACCTTGCTCGGCGGCACCGGTCCGATCGTCGTGTTCACGGGGCTGCTCTACACCTCGTGTCGCCAGCTCGAGCTGCCCTTCCTGCCGGTCTACGCGTGGACGGGGATCTGGTCCGGCGTGTTGCTGGTCGTGCTGGCGCTCACCGACGCCAGCGCCTGGATGCGGCATTTCACGCGCTTCACGGACGAGATCTTCGCCTCGCTGATCGCGGTGATCTTCATCGTGGAGGCCGTGCGCTCGCTCGCGGCGCCGTTCCTCGAGTCGTCGCGCCCCGACACGGCGCTGCTGACGTTGATCCTGGGCCTCGGGACCTTCGCCTTGTCACGCGGGATGCGCTCCTTCCAGCGCAGCCGCTACCTCTGGAAGCCGATCCGGGACTTCATCAGCGACTTCGGCCCCGCGATCGCGATCGCGCTCATGACCACGTTCGCCGTGTTCGAGTCGGCGGTGCCGATGCCGGCCTCCAAGATCCCCGAGCAAGTGGAGACCACGACGGGGCGCCCGTGGCTGGTCGATCTCTGGGAGCTCCCGACCTGGGCGATCCTGGCCTCGATCGGACCGGCGCTGATGGCGACGATCCTGCTCTTCCTCGATCAGAACATCACGACCCGCCTCGTGAACGCGCGCGGCAATCGACTGCGCAAGGGGGCGGGCTTCCACCTGGATCTGCTCGTCGTGGGCGCGATCACGATCGCGGTCAGCTTCGCGGCGCTGCCGTGGATCGTCGCGGCGACCGTCCACTCGCTGAACCACGTGAAGAGCCTGGCGACGATGCGAGCGGTGGACGAGCGCGGCGAGAAGCACGAGACGATCGAGAGCGTGCGGGAGAACCGCGTCTCGCCGCTCATGATCCACGTGCTCATCGCCTGCAGCGTGCTGATCCTGCCCCTGATCAAGCTGATCCCGATGGCCGTGCTCTTCGGGCTCTTCCTCTTCATGGGCTTCACCACCCTCGGCGGGAACCAGTTCTTCGATCGCGTGACGCTCTGGGTCACCGATCCCAAGCTCTATCCCCGCAGCCACTACACGCGCATCGTCTCGCACCTGCGCATCCACCTCTACACGATCATCCAGGCGGTGGCCCTGGCGGCGCTCTGGGTGCTGAAGGCGAGCTCGATCGGGATCCTCTTCCCGGTCCTGATCGCGCTGCTCGTGCCCCTGCGTCTGCTGCTCGGACGCTGGTTCACCGCGGAGGAGCTGGCCGCGCTGGATGCGGAGGAAGTGGCCGAGGAGTTCGAGGGCGAGCTGCTCGCGGACGCGCGCGGCTGAGTCCCCTGCGCGGAAGCTCGCGCCGAGGAGCGCGCCGACCTATGCTCGGGGCGACGGAACGAGCGGGGCTGCGCCCCAGCCCCGCTAGCATGTTGGCTGGTTCGACGGCTGACGGCGTCGGCGTATGAGCTGGTTCAACGGCTGACGCCATTGAGACCGGAGTCCTTGGGCGGGAAACTGGACTCAGGTACCACGACTTCCTCGGCCCAAGGACTCTAGCCCGAGCGTCATGCCCACTCCCGACTCCGACCCCCGCGCGAGCTGGACCAAGACCGATCGCGAGATCGAGAACTACAACCGCCTCGCCGCGCACCTCGCGCGCGGCGAGACGCACTGGGGCGTGCGGCCGTTCCACTTGGAGTTCGCGCTGCACGAGCGCTGCAACCTGCGCTGCCCGAGCTGCCCGCAGTCGCTCGGGCCCGAGCATGTGGACGGGGTCGATCCGCGCGACCTCGATCGCGCGCGGGCCGGGAAGATCCTCGACGAGATCCTGCCGGTCGCGAGCTTGCTGACCCCGTCGGCGGGCTCGGAGCCGTTGCTCGGCGACTTCGAGTTCCTCGTGGCGAAGTGCCGGGAGCACGGCACGCTCCTGAACCTCATCACCAACGGCACTCTGCTCACCGAGGAGCGGCTCGCGCTCTGCGTGGACCAGATCTCGCGCCTGCAGATCTCGATCGACTCGCACCGTCCCGAGGTCTTCGCGGAGCTGCGGCGCCCGGCGAAGCTGGAGCGCGTCGCAGCGAACGCACGGCTCGCGGCACAGCAGTGCGCGCTCCGCAACGTGCCCTGCTGGTTCACGCTCGTGCTCTCGCGGAGGAACCAGGACGAGCTCGCCGACTACGTGGCGTGGGCCGCGGAGATGGGGGCGAGCCGCGTGCACGTGCTGGAGCTCCTGCCGCTCACACCTGCGTACGAAGCGCTGCGCGTGCCCTTCGACGAGCGCCTGCGCGAGAAGCTCGCCGCGGCCGTAGAGGTGGCGCGCGTGCATGCGATCGACCTCTCGTTCGAGCTGCCGGGCGATCTGCAGGCGCTGCACCGCTTCGGCGCGCCGCGCCTGCGCCTCGTGGGCAGCGACGTGCTGCGGCTCTTCCACGACCATCTCTTCCTCGCGCACCCCAAGTTCTGCTCGCAGGCGGCGAGCTATCTCCGCGTCGATCCCGCGGGGAACGTGTATCCGTGCTGCCGCAGCGGCAAGGCGCTCTGGATGGGGAACCTGCTCCAGCAGAGCTTCGAAGAGATCTGGAACGGAGAGGGCTTCCGCGCGCTGCGAGCGGAGCTCTTCGCCGATCGACCGAACCCGACCTGCGCGCCCTGTCCGGTGCGCACGAGCTACGCCCGCGGAGGTGCGCGATGAAGGAAGAAGCGAAGGACCCGCTGCTGATCGTTCTCGCACTCGACGGGAAGGGCGGCGGACGGCCGCTGCGCGGACCGGAGGTGCAGTTCCGTGCACGCGAGGACGGCGGAACGACTTGGATCCACCTCGATGTCGATCATCCGGAGGCGGCGAAGCTGCTCGCGGAGAAGAGCGCGCTCCCCGAGGACCTGCGCGAAGCGCTCCTCGCGTCGGAGACGCGGCCGCGTGCGCATCACGAGGGGCAAGGGCTCTTCCTCATCGTGCGCGGGATCAACCTGAACCCCGGCGAAGAACCCGACGACATGGTTTCCTTGCGCCTCTGGCTCGAGCCGGGGCTCGTGATCAGCGCGCGCCGTCAGCGCATCGTCGCGACGCGCGACGTCGAGGCGCTGCTCGCGAAGGGGAAGGGCCCGCGGAACGTGGGCGAGTTCCTCGTCGCGATCCTGGAGATCCTGATCCGGCGCATCGGCGAGCTCGTGAACCTGCTGGAGGAGAAGGGCGACGACGTGCAGGAGCGAGTGCTCGCGGGCGGAGGTGCGGAGCTGCGCACCCCGCTCTCCTCGGTGCGTCGCCAGGTGGTGACGCTGCGGCGCCACATGGCCCCGCAGCGCGAGAGCCTGGTGGCGCTGCTCCGCCAACCGCCGCCCTGGCTCGCCGAGGCGCAGCGCGACGACCTCGCCGCCGTGGTCGAGCTGCACACGCGCTACGTCGAGGATCTGCAAGCGCTGCACGATCGCCTGATCGTCACGCAGGAAGAGCTGGGCTCGCATCAAGCCGAGACGCTGAATCGGCGCCTCTACGTGCTCTCGCTGGTGACGGCGCTCTTCCTGCCGCTCACGTTCCTCACCGGTCTGCTCGGCATCAACGTCGGTGGCATCCCCTGGGCCGAGGATCCGCAGGGCTTCTTCCTCGTGACGGGCGTGCTCGGGGCGCTCTGCGTCGCGGTGCTCGGCACGCTGAAGGCGCTGCGCTGGTTCTGAGCGCCGCCGCGATTCTCACACCCGCTGCGCGTCGCGTGCTCGCGGCTCGTCATCGCTCGCCGGCTGCGGCAGCTTCGCGAAGCCCAGGCGCTTCTTCTCGCGCCGCTGAAGCAGGCGCTCCTCGGTGGTCTTCCAGCGCGCGTGGATCCACACCCAGTGGTCGGGTGTCGCGCGGATCGCGTTCTCGAAGGTCTGGCTCCACGCCTCCGTGATGCGGCGGATCTCCTCTTCGCGCGGCGCTCTGCGGTCGGGGAAGATCGGCTCGCCGAGGCTCAGGCGATACGCGCTGCCGTTCCAGGTGAGGAACGCGGGCGCGATGGGCGCGCCGGAGACGATGCTGAGATTCGCGGGGCCGGTCGTGGTCCACGCGTCGCGCCCGAGGAAGCGCACGAAGATGCCCTGCATGCGGATCAGGTCCGCGTCGGGCAGGATGCCGACCAGGCCGCCTTCGGAGAGGAAGCGCAGGAGCTTCCGCGGCGATTCCTCTTGGTAGATCGTCGCCACGTCGAAGCGCGCACGCATCTCGATCAGCGCGGTATCGACCCACGGGTTCAAGATGCGCTTCGCGATGACGCTGACGCGCGCGCCGAGCACACGCGAGAACCACGCGGGCATGAGCTCGTAGTTCCCGAAGTGGGGCGTCACGACGATGACGCCTTTCCCGAGCTGACGCAGCGCGGCGATGCGCTCGATGAAGTCCGGCTCGGGGGTCACCATGCGCTCCACATAGCGCGCATCGGAGCGGCGGAGCTGCGCGATCTCGCGCAGGACCCGCGCCTGGTGGGAGAACATCGATCGCTGGATCTTGCGCCGCGCCGGTTCCTCGAGCTCCGCTCCGAAGACCTGCTCGAGCTGCTGAGACGCCGTGCGGCGCAATTGGGGTGGGGCGCAACGCGCGAGGAGGCGCGCGAAGGGGCCGCACCAGAACCAGAGCGGCGAGATACGGGCCAACCAGAGCCCCAGGAACACGAGGCGCGCATGGACCCAGCGCAGGCGGCGGCGCAACGTCGCGCGCGGCGGCGGGCGCTTCTGCGGCGCGGCACGGGGCGGCTGCGGAGGAGGTCCAAGCTCGGGTTCCGTGGCGAGTGAGGTGCTCTCGGCGGACATCGAGACCGGACGGGTAGGGGGCAACGAGCACAGGACGGGGGAGACTCCTAGGATCCTGGCTCGCGGAACTCTCTACAACCGCCGACCCGAATCTCGGGTCAGGGTGTAGTCGCCGTGCTCGCGCGCGCTACCTTGACCAACGACCTATCTCGTCCCGCTCCGGTGCCGCCATGCAAGCGAACACCGAACCTAGATCTGCGCGCAGGAATCCCATGATGGACTCGAGCTCGCCGAGGGCGCACGCCGTGCGCACCTTGGGCCGCCTCGGAGCGGTGTTGCTCTTCGGCTGGTTCTGCGGAGGCGCGCTCGCGCCCGAGGCCCGGGCCCACGGCGGCGTCGTGATGCCGCCTCCTCCACCGGTGGATCTCCGGGCGAAGTTCCGGGAAGCCCGCCTGAATCCCCCGCCTCCTCGGACGGCGCCCGGCGCTCCGAGTAGCGGCACGGGTCCCGAGTCGCCCGCGGGGCCCGAACCCGCTCCGGGGCCGACGACGCCGAAGGTGCCGGGAAGCGGTCCCACGGGGCAGCCCGCCCCGGGAGCGCGAACGGGCGCCGGACTCGATGTCTCGCTGCCTAACGATGCCTGGGATCACTGGTGGGTCGCGAATCGCCCGCGCTTCCTCGAGCTGCAGGCGCATCGCCGCCGGCTCGCGCAGCCGCTCACGGGCGATCAGGCGAAGCCGGTCGGCGCGCTCGACGCCGCGCTGCGCGACGAGATCGGCGCGCTGCTCCACGCGGTGCTGCGCGCCGACAAAGGCACGAGTGTCGATGAACGCAGCGCGGCGTTGATCGCCGCCGCGAAGTTGGGCTGGAAGAGCGCGGAGACGCGGGAGCTCTTCCTGCGCGACTTGCGCTCGCCCGTGCAGGAGATCCGCGAGACGGCGACCTTGGCGCTCGGCTTGCTCGGCGACGAATCGGCGTTGCCGTTGCTCGCGGCACTCGCGCGCGACGCCTCACTGGCTCACAGCGTGACCGGGGAGCGCTCGATCGACGATCGCACGCGGGCGTTCGCGGCCTACGGCATGGCGCTGCTCGTGCGGCGCAGCGAGCCGGAGAAGGCGCGCACCGGAACGGAGATCGCGCGCGCGACGCTGAATTCGATGCTCGATGGCTCGCTCTCGTCGCGGCCCGAGCTCGAATCGGCGGCGATTCACGCGCTCAGCGTGCTGCCGCTCGGCGAGCGCGATGCGTGGACGCATGCGCTGCCCTTGCTCGAGAGCATCGTCGCGGACTCTGGGCGCCATGCCTTCGTGAAAGCACAGGTGCCGACGGCCCTCGGGCGCCTGCTCGGCCCGGCCTGCGCGGAGAAGCTCTCGCTCTGGATCGAGGATCCCGCGACGGATTGGATGCTGCGCGATTCGGCCGAGCTCATCGCAGGGAGGCTTACGCTCGCTCCGCTGGCGAAGACGCGCATGTACGTCTCGCTGAAGACCGCGTACGAGCGGAACGCCGTTCCGGGGGAACGCGCGTTCGCGATCCTGGGCTCGGCGCGGCTCGAGGACGCCGAGACGCTGCGCCGCTACGCCGAGCAGGCGAGCGAAGGGGCCCATCTCGACCGACCGTGGATCGCGCTCGGGCTCGGGCTCGCCGCGCGCTCGCTCGCCGCACGCGGGACCGAGCCCGTGGCGCTACGCGAAGCGCTGCGCACCGGCTTCCGCCGCGCGAAGGCGGCCGAAGTGCGCGGCGCGTTCGCCGTCGCCGCCGGCCTCGCGCGCGACACCGATGCGGCGGAGCTGCTGCGGCGCGCCTTCGTCGCCAGCACGGTGACGCGCGAGCGCGGTCACCTCGCCGTAGGCCTCGGCTTGATGGGCGACGCGAGCTCGCGCGAGATGCTGCGCGAAGCGCTGCCGCGCGCGGTGCGCGACCCGGAAGAGCTGGGCGAGATCGCGATCGCGCTCGTGCTGCTGCAAGATCGCGACGCCACGCCGCGCTTGCTCGAGATGCTCGCGGAAGGCCGCACGATCTCGACGCTCGGTCCGCTCGCCACCGCGCTCGGGCGCTTGGGCGGCGCCGATGCCGCACGAGCGCTGCTCGCACTCGCGACCGATCCCAAGCGCACCGACCTGCTGCAGGCCTACGCCATCGTCGGCCTCGGCATCTGCATCGAGGAGCAGGATCTGCCGTGGGCGACGGCGTTCGCGGAGGACTTCAACTACCTCGTCGCGCCGCCGACGCTCTACGGGACGAGCAGCTTGCTTACGATCCTGTAGCGAGCTTCGCGGGCCAGCGGCCCGAGGCCAGCGTCTCGAACTTGTCGTCCTCGACGCGCCGCACGACCAGCCAATCGGTCGGGCCGTGGAAGTGCGCGTTGATGCCGACCAAGGTCGCGTGCTCGGCGGCGGCGTAGACGAGCCGCGGCGCGGCGCGCGGATCGTGCTCGTGCGGCGCGCAGGCGATCAGCGCGAGCCCTGCGCCGTCGAAGCGGCGCTCGCCGAGGCTCAAGCCTTGCGCGTCGAGCTTCGCGCCGAGGCGCGCGAGGAATGCTGCGATGTGCGGGCCGTCCTGCGGCGTGCCGTAGAGCACCTGCGCGCGCGCGCTGTCCAGCGCGAGCGCTTCGCCGGCGCGCGCGAGCGGCACCTCGTGCTTCGCATAGAAGGACGCGTGGATCTTTC
>JAEUHW010000084.1 GCA_016793245.1 Planctomycetota bacterium
GGGGAACGACATCGCGGTCCACGCGTGGGCGCCGGGCTATGCACGGCAGCGCCTGCAAGCCTACGTGCCGAGTGAACCTTCCGGTGAAGACGGGCCGGGGCTCGCGATCGTGTTGATGCGCGGCGCGAAGCTCGAGGTGCAAGGCGAGGGCTTCCCGCTGTCCGCGCCGCTGCGCGTCAGCGTGATCCCGCGCGAGGGCTATGCGAGCTCGAGCTTCCCCGGCGAGCGCTTCTTCGATCTCGCGGCACCCGTCGATGGCTCGCCGCTCGTGATCGAAGGCTTGCCGCAGAGCTTCCTCGGCGATGTCTTCGTCGCGCATCCGTTCGCGAACCCGGTGCGGGCGAGCTTTCCGCTCGTGATCGGCGCGTCGGATCCGATGCCGATCACCGTGCGTTCGAACCCCGCGTCTTCGAAGCGCGCGCGCGGTCGCGTCGTGGTCGCGCCGAGCGGCACGGGCGCCGGCGTCGCCGATGTCGTCGTGCGCTTCGAGCCCGCGGATCTCGCGCCGTTCCTGCAGAGCTTCGCCGGTGGGCCGGGCGAGCTCCGCCCGCAGCCGAGCTTGGCCTGGCTCAGCGCGGAGACCGTGACGCGGGAGCAGGGGCGCTTCGAGATCGACTTGGGGTTCCCGCCGCCGTGGCGCGCCACGGTGCGCCGCGACGGCTTCGCGATCGCCCAGCAAGTGCTCGGCGCCGACGAAGACGCGGTGATCCGACTGCTGCCGCAGATGGAGTCCGAAGGGCGCGTCGCGCTGGTGATCGATCCGGCGCGGCCGGCCAAGGTGGTCTGGACGCGCGGGACCGAGGCCGCTGCGCAGGAGCTCGCCGCCGATGGCTCGAAGCCGCTCGAGCTCGGGAAGTTCGCGCCCGGGATCTATCGCGTGGCGCGGAAGCTCCAAGGCCGGGAGCTCGCTCCGGTCGAGCTGCGGGTCGAGTCGGGGCGCGAGGCTCGGCTCGCGTTGGGCTGGGGGCGGCAGTAGTCGAGGCGGGGCGGAGGGGAACGCGCCGCGGCTTCAGGTCGCGGTGCATCCCGGGAGTCGGGCGCGGACGAGCTGAGGCGAGCGCCGCGCAGGCGCTCTACAATCGCGGCCCTTCGCTCTCCGAGCCGACCCCAACGGAACCCGCCCGATGACCCTCACCACGACCCGCGGCGCCCAGCGCGCGCCGCGCGGCAGCGCTCTCACCTGCAAGAACTGGCAGATCGAGGGAGCGCTGCGGATGCTGCTCAACAACCTCGACGCGGAGGTCGCGGAGGATCCCGCGCAGCTCGTGGTGTACGGAGGCTCGGGCAAGGCCGCGCGCAACTGGGAGTGCTTCGAGGCGATCGTCGCCACGCTGCAGCGCTTGGAGCCCGACGAGACGCTCCTCGTCCAGTCGGGGAAGCCGGTCGGCGTGCTGCGCACGCATGTGCACGCGCCCCGCGTGCTCCTCGCGAACTCGAACCTCGTGCCCAATTGGGCGAGCTGGGACCACT
The DNA here is from genome assembly GCA_016793245.1 of Planctomycetota bacterium. Taxonomy (GTDB): domain Bacteria; phylum Planctomycetota; class UBA1135; order UBA1135; family JADKAF01; genus JADKAF01. Next base: position 1,471 of record JAEUHW010000084.1, read on the forward strand.
TCCGCCACCTCGATCAGCTCGGCCTGATGATGTACGGCCAGATGACCGCGGGCTCGTGGATCTACATCGGCTCGCAGGGGATCCTGCAGGGCACTTACGAGACCTTCGTCGCGGCGGGCAAGAAGCACTTCGGCAGCGGCGATCTCCGCGGCCGACTCGTCGTGACCGCGGGGCTCGGCGGCATGGGCGGTGCCCAGCCGCTCGCGGTGACGATGGCCGGAGGCGTCTGCCTCGCCGCCGAGGTCGATCCCGCGCGCGCCGAGAAGCGCATCCAGACGCGCTACCTCGACGTGGTCACTTCCAGCATCGACGAGGGCATCCGCTTGGCCCTCGCCGCGAAGGAAGCACGCACGCCGCGCTCGATCGGCGTCATCGCCAACGCGACCGAGCTGCTCGACGTGCTGATCCGGGAGCGCATCGTGCCCGACATGCTCACGGACCAGACCAGCGCGCACGACGAGCTCATGGGCTACGTGCCGGATCGCATGACCTTGGAGCAAGCGCAGCGCCTGCGTCGCGACGATCCGAAGGGCTACGTGCGCGAGTCGGTGCGCACAATGGTCGATCATTGCAAGGCGATGCTGAAGCTGCAGTCGCTCGGCTCGGTGACCTTCGACTACGGCAACAACCTCCGCGGTCAGGCGAAGAACGGCGGGCTCGCGAACGCGTTCGACTTCCCGGGCTTCGTGCCCGCGTACATTCGCCCGCTCTTCTGCTACGGCAAGGGCCCGTTCCGCTGGGTGGCGCTCTCGGGTGATCCGCAGGACATCTGGAAGACCGATGAGGTCGTGCTGCGCGAGTTCCAGCACGACGAGGATCTCTGCCGCTGGATCCGCCTCGCGCGCGAGCGCGTCGCGTTCCAGGGCTTGCCCGCGCGCATCTGCTGGCTCGGCTACGGCGAGCGCGCGCACCTGGGCAAGATCCTGAACCGCATGGTCGCGAGCGGCGAGCTCAGCGCGCCGATCGTGATCGGCCGCGACCACTTGGATTGCGGCTCGGTCGCCTCGCCGAACCGCGAGACCGAGGCGATGAAGGACGGCTCCGACGCGGTGGCCGACTGGCCGCTCTTGAACGCGCTCACCGCCACGGCCTCCGGCGCGAGTTGGGTGTCGCTGCACCACGGCGGCGGCGTCGGCATGGGGAACTCGATCCACTCCGGCCAGGTGCTCGTCTGCGACGGCACGAGCGAGATGGAGGAGCGGATCGATCGCGTGCTCACCAACGACCCCGGGATGGGGATCCTCCGCCACGCGGACGCGGGCTACGAGCTCGCGTGCGAGAACGCGGTGAAGATGGGTGTCGATGTGCCGATGCTGCGGAAGGGCTGACGCAGGAGCGGGCCGATGTACTTGGAGCGCCTTCGATTGCAGAACGTGAAGCTCCTGGCGGATCAGGAGTTCGATTTCCTGCGCGCCGATGGCAGCTTGCGCCACTGGACCGTTCTGCTGGGAGAGAACGGACTCTGCAAGACGGCCATCTTGCAGTGCATCGCGATCGCGACCTCGGGTGAGAAGCTCGCCCGAGCTCTGATCTCCGATGCTCAGGACTTCGTGGACGTGCGACGAGGGGAGCGCGGCGCCCTGATCGAAGCGAGCCTGCGAGGGCTCGAGGCGCCTTCGAGAGCCAGTTGGGAGATCGTAATGACGGTGCCCGTGAACGGGCATGCCTTCATCGGTCACGGCGATGTGAGCGTGCTCGATCAGCTCCGCGACATGCGGAGGCCCGGCCTCTTCGTCGCGGGGTACGGAGTCGGTCGACGTATTCCGCGCCGAGGTGAGGTCCCGACTCCGCGCGACCCGGCTCGCAATCGACTCGAGAGTCTCTTCGATGCGCAGCAGTTGCTGCTGGGGATCGACTTCTTCGAGGTCCTGAAGGAGAAGGGGCTGCATCGCGAGTATGCGCGCGTCTTGCGCGATGTGCTGCTGCGGACGGATGCGGAAGGCAACGGTCTGCTGCCCTGGCTCGCCTCCGTCGAGCTGCGCGGTCGAGGCGGCGTCGGCACGATGGAGCAGCTCCTCGAGTCTCGGCGCATGGCGATCGACATCGGCGGAGAGATCGTGAAGCTCGCGCCGCACCAGCTCTCGCAGGGCTACCAATCGATGTTCGGCTGGATCGCCGATCTCCTGGGGCATGCCTTCTTGGATGCCGGGGCCCCCGTCGATCCGCAGGTGCTCGAAGGCATCGTGCTGCTGGACGAGATCGACCTGCACCTGCATCCCACCTGGCAACGTCGGATCGTGCCGATCCTGCGGGCGACGTTCCCGAAGCTGCAGTTCATCGTCACGACGCACTCTCCGCTCGTGCTTACCGGCTTTGAGGCGGATGAGATCGTGCGCCTCGGCATGCGCGACGGGCAGGTCGTCCAGGAGCCCGTGCAACGCGAGCCGGGGATGCAATCCGGCACGGAGCTGATGGAGAGCTTCTTCTCGGTCTCCACGGCGGCGCGGCCGGACTTGGTGGAGAAGCAGGGGCGCTACGCGGAGCTCCTCGCGCGAGGGAATGCGTGCAGTCCGCAGGAGCGCGAGGAGTGCACCGAGCTCGGGAGCGAGCTCGAGCCGTACCTTCAGTCGACGGAGTTCTCCGACCTTCTGCCACCGGACGAGATCCCCGCTGGCGACCTTGGCTCGCCGGAGCTGCAGGCATGGCGACAGACCATGCGCAGCTTGCGGTCGCATCCGCGCGCCGATCGTGATGAAGGGGCGCTGGGGATGTCCTCGTGATCGCGATCGATCGCAAGAAGGATGCGGCTCCGGCAAGGCTGCTCGCGGATGGAGCCGCTCATCTCGCCGCAGTGATCCGGCCACGAGCGACGGCGGTGCCGCCCACGCTGAAGAGCGCGGACTTTGATCGCGCGATCTACGCGAGCGACGAGGTGCGGAAGGTTCTGTGGGCCCTGCAAGGCGGCAAGTGCTGCTTCTGTGAGAAGCAAGTCGAGATCCAGTACGCGACGGTGGAGCACTTTCGCCCCAAGACCGCTGCCGTGGATGCTGCGGGCTCGAAGCGTCTCGGCTATTGGTGGCTCGCCTACGAGTTTCGGAACCTCTACCTCGCCTGTCCGAACTGCAACAACGCCAAGCGCGACGAGTTCCCGCTGGCGGCCGGGGCGGAAGCTCTCGCCGAACCTGCGAAGCCGTGGGACGTGGACGTTCCTGAAGACGCCTTGCTCCTCGATCCGGGGGTGGACGACCCAGAACAGCATCTGGAGTGGGTCTTCCTCCCAGGCATCGGACCCGTGCCTAGCGGGAAGGACGAGCGCGGGCGAGCGAGCGTCGAGGTCTTGCGCTTGAACGCTCGAGACGAGCTCGCTCAGCTCCGCGCGAACATCTACCGCCGCTTGGTGCAGCCGCTCATTTCGTGCTACCGCGGCGCGCTCGCTTCCGGTGATCAGCGAATGCAGAGCGAGTTCGTCGATTGTGCGCGAATGATGGCAGAGCGGGAGACTCCCTTTGCCGGCATGGTTCGATCCATGCTGCGTCAGGCTGGCATTCTCTGAGCCCGCAGGGCCGCGGATGCGCGTCCTGCGGCTCGGCATCTGCATGCGCTACGGTACGTAGAGCGCGATCCCGTTCGTGAGCTCGACTCCGATCAGCGCTTGTAGCGCGAGCGAGTAGCCGCCGGGGCCGGGCACGAGCACCGGCACGGAGAGGGTGCCCTGCGCCGAGAGCGCACCCATCGGGAACGCGGTGAACGGCGGCAGCAGCAGCAAGTCGCCGAACGGCGGGATCGGCAGCGGCGCAGGGAGGAAGTCCGTGCTGAGCAACGCGAAGACCGGGCTCGCGTTGGGTCCGCCGATGAAGCGCAGATCGAGCGTGTTCCAGGCCCGTGGTACGCCGGCGAGGTAGAAGCGCGTCGCGAACTCGTCCGCGCCCATGTCGGGAGCCGCCGAGCTCGTGCGCGAGTCGCCTTCGAAGTCGAAGCCGGGGCCTCCGCTCGTGCCCGCGTCGATGCACGGCGAGCCGAAGCTCAGGTGGAAGTCGTCGCTCGCCGGATCCACGAACAGCGGATCGGTGTTCACGTTGCCCGTGCCGGCGAGGCCGCCTTGCACGTCGCTGTAGGTGACGTTCACGACGTTCAGCAACTGGTTCGGCGTGTTGCCCCAGACGATGCAGCTCGTGAGCGTGGCGTTCGATTGGAAGGAGAACGCTCCGCCGGCATTGAGCGCAGCGTTGGCGTAGATCGTGTTGTGGACGAGCGTCGGCGTGCTGTTGTAGCCGATGTAAAGGCCGCCGCCCGTGGCGCTCGCGACGCGGTTCCGGAAGATGAGATTGTTCTCGAGGCGCGGCGCGCAGTTGGTGTGCAGATAGAGTCCGCCGCCCGCGCCGGGGGCGGTGTTGTCGGCGATCAGGTTGCCCACGATGAGCGGCGAGGAGCCGCTCCGACACGCGATACCGCCGCCCCAGCGCGGGGCGTTCCGTACGATGCGATTGCCGCGGATCGTCGGCGAGGACGAGAGACACGCGATGCCGCCGCCTTCGCCGCCGCCGGTGACGGGGCGGCCCGAGCCGTTGGTGAGCGTGAAGCCCTGAATGATGGAGGCGGGACCTTCGCCGTTCACGAACGAGACGCAAGCACCGGCGAGTCCGCCGTCGACGATCGTCGCGAGCGGGCCGCGCACCGAGCGCAGCTCGATCGCCTTGCCGAGGAAGTCCACGTTCTCGACGTAGGTGCCGGGGGCGACGAGCACCGTGTCGCCGGGCAGCGCCGCGGTGATGCCGTCCTGGATGCGGCAGAAGGGGCTGCCCGGCGAGCCGTTGCCGGGGCCGGGGCAGAACGCGGCATCGACGTGCCAGGTGGTCTGCGCGAGCGCGGC
>JAEUHW010000184.1 GCA_016793245.1 Planctomycetota bacterium
GACGTGATCCGCGCCGGGCGGGGGTCCGCGGCGCCCCCCCCCCCCGCGGATGGGCGGTTGGGGGGCGCGACTCTTTTTCCCTCTGGGAAAGCCGCGGCGCTCGGGCATCCTGAGTGCTCCCTAGCCCGATCTGCATGAGCGACGCCGCCCTTCTCGACGCCCTTCTCGCCGCGGTTCTCTGCGCCGTGGTTCTGCTCCTTGCGTCGCTCGCGACCGGGCTGCTGCGTCGCCGTCGCGCGCACCTCGTCTCGGTGGCGCTCTTCATCCCGGGGCTCTTCACGGCGGTGTTCCTCGCCGAGCGCTACGGGCGGCGATTCACCTTCGATCCGGTCTGGCTCGAGATCCACCTCTCGCTGGCCTGGTCGGCGGTGATCTCTCTCGCCGGACCGGTCGTCAGCGGGCTGCTCTCCTTGAAGCGCGTGCGACCGCATCCGGCGCACCGCATCCTGGCTCTGCTCTTCACCGCGCTCGCCGTCGCGGCGGTCGTCACCGGAACGATCATGATCGCCGGGGGGCGTCGGATCTGATCCCACGCGAGACGGGGGCCCGCACCACGCTCCCGCGCTTCCGGCGGGACAGCGCGGAGCGTATACCTTCTCGCCGATCCCGCCATCCGCTTGCTCGAGCCGCGCCTTGATCCAGCTCCGCCGCCTCCTCGTCGCGACCGATTTCTCGGAGGACGCTGCGCACGCGCTGCGGTACGGCGTCGAGTTCGCGCGCAGCTTCTCGGCGCAGATCTTCCTCGCGCACGTGCTCGAAGAGGACCTGCTGCGCGTTCTGCCGTCCCTGCGGAAGTTCATCGACACGCAGAGCCTGGACCTCGGGCGATATCACGAGGAGATCCGGAAGGGCGCTCTGCGCGCCTTGGAGGATCTCGCGGCGCGCCATCGCGTCGAAGGTGTGACCATCGAGCCCGTCCTGCTCGAAGGTGGCGGCAAGGCGGCCGAAGAGCTGGTGCGCGCGTCGCGCGAGCGGCGCGCCGACCTCATCGTCATCGCCACGCATGGTCGCGGGGCCTTGCGCTCCGCGTTGATCGGCAGCACCGCCGAGAAGGTCGTGCGCACGGCGCCCTGCCCCGTGCTCACGATCAAGGCCGGCGGACAGCACTTCGTCTGATCTCCGCTCGCGGAGGGGAGGAGATTCGCATGTCGCAGAGTTTCAGCGCGCGTGTCGAGGCCGAAGGCCATCTCATCGATTCGGGGCTCTTCTCGCGCATGCTCGCGTGCGTCCTCGAGCACGGCGGCAACTACACGATCCTCCGCTTCGACGTGGGCCATCGCGCCGAAGACGTGTCGGAAGCCGAGCTCGAAGTGCGGCACGACTCCGCCGAGAGCCTGCAGCGGGTCCTCGACAATCTCTCCGCGCTCGGCGCTCGCGTGCAGGGGCGCGAAGACGCGCGCGTCGCTCCGGCGCCGAAGGACGGCGTCGCTCCCGCGGGCTTCTACTCGACGACGAACCAGCGCACGCAGGCGCGTTGGAAGGGCCGCTGGGTCGCGGTCGAGAAGCAGCGCATGGACGCCGTGCTCGTGATCGAGGGCGAGCGCATCTACTGCAAGAAGATCCGCGACCTCCTCGCGGGGGAGACGGTGGTCTGCGGGCACCTCGGCGTGCGCATCGAGCCCGAGTATCAAGCGCGCACCAGCGGCGACTTCAAGTTCATGGACAACGAGGTCTCCTCGGAGCGCGCCGTGCGCGTGCGCATCGCGCAAGTGGCGCGCTGGGCGCGAGAAGCCCGCGCCGCGCAGAAGGCGATCGTCGTCGTCGCCGGTCCCGTCGTCGTGCACACCGGCGGAGCGGAGCACCTGGAGGCGCTGCTCCGTGCAGGCTGGATCGATCATCTGCTCTCCGGCAATGCCCTCGCCGTCCACGACTGCGAGCGCGCGTTCCATGGAACCTCGCTCGGCGTTTCGCTGGAGACCGGGGTCCCGGTCGCCGAAGGTCATATGAACCACATGCGCGCGATCAACGCGGTGCGCGCAGCGGGCTCTCTCGCTGCCGCCGTCGAGCAGGGCATCCTGAAGACCGGCGTCATGCACGCCTGCATCCAGGCCAAGGTCCCGTTCGTCCTCGCGGGCTCCATTCGCGACGACGGTCCGCTCCCCGACACGGAGATGGACCTCATCAAGGCCCAGGAGGCCTACGCGAAGGCGCTCGAGAACGCCGGCCTGGTGCTCATCCTCTCGACCATGCTCCACGGCATCGGCGTCGGCAACATGCTGCCGGCCTGGGTGCGCACGGTCTGCGTCGACATCCATTCGGCCGTGGTGACGAAGCTGAACGATCGCGGCTCGTCGCAGGCGAGCGGGATCGTGACGGACGTGGGGCTCTTCTTGGATGTATTGCGGCGCGAGCTCGTGGGCTGAGCGCAGGGGCGCGCTCCTCGAGAGGCCCGACCGCACCGCAACTCGTCGATTTCGAGGTGTTCTGGGCTCCCGAAGTCTCCGCTCTTCTACCAAAGGCGCAGCACGAGGGGTGTCGGCGCCCGATAGGATGTCGGACACATTCCACGGAGTCCTCCATGTCGCGCCGGATCGCCGCTCTCTCCAAGTCCCTCGTCGGACTGTGCTCGGGTCTCGTGCTGTGCGCCGCCGCCTCGGCCCAGGTCGCCCCCTCGGGCGGGCTCTGGATCGCGCAGCCGAAGCAATCGGGCGCGCTCGCGAACTTCAGCGCTGCCGAGCAGGTCGTGTGGCACGAGGTGGTGGCGTTGCCGCCGAGCACGCCGTGGGTGCGCGTCGTGTTCTCCGAGGCGCGACTCGCGGCCGGGAGCCGCGTGCGGATCACCTCGCTGCAGGACGGCGACGTGCAGACGCTGAACGCCGAGCACCTGCGCCAGTGGCAGAACTCGACCGCCTACTTCAACGGACCCGCGGTGATGCTCGAGCTGATCGCCGGACCCGGCACGATCGACAATGCTCTGGCCATCGAGCGCGTTTGGGCCGGCGATCCCTTCCCCTCGATCTCGACCGCGCCCGAGACGATCTGTGGCGCGACGGACAATCGGCAGCCCTCCACCGACGCGAGGGTCGGACGCATGCTCACCGCCGGCCTCGGCAGCGGCTGCACCGCGTGGATCATCGACGCGCCGAGCACCGGCAACGATCGCTGTCATCTGACCGCGGGGCACTGCCTCGACGGCGGCTTGCTCACCGTGCTCCAGTTCAACGTGCCTGCGTCGAACGCGAATTGCTCGCTCAATCATCCGTCCTCCAATCACCAGTACGCGGTGAACACGGCGACGATGCAGTTCCAGAACGCCGGCCCCGGCGCCGATTACGGGGTCTTCCGCGCCTTCGCGAACCCGAATACGAGCCAGACCACCTTCCAGGCGCAGGGGGCCTCGTTCACGCTCGCGACCGCGATGCCGAACAACGGCGCGAACCTGCGCATCACGGGCTACGGCACCGACGGCTCGAGCGCCAACAACTCGAGCGGCGCGAACGACTCGTGCACGATCTGCTCCAACCCGAACGGCGCGCGTAATCAGACTCTCCAGACGCACACGGGCGCGCTCTTCGCGCAGCCCTCGACGAGAGTCGAGCATCAAGTCGACACCTGCGGTGGGAACTCCGGTTCGCCGATCATCGACGAAGCGAGCGGAGAGGCGATCGCCATCCACACGCACGGCGGCTGCGACGATCCGATCGGCAGCACCGCGAACGCCGGCACCAAGGTCACCGCGAGCGGCGTCATCGCCGCGATCAACGCGGTCTGCGGCGCCGGTGGCGGCGGCAATGACGAGTGCGCGGGCGCCGTGGC
>JAEUHW010000189.1 GCA_016793245.1 Planctomycetota bacterium
CGCAGGAGAGATCGCTCGCGAGCCCGGGCAGCGCGAGCCCGCCGCGCCAGAAGTACAAGGTCAGTCCGAACGCGAGCGCCGTCGGCAGTCCGAAGGTCGCGAACCACGCGAGGAGCCCCGCGATCACGAGCACATGCGTCCCGAACATCGGCAGAACGACGGCCGCGACGATCGCGAGCAGCGAGAGCAGCCAGGTCGCGACGGCCGTGAGGAGCGGCCGACGGACGAGCAGGTTCGGTGGGGCGGCGTTCGCGTGCATGGGTGGGCAGGGAAGCGCGCCGAGCCTACCGCGGCGCGAGGGGAAAGGCGGCCACTCGCGCCGGTCGACGCTGGGAACCGGAACGCGCGCGCGCTAGCTTCAGGGCTCGAGCACCGCAGCCTCCCACCCCGGTGTGCCGATGATCCGTCCCGCATCGCTCGTCGCTCTCGCGTTCCTCGTCGTTCCTGCGCCCGAGCTCGCCGCGCAGAAGGCCATTCCGGAGCCTCGCGCCGGGCTCTCGTTCGCGCCGCCGAAAGGCTGGGTCGAGCTGCCCGGCGACGGCGATCGACGCGCGACGCTGCGCCTGTTCGCCGGGCCGAACGCGGTCGCGGACAAGGACGGCGTGAAGCACACGCCGATCCTCCGCGTGCAGTTCTTCGCCGCCGGCGGCGAGGCGTCGAGCGACGAGGTCGACGGGCTGCCGCGCACGACGCCGTTCCGCGGGCTCGAGGACTTTGCGCGACGCGGGCTCGGTGCGAGCGAGGTCGAGAAGAGCGCGCAGAAAGTCGGCGCGCTCGAAGGGCAGCGAGTCGTCGCGAAGGCGATCCCGGGCGAGCGCTTGCTGATCGGCGTGGCGATTCCCGTCGAGGGCGGCGAATCGGCGCTCTGCGTCGAGGTGCTGGCAGCGCAAGCCGACAAGCTGAAGAAGGAAGTCGAGGGCGCGCTCGGCTCGATCACCGCGCTGCCCCGCGTCGCGAGCGCGCCGCTCGAGGTGCCGTGGCTCGATGGTGCAGCGTGGTCGAAGATGAGCGGCGAAGCGCGGAAGGTCGCGCGCCGCACCTGGGCCGAGCAGGTCGTGAACGCCGCGGCGCAGAGCCCGGAGACGGGCACCAAGGTCTCGAAGTCGAAGCTCTGGACCGTGCTCAGCGCCACCGATCCCGGCTATACGAAGAAGGCGATCGGCGCGGCCGAGGCCGCGCGCGAGTGGCTCGCGAAGAAGTTGCCCGAGATCGCGAGCGAGCCGCCGCATCCCGCGGTGCTGCGCGTCTTCGACAACGTCGATCAGTACAACGCGTTCCTCACGACGCGCACGAGCACGCGCGAGTACGACGCGCTGCACCGCGAGCTGTGGGTCGTCAACGATCGCGACAACGGCGGACCGACCGGCTGGGGCCAGACCTTCCGCGCGGTGCTCTGGCAGATCTGCGACGACGTCGATCCCGGGGTCCTGCCGGCGATGCCGCGCTGGCTCGACAACGGCTTCTGGGAGTTCCTGCGCAGCTCGAAGTTCGATGGCAAGAAGCTCGAGTTCCTCTCGAGCGAGGTCGAGCGCGGACGCATCGAGTACTACCGCCAGAACGACAAGGAGATGCCGGCGCTCTGGCATCTCATGCAGGAGCAGATGCAGCCGAGCCCGAAGGACGGCGCCGCGGAGCAGGTCTGGGGCTACACGCCCGAGTGCGCGCGCCTGATCCGCTGGATCTGGCTCCACGACGGCGCGAAGGCGTTCGAGAAGCCGAGCCTGCTCAGCGACTACATCAAGGCGCTTGGTCAAGCGCACGCGAACAAGGGCGAAGACCCGACGCTGGACGTGCCGACCGTCGGCCTCAGCGAAGCGCAGCAGAAGGAGCGGAACACGCGCTACTACGCCTGGCGCGACGCGATGCTGGTGGAGGCGAACAACCTCGCGATCCCGCTGCAGGTCGAGACCTGGCAGAAGCTGAACGGGAAGTGGCTCGAGTTCAACCAGGGCTTCAAGTGAGCGCTGTCGATCAGATAGGGGCCAGGCCCCTTTCTGATCGAAGGCGTTCGTGAGTCGCGGGCGTAACGGCTCACGCGAGGGCTCGCCCTCGCGCGGCAGATTCTCGGCCGCGTTCGAAAGAGCCGAAGAGCGAGCGACGGCGGGCGCACTGCGTGGAATGCCTCCGGCGATGCGCGTCGGGCGAGCCCGCGGCGGAACGGAACTTGCCGAGCGCGAGCGTTCTCCCCGCCCACCCTTCGCTCCTCTCGGCCTGCGCGCTTCCCCGCGAGCCGAGCGGAGAGCAGCGAGAGCCCCATGCATCGACCGTCCCTCGCCGTGCTCGGCACGGCCATTCTCTCGACGACCGCCGCGGCCCAGATCGAGTTCACCGCGGCCCAGCGTCTCTCGTTCACCGTCCTGCCCGAACGAATCCTCTCCATCGATCTGAATGGCGACGGTCGAGAGGAGGTCATCTCGGATGCGCTCGGTCGTGCCCCGGAAGCGCTCTTCTCGCTCGCGGAGGGGACCTTCGCCGATGTGCCGCGTGCGCTGCTGCCGATCGGTTCCTACGACCTCGGCTTCGGCGATCTCGACGGCGATGGTGACGTCGACATCCTCGGCAGCTCGTTCAGCTTCCTGACGACCTATTGGAACGACGGCCAAGGGAACTTCAGCGCGGGACCGCAGAGCGTCGCGAACGCGACCGTGGTGCCCCTGCAGATGGCGGACTGCGACGGCGACGGCTTCCTCGACGTCGTACTGCATCCGATCAACTCGACGCGTCTCGAGCTCTACTTCGGCGACGGGCAGGGGAACTTCGCCGGCGGCGTCGCAGTGCCGCTGCCGAGCGAGCCGAGGAGCTTCGCCGCGCTGCGGCTCGTCTCCGGCAGCGCGCGCAGTCTCGCCGTCACGCATGCGGATCGCACGACCTCGGTGATCACGCGCACCACGGGGCGCAGCTTTGCGCTAGCCGCCGGCCCGCAGCTCACCTATCCCAGTCGCATCGAGCAGGTCGTCGACTTCGATGGCGACAGCTTCGAGGACGTGTTACTGGTCGGCAATCGCAACGATCTGCCGTTCACGACGTGGGGTGTGACTCTGCTCAGCGCGGATCGCTTCGGGAGCTTTCAACCTGAGGCACTGCAGCACGCGGGGCCCGAGGCCGTCTACGTCGCGCGAGCGGGTTCGTTCGATGCCGTGGGGCCGCTCGACCTGCTGGTCGTGACGAGCACCGAGGACCTCCTCTGGGTGCGCGGCGCCACCTCTACCGCGCGCTTCCCGCTCTCGTTCCCGTACAGAGCGGCGCGGATCGCGAGCGGCGACTTCGATGGGGACGGCGACCTCGATCTCATGCGCACCGAGGGCTTCGCGCAGCGCGTCGTGCATTGGGAGAACCAAGCGCGCTATGAGCTGCGCCTCGCGTTCGACGAGAGCAGCGGCTCGCGCACCTTCGATGCGGCGCGCGGCACGGCGACGGCGCCGGCGTTCACCATTCCGAGCGCTTCGCGCTGGCAAGGCGATCCGGGGCCCGGCCGCGAGGCCTACCGCGGCAACGACGCGGGAGCGGGCATGCTCGCGCGCGGCAGCGGCGGCTATCTGAGCACGCTGCAGGCCAATCCGTTCCTGCGAGCGCAACAGGGCTCGTACACGATCGCCTGGTGGCAGCGCATGGGATCGCAGGCGCCGCAGGCCGCGGTGAAGCTCCTCGATCTCGCCGATTTCTCGGTGACGACGGGCACCGCGCTCGGCACCAACGCGCTCGTCGTCGACGTGGGGCCGTTCTTCGTGTCCTCGCGCTTCCTCTCGACGCGGCCGATCCACCTCGCGCAGCGCTGGGTCCACGTCGCGTTCACCGTGGACGTCGCGCAACGGCAGCTCCAGCTCTTCCTCGACGGGCAGCCCGAGCCCGCGTGGTCGATCCTCTCGCCGAGCGTGCCTTTGGGGCTCTTCCCGCGTCTCGCTCTCGGCGCTGATCAGCTCGGCCGTGATCGTGCGAGCGACTTCTTCGATCTCGACGAGCTGCGCTACGTGCCGCGCGTGCTGACGACCGCGGAGATCGTCTCTCTGCAGAGCGGCGACGCGATCACCGTCGCACCGCTCGGTGCGGGCTGCTACGAGCGACGTCCGGAAGAAGGCCTCTCGGTCTCGGTCGTGCCGACGCCCGGCGGCCTCGTCGAAGCGAAGCTCGACACGACCGGGCAGATCGGCGGCTTCGCGCTGCTCGCCTTCGGTGTCTCGAGCGCGCAGCTCGGCGGCAGCGCGCTCCCGTTCGACCTCGGCGCCGGCTGCGTCCTCCGCACGAGCGTCGACGCGCTCGCACCGATGGCGATCGGCCGCGTGGCCGAGCTCGCGGTACGCTTGCCGAACGCGCCGGGCGCGCTCCAAGCGCATGTCTACGTGCAGGGCCTCGTCTTCGGTACGGGCGTGCAGACGACGCGCGCGTTCGATCTGAAGTTGCGCTACTGAGCTCTCTGTCGATCAAATCGGTGCCAGGCCCTTTCTGATCGACGCCGTCGATCAGAAAGGGGCCTGGCACCGAACGGATCGACGGGGCTACGTTTCGGCGAAGCGCTCCTCGGCGAGCGCTTGGATGAAGTCGTAGCCCCAATATCCGATGACGGGGTAGAGCCCCTGCTCGGAGCGCTTCGCCGCGCGGAGAGGCTCCGCTCCCCTGCAGACTCGGGCTCCTACGATGCTCTCCTGATCGAAGACCAGGGGCACCTCGAGCCCGTCCTCCTCGAGCGATCGATGCCCTGAGATGTGCTTCCCGATCTCGGTGATGGCGCGCAGATGCATGACGCCCACCTCGAGGAATCCGCGGGCGCGGAGATCGGCGCTCGTGGGCGGATGATCGCCGCACCAGTCCATCAAGGCGCCGAAGAATCCGCGCGTGGGGGTCGGCACGAGGGCGCCGCCGAGCTGCAGCACGCGGCCGCAGGCATAGCGGCCGTTCGGCAGAGGTACAGGCCAGAAGTCGCCGGGCTGCAGCGAGCGTGTCGACTTCGGGACGAAGGGATAGGTCGGCATGGGGTAGGTTCCGTGCGCCGTGATCGACCGACGCGTAGGGGAACGCTAGGGATCGTCTGAGGAGTGCGGCTCCACGGCCTCGCCTCGTCGCCGATGCCACGCGAGGAACTCGAGCAGACGCGGGAGCGGAAGGTAGCCGCGGCGCTGCGATTCGTCCGGTAGCGCTTCGAGCTGCACGTGGTGGATCTCGGTGGCGAGGCAGCGCTCGCCGATCGCCGTATCGAGGGCTTTCAGGAGCGCGGTGAGAGCGAGGTCGTGCTGCTCAGGCTGGAGCTCGGGCCAACCGACGCGGATCCCGAGCTTCCCGGGTG
>JAEUHW010000387.1 GCA_016793245.1 Planctomycetota bacterium
GCCGTGCGCAGCCCGCGCTCGGCGGCGGTCCCGCGCTTCACGTAGCCGAGCATCGGCAACCCGCCGTCGAGACCCTCCGGGCTGCAGAGGTAGTACGCGTCGTACTCCTCCTTCTTGATGTCGGCGAGCTTGAAGTTGTTGGTGAGCTCCTGCACACCGACCTTCACCGCGACGCGCTGGCCATCGAGCGGCGCCCAAGAGCCCGCGTTCTTCGCCGTCTCCCAGGGCACCTCTTGGTACTCGTGGTTCACGACTTCGCGCGTGATGCCCGTGAACTTCGCCGCTTCCTGGAACGGGCGAGCCCCCGCCTTGCACTCGGGGTTCTTCGGCACCATGACGAGCGTCTGCTGCCAGTCGTAGGCGGGCGAGCGGACCGAGGCCGGCTGGCCGCCCGTCGCGAGCACGGGCTCGCCGAGGATCTCGCGCACCTTGTTCCAGTCGTCCATCTTCACCTTGCCCGGCACGTACGCCGTGCGCTCGCAGTAGCGCTGGAACCACGCGCGATCGAGCGGGATCCCCGGCATCAAGATCTGGTTGCCGTTGCTCGCGGCGAAGCCGAAGTCGCCGAGCATGCGGAAGGTCGCGTCGTCGATGATGTTCTCGGTGCGGTAGATGATCGCCCAGAGGTTCTGCGCGAACACGTTGTTGGTGAGGCGCACGTCCTTCGGGTCGGCGTTGAAGCGGATCGCGTTGTTGTCGGCGAACTGGATGATGTTGCCGTCGATCGTCGCGCGAACCTGCGACTCGATGCTGAGGCCTTCGCCGCCGAAGCCCATGCCCTTGCCGAAACGCCCGGCGCGCTCCCAGCAGAAGAGGATCGTGTTGTTGCGCAGCACGATCGGCGCCGTCGTGTGGCCGGAGCGGACCGAGATCGCGCGGCCCACGTTGTTCATCAGGATGTTGTTCTCGACCACCTGGCCGTTGGCCACGATGATCCCGTCCTCGCCGCCGTTCACGAAGACGCAGTTCCGCACCACGCACTCCGGCCGGTTCAGCGAGAGCTGCGGCGAATGGTCGGTCATGGTGTCGACGAGGTTCTTCTCCGGGTCGTAGTTGTTGTTCAGGCGCTTGTCGAAGATGAACCCGTCGATGATGGCGCCGGTGTGGTCGCCATCGCCTTCCAAGGTGAGCCCGCCGCGCGTGCCCTTGAAGTCGGCCGGGCAGAGGAGTCGCGTCGGATGCGCCCACGGCGCGCGCTCGGTGAACTGGGCGTCGTAGCCGCCGTAGAGCGCGATGTAGGGGATCTCGATCTTCCAGCGGCCGATCTTCAACTTGCCGTGGTACTCGCCCTCGGCGACGTGGATCGAGTCGCCGGATTCGCACTTCTCGAGCGCTTGGAAGGGATCGCGGAAGGGCTTCTCCTTGCTGCCATCGCCGCCCATGGATCCCGCGCGCACGAACCAGTCGCGACCTTGCGGGCGCGCCTTGGCCGCGACCGCCGCACCCGCGGCCGACGGGTCGTAGCGCTCGATGCTCTCGATGAAGAAGCCGCCCTTGGGATAGCTCGCGATCTGGTACGCGACTCCGCGCACGAGATGCAGGCGCTGCGGCTTCCCGCTGCCGGAGTAGTAGCCGGAGTCGGCCTTCGCCACGCGCTCCGCGGCGCTCCCCTTCTTGAAGAAGCCCGTGACGCGGCAGTCCTTGCCTTCGGTGTCGTGCAGGAAGAGCCCCTCGTGCTCCTCCTTCTTGAACTGCGCGGGGATGCCGTTGATGTTGGCGACGCCGCTGATCGCGACGATCATCTCCAGCGCTTGGCCGTTCACCGTCTCGGGCGAGCGATGCCAGGTCTGCAGATCGCTCTTCGCGTAGGACTTCGTCTCCGCGGGCGCCGTCGCAGCGGAGAAGCTGACCGGGAGATCGCGCACGCGAGCACCGGCCGCCGGCGTCGCCTTGCGGGAGAGCACGAGCTGCAGCGCCTTCTCGAGCGGATAGGGCGGCGCGATGCCCGTCCCGACTTGGTAGCCGGTCCCGAGCAGCGGCAAGCCCGCGAGCTGGCGGAACTGGTTCCAATCGTCCATGACGACCTTGCCGGGCTGGCTCGCGGTGCGCTTGCTGTAGAGGTCGAGCCACGCGGCGTCGAGCGGAAGCTCGTGCGGCGCGATCTGGTTCCCGTCGAGCGCCTTCAGGCCCACCTCTTCGAGGAGCTCCATCGTGGAGTCATCGACGACGGCCTTCACGCCATCGGTGTCGCTGAGCAGGTTCGCGAAGAGGTTCATCGCGAAGACGTTCTTCGTCAGCGAGCTGCGATCGAGGACGCCGTTGCTGTAGACCGCGGCGTTGTCGTTGTGCGCCAGCAGGTTCCCGCGGATGTCGGCGTTGGCTCGCTGCCCGAGATAGATGCCCGAGCCGCGGAACGATCCCTTGCCCGGGGATTTGTTGTCCCAAGTGAACAGGATCGTGTTGTCCTTAATGAGAGCGACGGCCTTGGGGTCGCTCCCGTTCACCTTCACCGCGAACACCAAGGCATTCACGAAGAGGTTGTTCTCGATCGTCGAGCCGGACGGCGTCACGACGCACTCTTGTCCGGGATTCACGATGACGCAGTTCCGCACCGTGGAGGGCTGGAGCAGCGAGATCGCCGCGTAGTCGATGTTGCGCTCCTTGCGCCCCGACTCCTGCGGATCCACGTACTCGTTGTGCGAGCGCATGTCGATCGTGATCCCGTCGATCACGACCTCCTTGCCGCGCACGAGGAGCCGCGCCTCGTTCGGCCGGTTCTTCGAGTCCTTCTCCCAGAGGAGCTGGGAGGGATGCGCCCACGGGTTCCGCTGCGAGAAGTCGGCCGTGTAGCCGCCGAGGAGCGAGAGGCGATCGAACGGGATCTCCCACATGCCGACGCCGAGGCGGCCGAAGTAGCGGCCCTCGGCCAAGTGGATGCGGTCGCCGGCCTGGCACTTCTCGAGCGCCTGCCAGGGGTCGTTGAACGGCTTGCTCTGCGAGCCGTCGCCGCCTTCGCTGCCGGCGCGGACGAACCAGTCCTGCTCGGCGACGGCGGAAGACACCGCGCCCAGGGACAGCGCGGCGAGGAGGATCATCTGCAACACGGGTCACTCCTTCTCGAGGGAGGTGCTCGAGGAATGCGGGGGGCTCACCCGTGCGGGCTCTCGACGGAGGCGCCGGAGAGCGAGCCGCAGGGCGTCCACCGCGCGACGTCCAGGCGGGCTCGTCGGCGGTGGCTAGGCGGTGGAAGTCCCTCGCGGGGGTTCTGCGTTCGCGGGTTCTGGCGTCGATTCCCGGGACCACGGCGCCCCTCGAGCGGCCCTGGACTCGGACGCGCGAGCGAACTTCGCAGCGCCTCATGTCTCGCCTCCGGAGGATTCTCGCCTACCCCTGTCCGACGCCCACCCCGCGCGAACATCGAAGGAGGAGGTCACCAACGCGCATCCGCGCAAAGGCACTGTCATGCTCCCCTCTCCTTCGATGCTCTCCCGGCGGACTCGGATCTCGCGCACCCTCGTCGGACTCGGTCTGCTGCTCTGCGCCGCGAGCCCGGCAGCCGCTCAGATCTACGATAGCGGCACCGTCATCACCGCCCCCGGCGCGGGCTTCCTCGGTGCCGACGTGTCGCAGCTCGAGAACATCCCTCTGCTGAACCTCACGGTCTTCGGCCACAACGCGAATCAAGGCGCCGGCTTCTCCATCACCGATGACTTCACGGTGTGCGGAACCTGGGCCTTCACGGACCTCGAGTTCTTCGTCTACCAGACGAACGGCGTCGGACCCACCATCGACGGCGTCTACGTCCGCATCTGGGATCTCCCCCCAACCGACACGAACGCCGACACGGTCTGGCCAGCGGCGGGCGGCGCCTTCTCGGCGAACCTCTGGGGTGGCAGCGTCGATGTGCTCCACGCCTATCGCACGACCTTCGCGGGAGTGCTCGCGACGACCCGCGAGATCCACGCGATCAAGGTGCCTGCCGTGGGCGCCCTCCCTACCGGCACTTACTGGATCGAAGTGCAATTCACGGGCAATACCGCGCTCTCCGGACCCTGGGTACCGCCGATCTCGACCTTGGGCTGCGGCAAGACCGGCAACGCGATGCAGAACAACGCCGGTACGTACTCCAACCTCTTGACCGGTGGAACCTACGGCGTCGGCCTGCCCTTCCGCGTCTACGGCTGGGTGCTCGGAGGAAGCACCGCGAGCGCCAGCATCTACGGCGTCGGAGCGAATGGGCTGAACGGGGTCGGTGCCTGGGTGCTCGGCGACGCCGCCGTGCCGGTGCGGACGCCGATCCTGGGCTCCTGCTATCCCCTGCGCCTAGAGAACGGCGTCCTCGGTCAGATCCCGCACGTGGTGCTCGGGACCCAAGGGTGCGGTCTGCCGATCCCCTGCGGCGCGACCTTGCTCGTCTGCCCGCCCGACTTGGTCTTCACCATGCCGGCGTTCGACGCGGCCTTCGAGAGCCAGCTCTGCGTGCCGATCCCCCACGGGTCCTGGCTCTGCGGCGCCTGCGTCTATCTGCAGGCCTTTTGGCTCGATCCATCTCTCGGCTGCGGCCTCGGACATAGCGATGGTTTGCAGCTCTGCCTGGGGAACTAGAGGCTGGGATGCTCGGAGCTGGCATACCGTCAGCTCGCCAGGAGCTGGTGCTGACATCTCGGATCTCGCGCTACTGCCGCAGGGCGATGTCGTCGTCAGCGCCGGGGGTTCCAGAGGGAGCTTCCGCGTCTTCCGGTGCCGGTCGACGCACCAGACACTTCAGGCGACGACGCCTGCAAGCCTCCGAGCCGCGCGTTGATCGACGAGACCGCGCTGCTCGTCGTGAGGTCGACCGAGAGCAGCCGCAAGTCGCTCTCGAACTGGAACGCTTGATCCTGCGCCTGAGCTGGCGCGATCGAGCTCACCACCGCGAGCGCGAGACAGAGAAGCCGCAGGGCGATCCTCCGGGATCCGAGACGAGCTTCGAGAGAGAGAGAGAGAGCAACGGCGAGGGAGAACGCGATCGTCACCTTCGCAGGCGCATCTGCGCGCGCCGCGCGCTACGGCGCCAGGATCGCGAGGCCGTTCGTGGTGGAGAAGCCGCCCGGCGCTCCTGCATCCAGGAGGAACGCCTGGATGGCGAGAGGGCTGATCACGACCTCCGCAGGCAAGCGGATCGGAACGATCGCGTAGCCGTTGCCGAGGCCGCCCGGCCCGATGATCTGCAGCGGCAGGACGGGAGCGGAGAACAGCGGTGCCACGAGCAGCGAGCAGCCGTTGCCGAGCGGGAGCGCACCGGGACCGGCGCCGAAGAGCAGAGCACCCGGCGTGCCCGTTCGCGCGCGAGCGATGCGCAGGCGAATGAGCGCACCGGCTCCGAGGCAACCTTCGCCGGTCAGCTCGGGCACGAAGCTGCCGAAGCCGGGGCAGCCCGAGCCGTAGAGCTGGAAGCCACCCGGGCAGGTCCCATCGACCAGGTCGAAAGAACCGGCTCCAGGCGCTGCGCTACCGAGGATGCGCCACCTCGGGATCGTAGGCTCCAGCTCGAAGTAATACTGCGTGAGCCCGATCGCTCCGACGCCGTAGAACTTGCCCGTCGCGCGGTGGATGCCGATCCCGTTCATCGTCATCTGGAACGTCTGCAGCCGCGTCGTATCTCCGGTGGCCTTGTTGATCGTGAAGATATTGCCGGGCGAGGTGCAGCCCCAGAGGGTCCCCGAAGCATCCACATCCGAAGCCGTCGGATAGGGCTCGTTCCGCAGCTCGCCTACCTGCACCAGCGTGTTGTTCGCGGGATTGAAGACGTGCAGATACGCCTGCCCGCCCGAGATCTGTCGCAGCAGATAGAAGCGCTGCGTCGTGCGATCCCAACTGATCGTCATCCACCATCCCGTGACGGCGGTCAATCTCCGCGGCGTGAAGGCGGCCGTCGCCGGATCGAGGATACCGATCCGAGCGTTCGTCGCGTCGTACTCCACGACCCAGAGCTGCCGAGCTTCGTCGTTCCAAGTAAGCGCAGCGCAGTACCCGAGCCCGCCGCTGCGCGCGTTGATCGACGAGACGGTGCTGCCGGTCATCATGTCGACCGAGACGAGGCGAAGATCGTCGATGAACATGTAGGCCTCGTCCTGAGCGCGCGCCAGGGAGAGCGAGGCGATGATGGCGAGAGCGATAGCCAAGAGCGAG
This sequence comes from Planctomycetota bacterium, assembly GCA_016793245.1. GTDB lineage: Bacteria > Planctomycetota > UBA1135 > UBA1135 > JADKAF01 > JADKAF01. The sequence goes on from JAEUHW010000387.1 coordinate 6,112, forward strand.
CGAACCATGGCGGAGCTCCGGTACCTGAAACAGTCTGGGGTCGTAGCCGATCTTCGGGGCTGAACCTAGCCCCTCTGTTCTACCCTGCCAAGGCGCCGCGAGTTTCGGGAGCCCGAGTGCGTCGCTCGAGGAGCGCCCTCACACCAGCAGCTTCCGCACCACCTCGCCCGACACATCCGTGAGCCGATAGTCGCGCCCCTGGTGCCGGAAGGTCAGCTTCTCGTGATCGAAGCCGAGGAGATGCAGCATCGTGGCGTGGAGGTCGTGCATGGAGACCGGGTCCTCCACCACGCGATAGCCGAGCTCGTCGGTCTTCCCGACCTCGGCGCCGCCGCGGATGCCGCCGCCGGCGAGCCAGACGCTGAAGGCCTGGCCGTGGTGATCGCGTCCGTAGCGATCGCCGGTCTGCCCGCCCTGATTCATCGGCGTCCTGCCGAACTCGCCGGCGCAGACGATGAGCGTGTCGTCGAGGAGGCCGCGGCGCTCGAGATCGAGGATCAGCGCGGCGATCGGGCGATCGACTTCGCTCGTGCGCGCGCGGAGGTTCCGCACGAGCTGGCTGTGGTGATCCCAGCCGCCGTGGCAGAGCTGGAGGAAGCGCACGCCGCGCTCGCAGAGGCGGCGCGCGAGGAGGCAGTTCGTCGCGAACGAAGGCACGCCGGGCTCGATGCCGTAGAGCGCGAGGGTCCGCGGATCCTCCTGCGAGAGATCGGTGACCTCGGGCACCTCCTGCTGCATGCGGAACGCGAGCTCGTAGCTCTCGATGCGCGTCTCGATCGCGGGATCGCCGAGCTGCGCGTGGCGCATCTCGTTCAGCTCGCGCAGCACGTCGAGGTGCTCGCGGCGCTGCGCTCGATCGACGCCCGGCGGGTTCTCGAGGAAGCGCACCGGCTCCTTTCCGGCGAGGAGCTGAACGCCCTGCTCGCGGCCGGGCAGGAAGCCGTGGCCCCAGAGGCGCGCGGAGAGCGACTGCGGCGGACCCGAGGTGAGCACGAGGAAGCTCGGCAAATCGCGATTCGCGCTGCCGAGGCCGTAGGTCGCCCAGCTCCCGCAGCTCGGACGTCCGCCTTGACCGCTGCCGGTGAGGAGGAAGCTCTGCGCGGGCTCGTGATTGATGATCTCGCTGTGCATCGAGTGCACGAACGCGATGCGGTCCGAGACGCCGGCCAGGTTCGGCAGGAGCTCCGAGAGCTCGACGCCGCTGCGCGAGCGCGCGAAGCGGAAGCGCGAGCCGGCGATGACGAGCTGGCGGCCCTTCAATTGATCGACGGGCTGCCCGGCGACCAAGCTCTCGGGCATCGGCTGGCCGTCGAGCTCCTGCAGCTTCGGCTTCGGATCGTAGAGATCCATCTGCGACGGCGCGCCGGCCATGAAGAGGAAGATCACGCGGCGCGCGCGCGGCGCGTGATGCGGTCCGCGTGCGCGCAGCTCCTCGCCGCGGAGCAGCGACGGCAGCGCGATCGAGCCGAGCAGGCCGCCCGTGCCGCGCAGGAACGCGCGACGACCGAGCCGCGCGTTCTGCTCGAGGAGCGATGAGTTTCGATGCGTCACGATCAGCCTCGGGTCAGCGTCTCGTCGAGGTTCAGCAGCACGGCCGCGAGCGAGGTCCACGCCGCGAGCTCGCTCTTCTCGAGCTGCTCGGGCACCGGCACATCGCCGACGGCGAGCAGCTTCGCGGCGGCGTCGGGCGTCGCGCGATAGCGCTCCAAGTCGCGGCGCAGGAGCTGCGAGAGCAGCTCGAGCTCGCGGAGCTTCGGAGCGCGCGCGACGCAGCGGCGGAACGCGAGCACGAGGCGTTCGGCGTCGGTCGCCGGTCGCTGCAGGAGGAGCTGCGCCAGACCGCGCGCGGCCTCGACGTGGTTCCTCTCGTTCAGCAGCACGAGCGCCTGGAGCGGCGTCGTCGTCGAGGTGCGGCGCGCGACGCAGACCTCGCGATTCGGCGCGTCGAGCACGGTGAAGGCCGCGAACGGCCGATGGCGCGCACGATGCACGTAGAGCCCGCGGCGCAAGCGGTCCGCGGCCTGCGAATGCTCGGGCCAGAGATCCTCCGGCTGCCACGGCTTGATGCTCGGGCCGCCGAGCCGCCGATCGAGCAGGCCCGCGATGGCCAGCGCGTTGTCGCGCACCGCTTCGCCGTCGAGGCGCCAGCGCGCGGCGCGCGCGAGCAGGCGGTTCTCCGGATCGCGCTCCAGGCTCGCCGCGTCGATGCGGCTCGCCTGGCGATAGGTGCTGCTCGTCACGAGCGCGCGGTAGAAGCGCTTCTGCGAGAAGCCGCCATCGAGGAACTCGCGCGCGAGCCAATCGAGCAGCTCGGGATGGCTCGGGCGCTCGCCGCGCGTGCCGAAGTCGTCGACCGTCTCGCTGAGCCCTCGCCCGAAGATCTGCCGCCACATGCGATTCGCGGCGACGCGAGCGACGAGCGGGTTCCGCGGATCGACGAGCCAGCGCGCGAGCCCCAGGCGATTCTTCGGCGCGTCGGCGGGCAACGCCCCCATCACGGAGGGCACGGCCGGCTCGACGAGCTCGCCGGGCTGCGAGTAGTCGCCGCGCACGAGCACGCGCGTCTCGCGCGGCACGGCCATCTCGCTCATCACCGAGACTTGCGCGACCTCCTTGAGCAGTGTTCGGTGCTCGGCTTCGGCAAGCCGACGCTGCGCGACGAGGTCTGCACCTTCGCCATCCACGCACCGCAGGAAGTGCCGCTCCAGCAGCTCCTCCATCTCCCGCGAGCGCGGGGTGGACTGCGCAGCGATCGCTTGCAGGTCGGCGCGCACCAGCGCGGCCACGGCCTCTGCGGGCAGCGCGCGAGAGAAGATCCGCACCTCGTCGAGCGTGCCCGAGAAGGGCCCGCCATCGCTCGCGCCGATGCGCAGCAGCCCTTCGTTCAAGATCTCGCCCTTCAGCTTCTTCGGCGCAGGCGGCGGACCTTCGCTCGCAGGCTTCTGCGCGGGTCGGGGCGTGTCGAGCTCCGCCTTTACGCCATTGACGTAAAGCGCGATGCCCCGCTCCTCGCGCGAGCCGTCGTAGGTCGCGAGGACGTGATGCCACTCGCCGAGCGGCAAGGGGTCGCGGGCCGTCAGCTGGAGCTCGACGGTGTCCTTGCTGTCATCGATCAGCATGAGGCTCACGCGGCCGCGGTTCGTCGCGAGCCCGTAGCCGCACCCCTTCTTCGCTTCGTCCAACTTGCCCACGACGAAGTAGAAGTCGCTCACCTCATTCGTCTCGAGGCGTACCCACGCGGAGAGCGTGAACGCCTCGTCCGCGCGAAACGCGGCCTGCTGCCCGAGCTGCACGAAGGAATCGTCGCCCCCGAGCCAGAGAGCGCGGCCGCGCACGCCCGGGACGAACTCCGAACGGCCGATGCCGACGAGCTCGGCCCGTCCCGGCTCGCTCGCATCCAGCGCGACATGCTCGACGACCCCTTCGAGAGCTGCTGTCAGAGGAGTCGCGGCGAGCTCCTCGATCCAGCGCCGCAGCTCACCCTGCGCTGTCGCTCTGCGCCGGTCCTCGCGCTCCTCGAGATCTCTAAGTCGCTCCTGCAGCTCGAGCAGGCGCGCGCCCTGCTCGGCCGTCGGCAAGCGCAGCCGCGGCTCGGCGTTGTCGTTCCCGAGGCGCAGCCCGCGCTCCGGCGCGCGATCGAAGAAGGCGTAGAACGAGTAGTACTCGCGCTGCGAGAGCGGATCGAACTTGTGATCGTGGCACTCGGCGCACGCCATGGTCAGGCCGAGCCAGGTCGTGGCCACGGCTTCGACCCGATCGGCGACGTAGCGATGGCGATACTCGCCGGGCTCGCCAAGGTAGTCCTCCGCGACGGCGTGATTCCGCAGATAGCCGGTGGCGACGCGCTGCTCGAGCGTGGCTTCCGGAAGGAGATCGCCGGCGAGCTGCTCGATCGTGAACTGATCGAAAGGCAGATCGCGGTTCAACGCGCCAACCACCCAGTCGCGCCAAGGCCACATGTCGCGCGTCGCATCCACGTCGTAGCCGTTGGTGTCGGTGTAGCGCGCGAGATCGAGCCAGTGCTGCGCCATCCGCTCCCCGTAGTGAGGGGACGCGAACAAGCGATCCACGGCGCGTTCATAGGCTCCGTCGGCGCGATCCGCGAGGAAGGCGTCGAGCTCCTCCGGCGTCGGCGGCAAGCCGAGCAGATCGAGCGAAGCGCGCCGCAGCAGCGTCGCGCGATCGGCCTCGGGCGACGGACGCAAGCCCTCCTGCTCGAGGCGCGCGAGCACGAAGGCGTCGAGCGGATGTCGCACCCAGGCAACGTCGCTCACGGCGGGAACCGCGGGACGCTCGAGCGCGCGCAGCGCCCAGAGCTCGCGGCGCGAGGAGCGCGCCGGCTCTCGACCCGACGCGGTCGGCTCTTGGCCGGAGGTGGAAGGGACCGCGAGCCATGCGAGCGCACAGCCGAGCGCTATCCAGCGTGAAGCAGTCGATACGCGGGCCGCGCATCGCAGCGGGGAGATCTGCGACATCGGGAAGCCCGGGCCGGACCGGACCGAGCGGAGGGGGGAGGAGGGAGCCGCTGCGGGCCCAGCGCGTGATCAGCGCCGCTGCCGAATCTGGCACAGCCTCGGGGTCCCCGCAACGCCGCCGGCGGGATACGAACGCGAGAAGCTCACTCGGGTCGAGAACGCTGCGGCGGTCCACTCCCCCGAGCTGCAGGTCCCGGCGCGGAAGCAGGTGCTTCGCCAGGTTCCAGCAACGGGGACGGGACGTCCGAAGCGTATTCTCCAGCCCGAGTGAGCTTCTCGACCGGCGGTCAGGCTCCTCGCCGAGGAGCCGAGAGCCCGTTGCCCTCACGGCAACGAGCTCCTGATACCGCAGGCATCACGACGAGCTCAGCTCTTCGCCCAGGTCGCGTTACCTTCGGCATCCCGAAGCGTCGCGACGTGCTTGTCGACCTTCAGGGAACCCGCGACGAGGACGCGTTGGGTGCCGTCCTGGCAAGGGGAGCCCGTGACCTCGACCCGCTTGCCCGGGAAGAGCCCGAGCGCGGTCTGCTCGGCGAAGCTCGCCGGCGCCGCATAGACGATCACTTCTCGACCTTCGTCGGTGCGGATCCGCAGGCGGACGCGCTCTTGGTTCGCCGTGCCGACTTCCACCGTTCCGACCGTCCGGATCACGCCCTGCACCGTCTCGACCTTCGAGATGTCGTAGAGGTCGGGGCAAGCGCCCGACTTGCTAGCCGAGGCCTCGACCGCGACGGGCTTGCCGAACTTGGCCTCGTGCTCATCGCGAGCCTTCGCGCAGAGGTTGCGCCCCTTGGTGAGCCATTCGTCGTTGTCCAACCTCGGCCAAGTCCCGCCCGCGAGCGCCATCAGCGCCAGGTTGTCCGCGCTGCAAGGCAGGACCATCGTGTCCCGGTCCGCATCGAGGGTCAGGCTCTTGAAGGGCAGGAGAGCGACCTTCTCGTTGAACCCGAGGATCCCGCCGAAGCTGACGAGCACACCCTCGACCGTCGCGGTCTTGGTATCGACGACGAGGTCTTCGACATCGGCGAGCTCCACGTTCTGGAGATCGACGACGTTCATCCCGATCAGCTTGCTCAGCTTGCGATGGACGAAGCCCTTGCTGGAAGGCTCGCGATCGACGCCCTTCTCGCCGTCCGCTCCGCTGCCCTTCGGCTCGGAGGCCCCACCCGTGCGGGGATTCTCGTTGCGCGAGTGGTAGTATTCATCCACCTGCGCGGACCAGGTCGGGTTGGCCATGTCCGGCCATTGGGCGTGATCGAAGCCGGGCGCGGACTTCAGCGTCTCGCGATCGAGGCCGAGAGTCGCGCGCGGCGGATCCTCGCTGCTGCGCTGCTCGATCTCCAGCAGGCGCCACGGGATCGCGAAGTACTTCTCGCCCATGCCGAGGAAGCCTCCGAAGGTGACCACGGCGTAGGCGATCTTCGCGTTGCCGCCATCGAGAACGATATCCAGGACCTCGCCCAAGCTCTCGTTCTTCGAGTTCGTGATGGCGAGGCCGATGAGCTCGCTGGCCTTGCAGCGGGGCTTCCCGCGCATATGAGATCCCGCGGAGACCGCCGGCGCGTCGGCCTTCGGTGTCGGCGTCTGGGCGGGCAGCAAGCTGGCCGCGCAGCCGGAGAAGAGGGAGAGGAGGAGAGTGTGTCGCATGGTGCTGACCTTGGTCATGGTTGGGAGGCGGGCGGCTCGACAGCGGAGCGAAGCTCACCATCGAAACGCGCGCTGGCATCCTTTCGTCGTGCGGCGTTCGAGCGTGCACGTCCCGCCGATCCGGCAGGAGCCGCACTCCTCGAGCGCACGAGGAGCCGAACGATCCTTCTCGCACTTGCACGTGAAACGCCACTGAAGGCCTCCTGAGATCGCGCTGAGCGCCCGCAGCAGATCGCGAAGTGGAACAAGGGAACGAGCGCGCTTCCTTCGGTGGCGTGATCGTCAACGGCGCACGTCTGCAGCTCTGCCATCGCGGCCGGATCCTGTGCCTCGTCGAGACACGCACTGCGGCTCCGCTCTCGAATTCGGGGCGCCGGGTAGGGACGAGCGACCCGAAGCGCCGAGCGCTCCCATGGAGTCGCCTCGCCACCCCGAGATATGCGCTCCTTCATCCGGCACTCAGGCGCCTCTAAGTCACTTCGAATAGAGAACGAGAGATTCGCCTCTGCCGGAACCGCCGCCTCGCACTTCGCGTTCGCGGCCTGCGGCACGGAGGAACAACAAGCTCCCGCAGCGCCCCGCAAGGGAGCGAACGCAGGAGAGGAGATCGCATGGGAATCATCCTGCTGATCGTGCTGGTGCTACTGGTCCTCGGCGTCGCGCCGAGATGGTCTCACTCGAAGGACTGGGGTTATGCCCCGAGCGGGCTCCTCGGCGCGCTGCTCGTCGTCGTCCTGATCCTCGTGTTGCTGGGGCGCATCCCCACCAACCTCTAGCTCCGGCGCGGCGGCCCCTGCCGCGCGCGGCGGACGTCGCGTCCCCCCATCAACTCCATGATCCTCCAGATTCTCTCTCCTCCGGAGTCGCTCCCATGAAAGCCATCGGCATCCTCGGCATCATCATCCTGATCATCCTCGGCATCGGCTATGTGCGCGGATGGGTCAGTGGCTCCGTGACCCAAGATGAGCGCGGCCCCGGCGTGGAGCTGAACATCGATGCCGACAAGCTCGAAGCGGACCGCCAGAAGGCCCTGGATCGCGTCGATGGCCTCTCGGTCGGCAGCGCCGCGGCCGTGCGCGCCATGGCCCGCGAGCTCGGCAAGGGCGAGAGTGCGCTCGAAGGGCGCCTCTCGGCCATCGACACGCGGTCGCGCGAGCTGACCGTGAGCTCCGGGGACCGCGTGCTCGAGCTGCACGTGCCGGAAGCGGTGCCGATCCGCCGCGCCGGAGTGCTCATCAACTTCAACCAGATGAGCTCTCGCGAGACGGCGCGCTTCGTCTTCTCGCACGCCGGCGAAGATCGACTCCTCGCGCGCGTCGAGCTCCTGCGCTGAGAGGGCGCAGCTGGCAGCCTGTTGAAAAAGTGCTTCGAGGCTGGGAACGATGCATCGGGCGTCTCGCCGAGGCGCAGGAACCGGCGCTGAAGCGGGTGTTTCAGCTAGGTTTCGGCAACGAAGTCGAGGCGACCGAGGCGCGTTCCCCAGTCCGAATGACTTTTTCAACAGGCTGCTAGCTCCGCTGCGAATGGATCGAAGTTCGGAGAGCGCTCAGCTCGGCACGCCATCGAGCACACGCAGTCCCTCGAGGTGCGACTCGCTCAGCGCGTCGGACTCTTCCTCCCGCAGGCGCGGCAGCCGCACCAGGAACTCGCACCCACCCTGCGGATGATTGCGCAGCACGATCGTGCCGCCATGGTGCTCCGCGATGCGCTTCACGATCGCGAGCCCGAAGCCGTGGCCCGAGGGCGTCATGGCCGCGGGTTGATCCTGGAAGAACCAGTCGAAGGCCGCATCCAGGCGCTCCGGAGCCATGCCGAAGCCGTGATCGCGCACCGTGAGCGAAACCGCATCGCCTTCGGCTGCGACGCGAAGCTCGATGCGCCCGCCGCGGGGAGAGAAGCGCACGGCGTTGCGCAGCAGGTTCTCGATCATCGCTTCCACGAGAACGCCATCGCCCGAGATGAGGACGGCGCACTCCAGCGGCTCCACCTCCGCCAGGGAGACCTCGAATGTGACGGCGTTCGTGCGCGCGAACGACCCCGAGCGCCGCACGGCCTCGGTGACGCAGTCGTGGAAGAAGACGGGCGAGTGGTGACTTCGATCTTCGTGGGCGAAGGGGCGCGCGAGGCGCAAGAAGCTATCGACGAGGTCGGAGAGGTGCTGGATATCCAGCATGATGGCCTTCGTCTGCAGGCGCACGGCGTCGGGATCCTCCCCGCGCGCCTGCAGCTCGTCCGCATGGCTCAGCATGGTCGCCAAGGGGGTCTTCAGCTCATGCGCCACGTTTCCGACGAAACGGGCTTGGGAGCTCGAGAGATCTTCGAGACGCTTGCGCAGACCATCGACTTTGACTTGGAGCGCGCTGTTGGTGGTGGCCGCCTCGACCAACGCCGCGTGGCCAGGGAAGAGGAGCAGGCCACCTGTCGCGAGAAAGGCGAGCAACATCCCCACGGCGATGGCGAGGAGGATCAGGGTCGCCGCGGACGACTCGCGCGTCGCGGACACGGCGACGACCAGGCAGATCCCCACCGCTCCGGAGGCGAGCGCGAGCAGCGACGCGATGGGGCGCAGCGGTTTCACGCGCCCTGCTCCAGCCCCTGCTGCTGCTTCTCGGAGAGCGGTCGGTCGTTGAAGCGATAACCGCAGCCGATCACGGTCTCGATGCAGGAGTTCGCCGGATCTCTATCGATCTTGCGCCGCAGCGCGCAGATGTAGACCTCGATGACGTTGCTGCTGGACTCGTAGTTCATGTCCCAGACGCTCTCGCTGATCATCGCGCGCGTCAGCAGGCGCCCGGGATTCCGCATCATGAACTCGAGCAGCGCGAACTCCTTCGCCGAGAGCTTGACGGGTTTGCCCGCTCTCGAGACCCGGTGCTCGTGGAGCTTCATCTCGAGATCGCCCGAGCGCAGCACCGCGCCCTCGATGGACTGGGAGCGGCGAAGCAAGCTCCGCAAGCGCGCGAGGAGCTCGTCCAGCAGGAACGGCTTGGTCAAGTAATCGTCCGCCCCCGCATCCAATCCGCGCACCTTGTCCTCCACGGAGCCCAGCACTGTGAGCATCAAGATCGGTGTCGCGACGCGACGCCTTCGCAGATGGCGACAGAGCTCGATGCCATCCCGATCGGGCAGCATCACGTCGAGCACGATCAGGTCGAAGTGCTCGAGCGTCGCCAAGCGCTCTCCGTCCTCCGCGGTCTCCGCGTGATCGACGCTATAGCCGGACTGCTCGAGGCTGCTCTTGATAGAGCGCGCGAGCTTCTCGTTGTCCTCGACGACCAACACGCGCATGAATCTGCCTCCTCGACAGTCCTCAGACCATAGCCGCGGCAACCTCCGCATCCTAGACGCGAATCGAGTCCCTCCGGTGTGGCGCGTTCGGTTGCCAGGCACAGAGGGTCCCCTACTCGCGTAGGTCGCCGCTCATGACATCGATGGTCGTCTGCTGGGACCCGCAGAGGTGCGCCGAGCGAACGTGAGGCGCTCCTTAGAATTGCTTCATCCCGATTTCAGGTGCGGAGCGCAGCTTCGTGTCGTGACGGGTGGATCGACGACTCCGTTCCTCGCGAGCCCGCGCATGAGTGGCCCTCTACTCGGAGGCAACAACAGCGCATGTTCGAAGCGGTTCTGCGTTCCCTGCATCCTTCCCTTCAGCTTCGAGGCTGCACCTCCAGAGGTCGCTCGAGGATCGTCACGTCGAGTGTCATCTCGTCCGTGGCCCTCGAGAAGTGGCGGCTTTCCGCGAGCGCGGCGCGCGCACGATGAAGCGCCTCCTCGAGCTGGTCGCGAAGTGGCGCAGGACGCCGGATCACACGGACCCCGAAGAGCCGATTCGCTACGAGCTCTATCGCGGCGAGCGCCTCGAGGCTCACGCGGCGATCCTCGCCGCGGCGCAGCGCGTCGAAGCGGGCCGCAAACGATCGCGGGGACGCATGATGCTGCGGCGCCTGCGCGACAATCAGCGCGTTCTCTTGCGCGCGTATCGAACGATGGCGCGAGCGATCCGGGAGGAGCGCGCGATCACGCCGGCGGCGGAGTGGTTGGTCGACAACTTCCACGTCGCGGAGCAGCAGATCCGCGAGATCCACGAGGGGCTCCCGCCTTCCTACTATCAAGAGCTGCCGAAGCTGGCCGGCGGAGACCTCCGCGGCTATCCGCGCATCTTCGAGCTGGTGTGGGAGTACGTCGCGCACTCGGACAGCCTGCTCGACGTTCAGACCTTGCAGCGCTTCGTGCTCGAGTATCAGCGCGTCGAGATGCTCACCATCGGCGAGCTGTGGGCCGTGCCCATCACCTTGCGCATCGTGCTGCTGGAGAACCTGCGCCGCTCGAGCGACGGGATCATCCAGCGGCGCACCGCTCGGCAACGCGCGGACGAGCTGGCCGATGGATTCCTGCGAGACGCGGTGGATCCCGACGGTCTCGCCTCCGACCTCGGCGGCGCGCCGATCGCCATGGCCTACGCCGTGCAGATCCTCCACCGCCTGCGCGATCACGACCCGCTCGCCACCCCTGGGCTGCGCTGGCTGGATCGACGGCTCGCGGAGCGCAGCATGACCGCGGAGGAGGTCGTCCACGAGGAGCACCGCCGGCAGGTCTCGATGAACCTGACCGTTCGCAACGTGATCGCGAGCATGCGCCTCAGCGCCGAAGTGGACTGGGTGGAGTTCTTCGAGTCGGTAAGCGGTGTGGACGCGCGGCTGCGGGAGCACAGCGCCTTCGGCACCTTCGACCTCGCGACGCGCGACCGCTATCGGCATGCGATCGAAGAGCTCGCGAGACGATCGGCACGCACCGAGCTCGAGGTCGCCGAGCTGGCCCTGCAGGCCGCCAACCGCGCGCGCTCCGAGTCCGCGCAGGACTCCGCTCACGACCTCCCGAGCGACGATCAGGCTTCACGTGCTCGGCGCTCGGAGCTCGGCTATTACCTGATCGCCAAGGGACGAGAGCGCTTCGAGATCGAGATGGGCTATCGCGTCCCGCTCCGCGCACGCCTCCTGCGTCTTCGACGAGCCATGGGCATCTTCGGCTATCTGGGGTGCGTGCTCCTCCTGACCGGGCTCTGTCTCGGAGCGCTGCTCTTCGCCACGGCGGGAAGCGGCGTGAGCGCGATGCTCTTGCTCGGCATCGCTCTGCTCGGGCTCCTCCCGGCCTCGGAGATCGCGGTCGCGTGGGCCAACCGACGGGTCGCGAAGCATCACGGCCCTCAGCTCTTGCCTGGCTTGGAGCTCCGCGACGGCGTGCCGGCCGAGCTGCGAACCCTCGTCGTGGTGCCGAGCATGCTCACCTCCCTGCCGCAGGTCGACGAGCAGTTGGAGCGCCTCGAGGTTCACTATCTCGCGTGCCCGCAGGACGATCTGCAGTTCGCGCTCCTCTCCGATTGGAGCGACGCGGAGGCCGAGCACGCGGCGGAGGACGACGCTCTCCTGGCAGCCGCCGCGGAGGGGATCGCCCGATTGAATCGCCAGCACGGACCGGCCCCGGGTGGCGATCGCTTCCTGCTGCTGCATCGCCGGCGCATCTGGAGCGCCGTCGAAGGGCATTGGATGGGTTGGGAGCGCAAGCGCGGCAAGCTGCACGAGCTCAATCGCTGGTTGCGCGGCGCCGAGGACACCACGATCGTCGCGATCGCGGGCCGCGCGGTTCCCCTCGTCTCCACAGTGCGTTTCGTGCTCACCCTCGACGCGGACACGCGACTCCCTCGCGGCGCGGCGCGACGCCTCGTCGGGAAGATGGCCCATCCGCTGAATCGCCCCAGTCTCGATCGCTGGAGCGGCAGGGTCGTCGAGGGCTACGCGATCTTGCAGCCTCGCATCACGCCTGCGTTGCCCGAAGCGGGTGCAGGTTCCTGGTATCAGCGCTCGTTCTCCGGCCCCTGCGGCATCGATCCCTATGCGTTCGCCGTCTCCGACGTCTACCAGGACCTCCTCGGCGAAGGGTCCTATACGGGGAAGGGCATCTACGATGTCGACGCATTCGAAGGCGCGATGGCGCTGCGGGTACCGGAGAGCACGGTCCTCAGCCACGATCTCCTGGAGGGCATCTTCGCGCGCGCCGGGCTGGCTTCGGATGTAGAGCTCGTCGAGGAGTTCCCGAACCGCTACGACGTCGCGGCGGCGAGATCCCATCGCTGGGCGCGTGGAGATTGGCAGCTCCTGCCTTGGGTTCTCGGGCGCGGACGCGACGCGAGCGGCGAACCAGGGCGACGGACGATCTCGCTGATCGGACGTTGGAAGATGCTCGACAACCTGCGGCGCTCCGCGATGGCACCCGCGTGCTATGCGGCCTTGACCCTGGGCTGGGCCAACGGAGATCGGGCGGCGCTCGCGACGAGCGGGCTCGTCGTGGGCGCCATCGCGCTGCCGTGCCTGCTCTCCGTCTGGGCAAGCCTCCGCTCGAGGGCTCTCGGCTGCGGCGTGCGCCGGCTGCTGCTCGACGGCGGCGCCGACCTCGGCTCCGCCCTGCTGCAGATCCTCTTCGGCATCGCGGTGCTCGCGCATCAGGCGTGGCTCATGGCCGATGCGATCGTGCGGACGCTGTTCCGCCTCTTCATCAGGCGCCGCCACATGCTCGAGTGGCTGACGGCAGCGAGAGCTGCGTCGCGCCGCGAGCTCGGTTGGCTCGGCAGCTATCGACACATGGCGGGCGGCATCGGTCTGGCGAGCGCTGCGTTGCTCGTCCTCGCCGCGTCGGACGATCCCGCGTGGAGCGTCGCGCTGCCGTTCCTCGCGCTCTGGATGTTCGCGCCGATCCTGACGGAGCAAGCGAGCCGCCGACCCGGCGAACCGGGAACCTCGGCGCTCGACGCAGCGGAAGCGCAGGGATTGCGGGAGATCGCGCGGCGCACGTGGACCTACTTCGAACGCCACGTCAGCGCGGCCGACCACATGCTGCCGCCCGACAATCTACAAGTGGACCCGGAGCCGGTCCTCGCCCATCGCACCTCGCCGACCAACATCGGCCTCTATCTCCTGACGGTGGTGTCGGCGCGCGACTTCGGCTGGATCGGGACGGAAGAGGCCTTGGAGCGGATCGAGGCCACCTGGGCGACGCTCGGCCGCATGGAGTGCCATCGGGGGCATCTCTACAACTGGTACGACACGCGCGATCTGCGACCCCTCGAGCCGCGCTACGTCTCCAGCGTGGACAGCGGCAACCTCGCCGCGCATCTGATCGTGCTGCGCGCCGCGTGTCGCGGCTTCCGCGGCGATGCCATCTCCAAGTCGGCGCGCCATGCCGGTCTGCGAGACGCTCTCAGGCTGCTCCAGGCCGCGCTCCACGCGATCGAGATCGAGGCGCCGTTCGACGAGCCTGCGCGCTTCGAGCTGCGCGAGCGCTTGAAGAGCATCGCCTCCACGCTCGAGGTCCCGGTCGAGACCGCGGCGGCGAGCATCGCGGCGTGGGACGCGATCGTCGAACGCGTCGATGCGCTGGCATCGACGATCGGAACGCTGACCGCTCGGCAGACGAACGGCGCGAGCGCCGCGATGCACGAGGTCGAGACCTGGGTGGCGGCGCTCGTCGGGTGCGCGCATTCGCATCGGCGCGATCTCGAGCTGCTGCGGCCGTGGGTCCGAGCGAGGGAGATCGCGAGCCAGGGTGATGGATCGCAGGCGGACTCTCCTGGGTCCGCCGCCCGCGGGGCCTTGGTGAGCGTGGACGAGCTGCCCGAGCTGCTCGCGTCCGCGGGGCGCGCGCTCGGCGTAGCGAGCGATCGCGACGCCGAGCTCCGCGCGGCGCTCGAGGGCGCCGGTCGAGCTGCGGGATCGCTCGTTCGGCGATTGACGAGACTCGAAGCCGCGATCGCGGAGCGGGTCGAAGCGATGGACTTCCGCTTCCTCTTCGATCCGCTGCGCCAGCTCTTCTCGATCGGTTATCGCGTGGCGGAGAGTCAGCTCGACCGCAGCTTCTACGACTTGCTCGCCTCGGAAGCGCGCGTCGCGAGCTTCGTCGCCATCGCGAAGGGCGATGCAACGGCGAAGCACTGGTTCCTGCTCGGCCGCCGGCAAGCGCTCCTTCGCGAAGGCGCCGTGCTCGCCTCGTGGTCCGGATCGATGTTCGAGTATCTGATGCCCGGTCTCGTCATGCGCGCGCCCATCGGCAGCCTGCTCGAGCGGACCTGCCGCCTCGTCGTGCGGCGGCAGATCGCGTTCGGCGCGGAGACGGGCACGCCTTGGGGCATCTCGGAGTCCGCCTATCACGTGCGGAACCTCGAGCTGACGTATCAGTACTCGAGCTTCGGCGTCCCGGGTCTCGGCCTGAAACGCGGGCTCGCCGAGGACCTCGTGATCGCGCCTTATGCGACGGCGCTGGCGGCGATGATCGACCCTCTCGCCAGCGTGCAGAACTTCGCCCACCTCGCCGCCGAGGGAGCCTACGGACGCCATGGCTACTACGAGGCCCTCGACTACACCCCGAGCCGTCGTCCGCCGGAGGCGAGCGTGGCCATCGTGCGCGCTTACATGGCGCACCATCAGGGCATGACGATCGTGGCGCTCGGCAACGTGCTGCACGGCGGAGCGATGCGCACGCGCTTCCATTCCGATCCCGCCGTCATGGCGACCGAGCTCCTCCTGCAAGAGCGTGTACCTCGCGGCGCCGCGCCGGAGCGTCTGCCCGACGAAGGCATCGAGCCCGATGCGATGCCGCGCGACGTGCTGCCCCCGGCGTTGCGCCGCTTCCACAGCCCGCACCATCCGATCCCGCGTACGCACCTCCTCTCGAACGGGAGCTACGCGGTCATGCTTAGCTCCGCCGGGTCCGGGTACAGTCGCCGCGCGGAGCTCGCCGTCACGCGTTGGCAGGAAGACGTGACCTGCGACGAGTGGGGCTCCTTCTTCTACGTGCGCGACCGAGCGGGCGGCGCGACGTGGTCGGCGGGGTTCCAGCCCACGTGCGCGGAGCCCAACGAATACGAAGTGGCCTTCTCCGAGGAGCGCGCGGAGATCTCCCGCCGCGACGGCTCGATCGTCACCAAGCTGGAGGTGCTCGTCTCGGCCGAGGACGATGCAGAGGTGAGACGGATCTCCCTGCACAACCTGGGAACTCGAGTGCGCGAGCTCGAGGTCACCTCCTATGCCGAGCTCGTGCTCGGCGCGGCCGATGCCGATGCGGCGCACCCGGCGTTCTCGAAGCTCTTCGTGCAGACGGAGTACGTGGAGGCCTCCGCGGCCCTCCTCGCGACGCGGCGGAAGCGGAAGCCCGAGGAGCCGACGACCTGGGCCGCCCACATCGCCGTCATCGAAGGCGAGGTGCTCGGCGCGCCGGAGCACGAGACCGATCGAGCGCGCTTCATCGGGCGTGGGCGCAGCTTGCGAGCGCCGCTCGCGATGATGCCCGAGCGCTCGCTGTCCAACACGACGGGCGCCGTGCTCGACGCCGTCTTCAGCCTGCGTCATCGCCTGCGAATTCCACCCGGAGCGGTCGCACGCATCGCCTTCTGGACCGTGGTCGCGCCTTCTCGAACGGAGGTGCTGAATCTCGTCCAGCAACATCGCCACCCGGGCGCGTTCGAGCGCACCAGCACGCTCGCCTGGACCCAAGCGCAGGTGCAGCTCCAGCACCGCGGCATCGGCACCGTCGAAGCGCATCTCTTCCAGCGCCTGGCGAACCGGGTGCTGTACTCGGATCCCAGCTTGCGTCCGGCGAGCGACACGATGAAGCGGAGCACCGCAGGTCCGCGAGCGCTCTGGGCTCATGGAATCTCGGGCGACCTTCCGATCGTCCTGGTCTGCATCGACGACGTGGAAGACCTGGAGATCGTCCGGCAGCTCCTGAGGGCGCACAGCTACTGGCGCCAGAAGCAGCTCGACGTCGATCTGGTCATCCTGAACGAGAGGATCCCCTCGTACGCGCAAGACCTGCAGACCTCGCTCGACATGGCCCTGCGCGCGCATCCTCCGCTGGCGAACGGCGGCGGCGGCCGACGCAAGCGCGGCGCGGTCTTCACGCTGCACGAGGACGTCCTCACGCAGGAGGCGTTGCTGGCGCTGCAGAGCGTCGCACGCGCGGTGGTCTTCGGACGTCGGGGCAGCCTCGCGGAGCAGGTGCGCCGCATGCCCGTGAGCCCCGCGCTCCCCTCCGCGCGGAAGTACGCGGAGCCGGTGCGCGGCGAGAGCGCGGAGCGAGCCCCCTCGACGCCGTCCGCGGAGTTCTCCAATGGCTGGGGCGGCTTCGTCGACGAGGGGCGCGAATACCGCACGACGCTCGAGAGGGGCGCCGTCACGCCGGCGCCGTGGATCAACGTGGTCTGCAACGCGCGCTTCGGCTTCCAGGTCTCGGCCGAAGGCGGAGGCTATACCTGGTCGCAGAACAGCCGCGAAAACCAGATCACGAGCTGGTCGAACGATGCGGTCCTCGATCCGCTCGGCGAGTGCTTCTACGTGCGCGACCTGGAGAGCGGCGCGTTGTGGTGCCCGACCGCGCTGCCGATCCGAGACCCCGCTCTGCGCTACGTCGCGTGGCACGGCCAGGGCTACAGCCGCTTCGAGCACGTGGCTCACGGCATCGCGCTCGAGCTCACGCAGTACGTCCCCCTCGAGGACTCGATCAAGATCGCCCGGCTGCGGATACGCAACCTCTCCTCCTCGCGCCGTCAGCTCGCGGTGACGGCCTACGTGGAGTGGGTGCTCGGCAGATCCCGCGGCGCCTCGGCTCCGCACGTCGTGACCGAGGTCGATCCGACGACGCACGCGATCCTCGCGCGCAACTCCTGGCGCGTGGAGTTCGGCGAGAGGATCGCCTTCGCGGACCTCGGAGGGCGACAGACGAGCTGGACCTGCGATCGAACGGAGTTCCTCGGCCGCAACGGGACGGCCGCCCGCCCGGCGAGCCTCGCGATCGGCGGCGCCCTCGCACGGCGGAGCGGAGCGGGCCTCGATCCTTGCGCGGCGCTGCAGACCGAGATCTGGCTCGCCCCGTTCTCGACGACCGAAGTCGTGCTCTTCGTCGGAGAGGCGGAGCATCGCGCGGCGGCGCTGAGCTTGATCTCGCGCTATCGCGCGGCGGATCTCGACGCGGTGCTCCAAGCGGTGCGCACGCACTGGAGCCGCCTCCTCGAGACGGTCCAGGTACGAACGCCGGATCGCTCGATCGATCTGCTGCTCAATCGCTGGCTGCTGTACCAGACCCTCGCGTGCCGGTCTTGGGCTCGCGCGGGCTTCTATCAAGCGAGCGGCGCCTACGGCTTCCGAGATCAGCTGCAGGATGCCATGGCGCTGGTCCTCGCGTACCCGAGCCTGACGCGGGGCCATCTGCTGCGCGCGGCCTCGCGCCAATTCGTCGAGGGCGATGTCCAACATTGGTGGCTCCCGAACTCCGGAGCCGGCGTGCGCACGCGCCACGTCGATGACGGCGTGTGGCTACCGTACGCGACCGCGCACTACCTCCACACCACGGGCGACGCCGCGCTCCTCGACGAGGCGATCCCGTTCCTCGAAGGGCCGCACTTGCGCGAGGGCGTACACGAGGATTTCTTCACGCCCTCGATCGGCGCGGAGCGTGCGTCGCTGTTCGAACACTGCGCGCGCGCGCTCGACGCCAGCCTCAGTGTCGGCGCGAACGGGCTCCCGCTCTTCGGCAGCGGGGACTGGAACGACGGCATGAACCGCGTCGGCATCGAAGGGCGCGGCGAGAGCACGTGGATGGCGTGGTTCCTCTGCGCCACGCTGCAGTCCTTCGCGCCGCTCGCCGAGGAGCGCGGAGAGCTCGATCGCGCGGAGCGCTGGCGCGCGCATCGGGAGGCGCTGCGCGCCGCGCTCGACCGCGTGGCGTGGGACGGCGCGTGGTATCGACGCGGCAGCTACGACGACGGATCGCTGCTCGGCTCGGCGACGAGCACCGAGTGCCAGATCGATTCGATCGCGCAGAGCTGGGCCGTGATCTCGGCAGCCGGCGATCCGGAGCGAGCGCGCCTGGCCATGGCGTCGCTCCACGAACGACTGATTCTCCCCGCAGAGCAGTTGGCGCTGCTCTTCACCCCGCCCTTCGACGATGGTCCGCAGGACCCCGGCTACATCCGCGGCTATCCGCCGGGAATCCGCGAGAACGGCGGCCAGTACACGCATGCCGCGCTCTGGGCGGTGATCGCGTTCGCGGAGCTCGGCGACGGAGAGAAGGCGATGGAGGTCTTCGGCATGGCGAATCCCATCCGCCGGTCGAGCACCATGGATCGAGCGGAGCGCTACCGCGTCGAGCCCTACGTCGCCTGCGCGGACATCTACTCCGTAGCGCCGCACGTCGGGCGTGGAGGCTGGACGTGGTACACCGGCTCGGCGGGATGGATGTATCGAGCGGCGCTCGAGTGGATCCTCGGCTTCCGGCTCAGCGCCGCGACCTTGCGCATCGATCCCTGCATTCCAGCGGCTTGGCCTGGCTTCGAGATCGCGTTCCGCTGGCATGCGACGCTCTACCGGATCTCCGTCGAGAACCCGGATCGGATCTCGAAGGGCGTCGCCCGCTTGCTCCTCGACGGCGTCGAGCGTCCCTCATCGCCGGCGATCGTCACGCTGGTCGACGACGGCGGCATCCATCGCATACAGGTCGTGATGGGCCTCCCGCCGTCCGCGAGCTCCACAGGCTCCGTCTCCACGCCCACGGTTGCGGGCGCCGATGCGCCTGGCGTCGCGTGAGAGAACGCAATGAAAGAAGCCAAGAGACTCTCGAGGCTGCTCCGCTACCGCTCCTCGTGGTCTGATTCACACATAGGCTGCCATATCACTCGAAGCTCGACTTCACTGGCGGCGTTGCGGCTCCTCGCTGGATCCTGAATACACCTTCGTCGACGCGCCTTGCCAGGCAGACCGATCTCTCTCGATCGGTGTGCCCCTCCCGAGTGGATTCGACCACGGAAGGCGCAGGTGCCGAGAACGCGATCGCCGCCACGGCCGGCGAGCAAGCGGAAGGCCAGCAGTCCGACCCAGCCTTCGCACGAGCTCGAGCCGTTCCGAAAGCGCGGGTCCCCTCGGGGTCCCCCCGCCATTCAGAGCAGCGTTTGGCTATCACGAGCGCGCGAGCCACCTCCAGTGGCTCCCGCGACTCAGGCGCGTTTCGGCGAGTAGAGCAGCACGCCGCCTCCGATCGCGAGGAGCACGATGCCGCCGATCATCAACCAGATCGAGCGGTCGGTGGGGCTTCCGGTGAAGAAGTTGCTGAAGTCGGAGGCGAACGACTCGCTCGCCTGGAAGCCGAGGATGGCGAGCAGAATGCCTGCCGCGAGAATGGCGAGACCGATGATCTTGTTCATGGGATCCGAGATGGCTGAAGAAGTCGTGAAGGGAATCTGATTCGCTAACATGCAATCAGCGTGCCGGGCGTGACGATGTCTGCGCGCGGCGCATCGGCGGCTACCGCTCGTGCTGGCTGAGGCGCGGACCGACCGATCCCGCCGAGAGACCCCTCGCCGCGAACGCACGACCGCCGCGGGTCCGGATCGGAGCGCCGCGATGGTCTTACGCCGCGGAACGAGACTTGCACCAGCATCACGAGCCATCGCGGATCAGCGGCACTCGGCCGATGGATCCCTGCGCTCTTGGAGGTCTCCATGCTCTCTTGGTCCATTCTGTTCTTGGTCGTCGCCCTCGTGGCCGGTGTGCTCGGCTTCGCCGGTATCGCCGGTACGTCCGCCTGGATCGCGAAGGTCCTCTTCCTGCTCTTCGCCGTGCTCTTCCTCATCTCGCTCTTCACGAATCGACGCTCCACCACCTCTTAGCGCAGGAGGTGAGGCGCCGCGATGAAATATCGCTCATGCGCCATCGCCGCGGACCTCGTTCGAACGATGGTCGCTTGCTTCGGATATCCTCCGCTTCATGCGCAGAACCGCGGGCCGAGTAGGCTGAGTCCCACACGGCCCGCGTTCGCAGGGGCCGCCGCGTTGGTGCATGAGCGGAGACGGCGCACGAGCGCGTCTCGGCTGAGGAGGAAGGATGTCGCAAGAAGTACGGCCGCACAGAGCGGAACTCGGTCAGGCGCAGGTGCAGCCATGACTTCGCTAGAGGACGATTCCGCCGGTCTCGCGCTGAGCGCCGACGCGGAGGAGGCTTCGGCTCCGCCGCGGCATGTGCTCGGCCCGAGAGCGGCCGCTGCCAGCCTCTCGAAGATCGGCAGCCTGCGCCTTTCGCGGCGAGCGAGCCCGGTGCACATCGTGCGGCTCGACGCGCCAGGGAAGGGTGCCACAGCTGCGTCGCGGCTGCTCGAGCCCGAGGCCATCTCGACGCAGCTCGCGATGACCTCCGGTGAGTCGGCCGTCGAGGTGGCGCTCGAGGCGCTGCGACGCGGTTCGCTCGACTGCCGACCGAAGCCGATCCAACTGACGCGGCTCGCGAGCATCCTCGACCGCTGGCGTCAGCACGCTCGTACGAGCGCCGCGGAGCCCGAGGAGCGCCGACCGTTCCTGGATCTCGAGCGCTTCGATGGGCTGATCGGTCGATCGCCGCAGATGCAGCACTTGTACGCGTGCATCGAGCGCGTGGCGCCGACCCAGGAGACCGTGCTGATCATCGGGCCTTCCGGCACCGGGAAGGAGCTGGTCGCGGCGGCCATCCAGAGGGCGAGCACGCGTCGCCACCAGCCGTTCATCACCGTCAATTGCGGTGCCATCTCCTCGGCGCTCATCGAGTCCGAGCTCTTCGGTCACGAGAAGGGCTCGTTCACCGGTGCGGATCGCCGTAGGAAGGGGCTCTTCGAGCAGGCGGATGGAGGCACGCTCTTCCTCGACGAGGTGACCGAGATGCCGATCGAGCAGCAGGTTCGTCTCCTGCGCGTGCTCGAGACCGGCAGGCTGACTCGCGTCGGAGGACACGAGGAGATCGCCGTCGACGTGCGCGTGCTGGCGGCGACGAATCGCGATCCCGCGACCGCCGTCGATGGCGGCAAGCTGCGAGCAGACCTGCTCTACCGCTTGCTCGTCTTCCCCCTCCAAGTGCCCGCGCTCTACGAACACCTCGAGGATCTGCCCATGCTCGCGCAGCACTTCCTCGATCGACTCGACGCCGAGCACGGGAGCACGCGACGCCTCAGCGCCGGAGCGCTCGCGGCCCTCGAGGGCCATTGCTGGCCAGGCAACGTACGCGAGCTCAGCAACACCTTGCGGCGCGCTTACATCATGTCCCGCGACCGCATCGAAGCCTCGGATCTCCTGATGACGGAACCTCTCCGCGCTGCGGCGCCGGAGCGGCTGGCGATCGCCGAGCCTATCTCGCGGAGCGCGCGCGGCCGCGAGCAAGTTCGCCAGCTGCCCGAGCGCGTCGTGAACGTGCAGAGCGGGGCCGCGCTCGATGGCGCTGAAGCCTCGCTGGAGCTCCTGCCCATCCACGCGGGGATGACCATCGCCGAGGCCGAGCGCATCCTGATCCACGCGACCTTGCAGCGCAGCGGAGGCAACAAGGCCGCCGCAGCCCAGGCTCTCGAGATCAGCTTGAAGACGCTCTACGCGCGTCTGCAGGTCTACGCGGCGAAAGGGGCCTGAAGCGCGCTCTCGAGACCAAGCGCCGCCGCAGGGGATCGCTGATCGCCGCGCGGCGCGCACGGATCTAAGAGCTCTCACGCTCGCAGCGCCCGACGAACTCCGTCCAAGCCTTCTCGGCTTCTTCGCGCGAGTGCCCGTAGCGCTCCTGGAGCCTGCCGATCGCCACCTCGCCGCGGCCCTCCATCTTCTGCAGATCGTCGTCCGTGAGCTTCCCCCATTGGGTGCGCACGAGCCCTTTCATCTGGGTCCACTTGCCTTTCGCGATGTCTCGATTCATGGCTCGAACTCCTGGTTCGGGTTCTCTTTGCTTGCTCGCGAGGCCGTGCGCACCGAAGAGGGTGCAGAGCACAGCGGCGCCCACGAGCAGCAAGCTGGTTGCGGAGATGGTCTGGAGCGATTGGCTGCTAGTCGCCGGCGGTGCATCGTGCATCGCTCGCGAACCGAAGATCAGCAGGACCACGGCGCAGAAGACCAAAGCGTAGCTCCTGAAGAAGCGCATCAACCGCTGCGGACGTCCGCTCGACGCGCGGCACGCGTTCTCGTGCGCTCCCTCGGATCCTGTCGCGGAGCTGCGGAGGCGGCGAGGAACGCGACCGCGAGGAGCGCGGTCGCCGGTGCGTTGGAGAGCGGGTGTCGCATGATCGAACTCACTTCGGCGAGCCCGACGCGGGTGTCCTCGAGCTCGAGGCGCTCGACCAACGGTCGGGAGCGCTCGTGCTTGCAGAATGCGTTGGCTGGCAAGATCACGGCCCTAGCAAGCATCGTTCCCCACGGAGGATGGCTTGCGATTCGCTCTCGAGCACAGCAGCGCTGACGAACGGCTGCCCTGCGCCGCGACCGTGCGCGCCTCGACCCGCGGGTGGAAGCGCGGCGTGTGGCGGAAAGCGCGGCGTTTCTACAATCTTCCGCGAGAAGCGCTGCGGAGGCTCTTACTGCTCCCGCAGCGTGTACGGCGGCGGCGGTTCCTCGCCCGCGCCGGAGAGCGAGAGGTGGAGCTCCCCGCCTTGCTCCCCCAGGATCCGAACGCGACGCGCGATCGTCCGCGCCGAAGTCTCTTCTTCGAGCTCGAGCTCGACCTCGTTCTCTTCGAGGACCCGCACCTCGCCCGTCGCGACCTCGCCGCTCGCGAATAAGGCGAAGCAGCGCAGCGCCTCGAGCCCTGGGTGGTGATAGAGCACGACCTCCCAGAGCCGCTCGGCGGTGCCGTCCGGAGCCACGCGCGCCACCTGGAGCTCCAGCGCATCGATCTGCGGGATCCAGCGCAGCTTCGCTTCGGCGCGGGAACCCTCGAGTGAGCCGTCGCGGCTCTCGACTCCCCAGCTCTTGCCGATCCAGGCGCGGATCGCGCTCCAACGCGCGGACGGCTGCGCGACGAGATCCTCCGCCGAAGCGATCTGCGGCGACGGCGCTGCCTCGCGCAGGTGGTCCCACGAGGTGAGCTCCTCCACACGGCCCGGGCTCGTCTCCTCGAGCAGAGTCTCGCGATAGTGGTCCCTGCCCGTGAAGAGCCAGCGCAGCTCCATCCGCCGATGCTGCCCCTGCTGGAAGAGCTCGAAGCGTCCCGCGGCTTCGTCGCCCGCGATCTCGAAGCGTCCTTCGCTGACACCGCCGGCATAGCAGCTCAGCCCGAAGGTCCGCACGTCGCCCTCTCGCGGGTGAACATAGAGGTAGGTGAGCGCGCGCCAAGGAGCGCCGGACGCGCTCTCCCCGGTCGTCGCCGCGCGCAGCGAGCGCTGCCCCGGTCCCCAGCGCCAGGTATGGAGCATGCTCGTCCCGCTGGCGGCGGTCTGGCGCCACGCTCCCGTGAGCAGGCGCTCGAAGCCCGCGAGCGGCGCGGGAACAGGCAACGCCGCGGACGGCGCGGCTTCGCTCGCGCGAACCGGCGCGGGCGCCGGGGGCTCCGCGCAGGCACTCGCGAGAGACGCGACGAGGAGCGCCAGAAGGAATGCGGCGCGGGTGACGGAGGAACGGGCCATGCGCGGAGCACCGGGAGCGAGAGGTCGGGAGAGCATGGCCGGACCGCCGCCTCGTCGCGCAAAGGCTGAGTCAAGGACCGCTCTCGGGGCACGGACGGCTGGGTCGACCCGAGCTCCCGGCGCCGTTGACCGTTCGAAGGACCGCGATCGACCCTATCCAGACCAGGCACGAGCCTCCAGACTGCTGCTCGAGCTTCTCTGCTGCTCGCTTCGGAGCCCCGCATGCTTCCTATCTCCTTCCCGAGCGCGACGACGTGGATCGCGACCCGCTCGCTCCTTCCTTCTCCCGATCTTCGTCGTCGAGCGCGATCGCTGCTCCTCGCCTGCGGGGCCGCGCTGAGCGCGCTCTCCGCGCACGCTGCCGAGCTCGTGGGCTTCGGCGTCGATCAGAACGGCGTGATCACGCAGCGGCCCACCGGCACGGACTTCG
>JAEUHW010000237.1 GCA_016793245.1 Planctomycetota bacterium
GTAGTCGAAGCGGCGCTCGGGACGGATCTGCGGCGGCGGCTCATCGACCGGGAGATCGAAGCGGTTGTAGTACGCGACCGCCGAACGCGGGACGCTCGCGTGCACGCGATCGATCGATGCGCCCAGCGTCGGGAACACCGGCGGCGAAGCCTCGGTCGTCGGCTGGATCGGCCGATCACTCGTGAACTGCCATTGGCAGTTCATCGGCGTCGCGGGGAACGCCGCGTGGTAGTCCTCCGCGAGCCGCACCGACGCATCGAGATGCGCGTCGCCGAGGCCCGCCGGATACGGCGCGGGCACGAGCTGCAGGAAGTACGAGACGACGCCTTGGTAGAGCGAGTTCTCGTCCCAGCTCGAGCTGCGGAAGATCGGGTTCCGCTCGATCGGCCCGAGCGGAACGACCGCGCGACGCCGCACCCAATCGCGATAGGGCTCGACCACGTCGAACCACCACTCGGGTCCGGAGTAGGGCTTCAAGCCGACCAAGCACGCATACGGCTGCGCGTACGGCCAGGAGACGTTGGTGCGCGGATCGGGATCGAGCGGCGCCATCTGCCCGACGCTCCAGCGGAACGCGGCGTGCGGCAGCGGAGCCGCCTCCGCGACGGTCTCCAGGTTGTAGGTCTTGAACCATCCGCGCGCATCATCGCTGCCGAGCCAGAGCATCTCGCGCGCGAGCGCGGCACTCGAGCTCGTGCCCGGATACGGATAGAAGCGCAGACAGTCCCACTGGAAGGTCTGACTGCCCGAGGTCCCCGGCTGGTGGAAGTCCGTGTACGAGAGGTGCGCGGGCAACGGCTGCAGGAAGTTCAGCGGGTCGCCCTTCCCGGGATGCACGGACTCGTAGCGCTGCGAGCCCAGCTGATCGAGGATCAAGGTCGCGGGGAACACCGACTGCGGCGTCGAGGTGCCCGCCACGAGATCCGCGGTGAGCAGGCCTTGATCGAGCGGATCGACGGCGAGCAACGGGAAGTTCACCCGGAAGACGCGCGAGCAGGTCGAGCGCGGCTGGAACGGCACGACGCTGATCTCCCAGCGGCTCGCGAAATCGAGCGGCTCGCCCGCGCACGGCGTGCGCACGCAGACGCGCACATCGAAGCGATCGGGCGTGCCCGCGAGCGCCACGCGATCCCAGCAGAAGGCGAGGCCGCGCTCCAGGGTCTCCACGCGGAACGCATGACGCGCGTCGCTCGCGCGCAGAACGCGCGGCGTCGCCGGCGCCGCGGGATCGTAGAGCACGACCTCCCAGAGGCCGGGGGCCAGCGTTCGATCGAAGTTCAGCTCGGCACTCGTGTGCGGATTGCGGAGCTGCGCCAAGGTCGCGCCCGTCGAGGCATCGGCCTCGAAGCGGAGCGCCACGGCGGCGCCATCCAGGTTCCACTGCTGCGCCGTGGCGCTGGAAGCGATCACGGCGAAGAACGCGCAGCGCGTCGCGAAACGCGCGAGCGGCGCTCGATGAGAGGGCTCGTTCACTTGGCTTTCTCCTCACCGACGACGGGCGTGATCGCCGCAACATCGGTCTCTGCAGACAGGACCAGCATCAGCGTCCGCGGATGCTCGGGTACGGCGGAACCGCGGAGCACGCGCGTGCGGCCGTCGATCAGCACAGTGGCTTCGATGGCGCAGGCGATTCCCGCGGGCAAGGGCTCGAGACGCAGCGCGCTCGGCGCGCGGCGGCCTCGATCGATGGACGCGCGCACGACGGCGGCGCCGCTCTCCGCGGCGGGCGTCGCGAGCGCGGATAACAAGGGCAGCGCCTCTCCGGCGGCCCCCTGCGCGCGCAGCTCGAGTGCCGCGCGCGGATAGAGAACGAGATCGATGCGCGGCGGGCTCTCCGCCCTTCCGCTCGTGAACGACGACGAGCTCGCCGCGACCCACGCACCTTCCCCGGCGATGGCGCGCAGCGGACCCGACTGCGGCAAGAACGCCGCGCGCGCCACCCCTTGCTCATCGCTGCGCAGCACGCTCGCTGCATCACTCGCGCGGAGATTGCCGAGATAGCGCTCGGGACCCTCTGGATCCGCGCTGAGCCAGTTCCACGTCTGCTCGGGCACGACCAGCACGGGCACGCCGCGCAACGGGCGGCGCTCGCGATCGAGGACGCGCACTTCGGCGACGCCATCGCGCCCGAGCGCTGCAGCAAGCGCGACATCCGTCGTGCTCGGCGCGAGATCCATGCTCGGCGACGCGAGACGCGCGCTCACCGACGGCGGCGCATCACGCGGATCCGCGGCGAGCTCCGTCGTGGCGCTCGCGCGCGGCGGCTCCTCCGCGGGAGCCGCCAAAGATGCACTCGGCTCGACCACGTGATCGCGCCGCGCGAACCACGCGATGCCGCCAGCGGCGAGCGCGAAGCCGAGCAGCGCGAGCGTTCTTCTCTCGAAGCTCATGGAGCACCTCCCGCGCCCCGTTCTCGATGGGGCGAGTCTCTCGGGCTCCGGGGAAAGCGTCAATCGCTACGAGAGAAGGTCCCCCTCCACGGCGGCAAGCGCTTCTCGCCACCTGATCTCGGCGCTCGCTCGCGAGCGTTCGGCAAGCGTGACGATCCGCGAGCTGCGGAGCTCACGCGCCGAAGACCTCCGGCAACCACCCCGTGCTATCCGCGAAGCTCTCCGCCGGCACACCGACCGCCCGCAGCATCCTGAGCAGCACGTTCGAGAACGGCGTCGACTCGTCCTATTTCCTGTAGCGACCGTGGCGGATGCCGAGGGCGCCACCGCCCGCGAGCTCGAGCGGGTAGCTCCGCGCGTTGTGCGTCGTGCTGCAGCAGCTCCCGTAGAGGATGAACGTGCGGTCGAGCAGCGGGCCGTCTTCGTCTTGCTTCTCGGAGAGGCGCTGCAGGAAGTGCGCGAACTGCTGCGCGTGCCACTGGTCGTAGCGGCCCCACTCCTCCCAGTGTCCTTCGTGCGTGTCGTGGCTGATCGTGTGGTGGCCGCGCTTGATGCCGAGTGCCCGCGCGGGGAAGTGATCGGCGAAGCCC
>JAEUHW010000261.1 GCA_016793245.1 Planctomycetota bacterium
AGCAGAGCGAAGGTCGTGCCGATCACCGCGAGGAGCAGCGCTTGCGCGCCGACGCAGATGCCGATCCCGACGGAGAAGAAGAGGAACGCCGTGTCGCGCGTGTCCTTGATCGGTGTCCGGAAGCGCACGAGCGCCAGCGCGCCGAAGAGGCCGAACGCGCGCGCGAGCGAGTTCCCGATCGCGAGCATCACCGTCGTCACGATGAGGCTCAGCAGGATCAGCGACTGCACGTAGGAGCGCGAGTACGAGGTCTCGCTGTGCGTCCAGACGTAGACCCAGGCCACGAGCTGGCCCAGCACGAAGGAGATGAGCAGCGAGAGGAGCAGATCGGCTGCCGAGCCGTTCATCGTCCCGCCGCCCGCGAAGAGCTGTTGCCAGAGCTCGTCCATCGTTCGCCGCGTCGCCGCGTGCTCACATCGGGGTGGTCGCTCCGGCGGGGAAGGCCCGCTGGATGGAGTGACCGTACTTCGAGAAGGAGAGGCGATCCAACTGGTAGCGCTGCACGAGCGCGCTCATCCAGCCCGGCAAGCGCCCGTCGAACTTGAGCTCGACGACGACGCGCTCGTCGCCGACGCGGAGGAAATCGTCGCGCTGCACCTCGACGCGATAGCCGCGCGCCACGGCCGTGCGCAGATCGCGGTCGAAGGTGAGGCGCACCTCGGGATCGAAGACCCCGGCGTAGGCCTCGCGGTCGTAGCGCACCAGCACCTGCGGCTGCGCCGCGATCTCCTGCTGCAGGGAGAGGAACTCGCCCAGGTTCCGCCGCTTCGCTTCGTCGAGTCCGGAGAGATCGCTGGTGCTCCCCTCGAGCAGCGCATAGCCGAGCTCGCGCGAGACGCTGCAGCGCACCTTCTGCACGACGCCGTTCAGGCGGCGCTTGATCTCGAAGTGCAGCGGCGTCGCTGGATCATCCGAGTAGGAGCGGACGCGCAGCTTGAAGCGCTGCTTCTGTCCCTCCAGGGTCTCGTGGAAGAGCTTCAAGCTCGGCGCATCGAGGTAGAGGCTCGAGATCGCGTAGCGATTGCCGGGGAAGCGCGCCGCGAAGGGATCCGGTGCCACGTAGGCCGCGGCGCTGGCGCGGAGTTTCCGCGCCAGCGCCTCATCGACCAGGTACTTGTGCTCGAAGCGCTGCCAGCGCGTCGCGGGATCGACCACGGTGGGTGCCTCTCCCGTTACGGGCAGATCTTCGTCTCGAGCGCATTGCTCGCCGTGACGCTGAGGGCATCGACGGCGAAGGTCTGCAGGAAGATCGACATCCCGATGTACTGCGGGTCCGCGGGGACCGGCAGCGGCGTCGAGAAGGAACCCGCGCCGTCGAAGGGCAGCGCGATGGGGCTCGTCATGCCCGCAGGCTCGAGCAAGAGCGTCATCGGCACGAAGCCGAGCGGCAGGTAGGCCGGACCCGTAGAGAGCGAGAGGCTGAAGCTCCCGTTTGCGGGTCCGTTGCTGACGCTCAGGATCGGGGCCGTGCCGATCTGCGGCGAGCCGCTGAGCGCGAGGCGCAGGCGATGCGTCGCCGAAGCGAGCGCGGTGTAGCTGCGCGTGCCGCAGAACGCGATCTCGTTTCGTGCGGCGGGCGTCGGCGTCGGCAGGCTCACCCACGGGCCCTGCCCATCGTAGAGCCGGCCCGTGGCGATGTCGGCGACCTGCGTGCCGAAGACGAAGGAGTCGACCAAGGTGACCCCGTCGCTCGCGAAGAGTCCCACCGCTTCACCGCTCGCGGAGAGCTTGAAGTTGGCGTGGTAGGGGCCTTGCGTTCCGTCCTCATCACACCAGACCAGCAGCGTCCCGCGCGCCGGGATGATCGTGCCGGTGCGGAGCTGGTACTTCGTGCGGGAGAGATCGTCGGTGAGCCACATGCCGCTGGCATCGACCGCGACCGTCGAGTCGTTATAGAGCTCGAGCCAGTCCTCGTGCTGGCTGTTCTCGTCGACGATGCCCGTCACGTTCTGCGCGACGAACTCGTTGATGTGGATCGGCGAGGTTCCGGTCGACCACTGGATCTGGAGCGACTCCGCGCCGAAGTCGGCGTTCCGCGGCAGGAAGCTCATGTCGGCCGCGGCGGTCTGCGCGAGCGTGTAGTAGTCGAGGATCGAGCCGGGCGCCTGGGCCGGGATCGTCGCGCCGTAGACGCCATCGCCCGCGGCTCCGTCGCAGTGCGCGCCATCGTCGAACATGTCGAGGCGCTGGAAGGGACCCACGGCGCGCCACCAGAGCTGCACGGTCGTTGCGTTGGGCGAAGCCGTGACGTTGATGCAGATGCTCTGGTTGGCGCTCGGGTTCTGCGGC
>JAEUHW010000389.1 GCA_016793245.1 Planctomycetota bacterium
GCGCTAGATCTTAAGCCGACCCTCTCCCGTTCTCGATGCTCCTGGATCGTCCGGCCCGTGTGCGGGCTCCCGGAAACGAGCGGAGGCGCGCGCCGGGGGGGGGCCCCCGGCCCGCCGCCCCCTCTCGCTTGCCTCCCGCCGGGGCGCGGCGGGGGGGGGGGGGGGGGGGGCCCCCCCCCCCCCCCCGCCTCCGCTCGTTTCCGGGAGCCCGCACACGGGCCGGACGATCCAGGAGCATCGAGAACGGGAGAGGGTCGGCTTAAGATCTAGCGCACCCGTTACCTCGATCCGCCGCGTCCCTAGTCTCCGGCCTCCCCACCGCCCTTCGAGCTCCGGCGCCTCGCCCGCGCCTGCGAAGGGCGAAGCACTCCGCCTTCCCCATGCGCAATCCGAGTTGGTTGCAACCCGGAGCCCTCGTGCCTACGCACCAGGGCGATGGACCGAGTCTGCTTCTTGCCTCGCTTCCTCGGCGCGCGAAGGGCGTCTCCGATGAAGCCCTCTGAGAACGTCGCGGGCGCCACTCCCCCTAACGCCGAAGCCGACGTGCTCCACGGCGAGGACCTCGCCCTCGTGCGCGCGGCCGTTCGGGGTGATGTGGCTTCCGTCGACGAGCTCGCGCGCCGCTTGCGCTGCGTGGGGCGGATCCTCCGCGTGCGCAGCCGTGCGCTCTGCGGAGGACTCCCCGAGGTGGAGCTCCAGGATCTGGCGCAAGACGTCCTCGTGAAGGTCCTCGCCAAGCTCGGTCGTTATGCAGGCCGCGCCGCCCTGGAGTCCTGGGTCTTCTCCTTCTGCGAAGGGGAGCTCCGGAACGCCCTCCGGAAGCGGCGCACGCGCCCGGTTCCTCTCGTGCTCGAAGCGGATGCTCCGCTCGCCGCGCCCGAAGAGGACCGGGAGCGCTTCGAGGACCTCCTCGCATGTCTGGAGAAGCTGGAATCCACCGATCGTCAGGTCGTGCAGTGGAAGCACGAAGGCGGTCTGCAGCTCACGGAGATCGCCGCGCGAGCGCGCGCGAATCTCAACACGATCAAGAGCCGGTACTATCGTGCGCTGCAGCAGCTCCGAGGTTGTCTCGAAGGCTCTGCGCGGAGGAGCTCGAGTTGAATCCTGGTGACGCCGAGGAACCCCTGGACGAGCGCCGGCTCGTGCTCCTCGATCTCCTGACCGGCCAGCGCGCTACGACGGATCCGCGAGCGGCGGAGCTCCTCGGCGATCCCGCGTTCCGCAAGCGCTACGAGGCGCTGCGGCAGCTCGGTGGGCAGCTCGATCGCCTCGCGGCGGAAGAAGCGCTCGCGAGGGACGAGGCCGAGCAGGCGCTCGAGGATCGCCTCGAAGCCGAGGCGCGCACGCGGCTCTTCGCGCTGTCGCGCCGCGGCGGCTCGCGGCGCCTGCTGCTCTTCGCGCTCGCCGCGGCGTTGCTGCTGATCGTCGGCGGCGTCGCCTACTGGTTCACGCGCTCCGAAGAGCGCGGTACGCCGGATCCGCGCGGCGAGTACTACCTCGCCCCGCATCCGGCGAAGCTCCGCGTCGCGCCCGACTTCGCGCTCGTCACCTGGGATGCGCTGCCTGCCGGCACGGTGGTCCAGGTGCGCGTGCACACGCAGGACGGCGCCACCGAGCTCGAACGATCCCGAGCCCTGGGTGGTAACGAATGGAACCCCGAGAAGCGAAGCGAGTACCCCGAGGTCGTGCGGATCTCCCTCTGGCGCGTGGGGCCGAATGGTGGGCGGATCGGCGAGGCGCTCCTGTTCGGGCGCGATGGGGAGTTGCGGTCGCGCTGAGCGCGTCGGCCTTTGCGATAGGCCTCGCGGAGGACTCCGCCGCTCAGGAGCCCGAGCTGAGGAAGGAGATTCGCGACGCGACGCTGACGCTGGGATCCAAGGAGTCCAAGCTCGAGAGCCTCGAGGAAGCGCTGGAGCTCGTCGATGCGCCGCTCCGCGTCCTCGAGCGCAGCGCCGCGCTCGTCCGCGCGGATCCGCAGCTCGCTGCCGAGTGGGAAGCGCTCCTCAACTGGATCCTCTACGCTCTGATGCGGCAGAGCCAGGCCCCGCTTGGTGACGCGAAACCACGCCTCCAGGGCCTCTACGATCGGATTCAGGTGGCTCTCCGAGCGCGCGGCGAAGCCCCACGGAATCACTCCGTCTTCTACTTGGCCAGCTTGCTCTATGCCCTTGGCCACTTCGAGGAACTGAGCTCGCAGGCTCCCGCACAGTTCGAGCAGATCGCCGATCCCGCGCTGCGAGGACAGGCCTGGATCTGGCTGCTCGAGGCCTTCGCCCAGCGTCGAGATCTCGCACGCGCGCTGCCCTTGATGGAGCGCTTCCGCGAGGTGCGCGACGAACGGATGCGACCCTACGATCTCCAGCAATACGAGGTGCTGCAATCGCTCATGTTCGCCCTCGTAGGAGCTCTCGATCGTTCGGCAGAGATCTGGATCGCAGCAGAGCAGAAGCGGAAGACTCTCGGCGCTGCGCTCGACCCGACACAAGTGCAGTGCGCCCGCATGGACTGGCTGCTCGTCTGTGAGCAATACGACGAGGCTGCGCATGAAGCGCAGGAGGTCCTCGGAAGAACCACCGTTGCTCCAGAGGAACGCAGTCGAGCCCAGCTCGGCCTCGCCATCGCACACGCACGGCGCGGCCGGAATGCCGATGCCCGCGAGGCGCTGCGTCCGCTGGAGCAGCAGCAGGACGCGTTCGGTCGACGAGCGCGCGGCGAGCTCGCGCGCCTCGCCTTGCAACGCGGCGACCATGACGAAGCCAGAGCTTGGCTCGACACGAGAGAATACACGGATGCGCTCGACGATCCGCAGCTCGTTCCCCTCGCTTGGCTGGTCGTCGGCGAGGTCGAGCGCGGCGCCTCGCCTAGCGTGCCGCTGGCGGAGCTCGAGGATCGCCTTCGAGCGCACTACGCGGCCCTGCTCGCAGCTTGGGACTTCTTGCCGCCCGAAGCGAGCGGGCATGCCTTCTTGCAGCTCGGCATCCGTCGGGATCTCCTCTCGGCGCTCTGCGCCGTCGTCCTCTCTCGTCTGCCAGGCGAGCGCGGCGCAGAAGTGTGCCTCGATCTGCTCTTGGAGGCAGAGGCGCGCGGCTCGACGGCTCGATCTCTGGCGCTTCCGGTGCGGCGACTCCGCGAGATCCGTGAGCGATTGGTTCCAGCCGGGCGCGTGGTGCTGGTCTATCTGCCGGCGCTCACCGCCTCTTGGTGCTTCGCTCTCACGGCTCGCGAGGTGATCGGCGTTCGCCTTCCCTCGGATCGAGAGCTGCGAACCACCTCCCGCGATCTGAACCAACTACTCCACGAGCAAGTCGCGGAGCTCCCCGACGATGCGTGGGCCCGCCTCTCCAACGCCGCGCTCGCGTGGTGCCTGCCCGAGCGCCTGCGGGACTTCGTGCAGCGCGCGGAAGAGCTCGCGATCGTCGGAGGCGAGCTCCTCCAACCGCTGCATCTGGGAGCCCTGCCTTGGAACGGAACCTATCTCGGGTGTGCGAAGCCCCTCTTCGACCTGCCTTCACTGACGCTGGGAGCGCACTATCAGCTCCGGGAGCCTGTGTCGCGAGAGCTCGATCTCGCCGTGCTCGCCGCGACGCGCATCGATGCGCGGGATGCGGAGGCGTTCGGCGTGAGCGCTCTACCGATGGACGATGGAGAAGCGCGTGAGATCGCTGCCGGCTTGTCCGAGGATCGCGTCGCCATCGTCTCCGCGGCTGGCGCCGACGACTTGCGCAACGGTGCCGGTGCCGCGGCGAAGGTGACGGTCTGCATCGCCCACGGCGTGACGGTCGCGACTCCTCAGATGCGCGACTTGATCGTGCTGGGCCGCAGCGATCCCGACCGACCCGGCGCGCTTGGCCCTAAGGATCTCGCGAACGCTCCGGATCTCCTGCTGCTCTTCGCCTGCCATTCGGCGTCCGCCCAGCTCCGCCGCGGCGAAGATGGCGGGCAACGCCTCGTCGGGCGTTTCCTGTTCCATGGCTCGCAGGCGGTGGTCGCCGCCGATGGTCCGCTCGAGCTCGGTGCCGCGCTCCACCTCGCTCGCGCCTTGGTCCGCGAGCTCACGAATGGGGAGTCCGCGGCCGAAGCGCTGCGGCGCGCCAAAGTGGAGCTGCTTGCGCAACCTCGCTGGCGTCATCCCCGCTTTCACGCGCACCTGAGACTCGTCGGCGATGGCAGCGCGAGGACGGCGATGCAGGTCGCCGCACCAGCTACGGGGACGCTCCGTAACCCATGGCTCATCGCGGGGGCCATCCTGCTGCTGTGTGCAGGGATCTTCGGATGGCGATGGTCCGCGCAGCGCAAGTGACTTGCGCTGCGCGGACCTCGAGAATTCTCCGTTGAGAGCGCCAACGCGCTCCAAGATCGATGCTGTCGACGCGCGCTCACCCTTCAGGGGGTGCGGGCGGAGGCGGAGGCGGCGGAGTCCCTCCGCCAGGCGGAGGCGGCGGGGGCGGAGTATGTGTCCCCACACCGGCGACCCCAATGGGATTGGAAGGAGCGTTGGACATGTAAGCGAACCAACCAGCCGGCTGCGCATAGGGAGTCATGCTCTCCTCGAGCATCTCGACGATGTCGAGGATCCCGCTTTCTTGCGAGCCATAGAGCATGAGCCCCGCAGGCCAGCGTCGTAGCGTGTTGCCCGCACTCCCCAGCTCCAGGAAGCGCACCGCGAGGTACCACGTATACGTCTCGCCTCCGGGAAGACTGATCGGTCCGATGGTCTGACCCGCGCCAGTCAGCGCGATGCGGTTCCAGGCATTCACGTCGGTCGTAGCTTCCGCAGCACGATTCTCGACATCGTAATACCAGGCGATGATCTCGACGTGGGTTGCACCGGACGGAATGCTCGTCGGGTCGATCGACAGTTGCCCCTGAGGCAAGCCTGCCATCAACTTGACGAAGGGGTACTCGAAGTACATCTGCCGCTGGTACTTGAGCAGCCCCTCCACTTGGCTCGGATAGAGCAGCTTCGGCGAGTGCTTCTCCGCGGCCGCAGCATATGGCGCCCCATGAAAGTCCACGAGCAGCGGCTGCGCGAAGTTCTCGACACCCGCGGGCAGATCCGCCGGCCCGGTCGAGATCGTGAAGGTCTCGAGCAAGGCCCCGGTGGCATCCGTGGTGATGCGAATGGGTTGACCGAACCCGCGCAGCGTCACCACCAGTGAGTCGTTAGCGGCTCCGAAGAACTTGCCTACCGCGAGCGCCGTGGCCTCGTCTGCGAGCGCGTAGGAACCGTGTCCGACAAACGCGCTGCCGGTGCTCGTGAACGACTGCACGGCATGCGTCGTTCCCGCGGTCGTCGCCACGATGACGCGGGCTTCGCTGGTCGGAGGTTCACCGAAGGTGCGCATCCACGGCAGGACGACCCCGCGGTCGTTCGCTAGGCTCTGCTCGAAGAGCAGGCTGCCGCCTGTCGTCGAGTAGGCGCGCAGCCCCGGAGGCACGTAGTACGTGTTCTGGCCTTCGCGGCGTTCGACCTCACCGGTCAAGGCGACGATCTCGGGTGTGCCGCCGGAAACGAAGTCGAAGACGGCGAAGTCGCGAACAGGCCCCCCGAGGTGCATCACCCAGCCCGCGGGGGTCGGAGAACCGCGGCGATAGCAGCGGATCGAGCTGCCGTTCGACATCAGCCCGAGGATGTCCCAGTTGCCATCGCCGTCGACATCGGCGCAGCGAAGCTTCTGAGCGCCGTTCCAGACGCTGCCGCCGAGCTTCACGACCTGGGGTGACCACTCGTTACTGGCATTGACCTCGTAGGTCCAGAGCCAGAGGCCGCCGCCCGTGACCAGGGCGAGCGCATCGTGCCCAGCGATGCGGCCATGAGGCACGGTGACGATGTCGTTCACGTCGTTCGGATCGAAGCCGGCGGGCAGCGTTCCGGGCATCGGCAGGGCGTACGCGGAGCGGTGGATGGCGGGAGCGTGCACCATCAACGCATTCTGACCTACCAGCACTACCGCGTCGTTGCAGTGGAGGCGCGTGAAGTGGCCGGCGACGCTGTTGCGGAAGGAACCTCCCAGGGACGAAGGGAGCCCCATCTGAATGAGCTCGCCGGCTTGGAACATGGGCTGCTGGCCCGGGGCGGGGCCGCA
>JAEUHW010000294.1 GCA_016793245.1 Planctomycetota bacterium
GAAGGCCGATCTCTCGGGATCTACATGCGCCTCCTGTGTGAGTCAGACCACTAGCGGGGCTGCGCCCCAGCCCCGCTAGCATGTTGGCGGCCTCAACGGCTGACGCCGTCGAGGCCGCACTCGTCGACACGAGATCGGTACGCAAATCCAAGACGAGCGCGAACACGCGAACGCGAGTCGCGCGACGACCGCTCCGCCAGCCCTCCGGCGAAGCAAGCGCCGCGCCCGCCGCGCGTGGACGATGTCGAACGACATCGTGCGTCGACGCGTGATCGACGTCGGAAGCGATTCGAGAGCGAGCGCGGCGGTCACGGCACTTGCATCGCCTCCGGATGCGGCTCCGCTACGTCGAGAGACATCGTGCGCCGTTCCGGAGCCCGCGGGAGGCGGGGGCTCCGGAACTCATGCTACGGGAGAGAACGGACGTCGACGCGGGAACGACGTCGATAGACAGGGGTTCCCCGCCCGCGCGGCGGAAGTGAGATCGCGGCAACGAACAACGTCGCGCATTCAAGATTCCGACGTTCTATGAAACCAACTGAGCGTGGCATGAACGCGCTGCTCAGTCCACTCGCGCGCGCGCTGAACAAGCTCTGGGGCCGCAAGGGCAAGGTGTTCCCCGAGCGCTACCACGACGAGGTCATCTCGACGCCGACGCAGGCACGCAACGCGCTGCGCTACGTGCTGCAGAACGGCAAGAAGCATGGCGTCGTGCTGCCATCGTCGATCGATCTCTGCTCGAGCGCGGCCCTCTTCGATGGCTGGATGGTGCGCCCATCGATCCCCTCGATCAACGCCGCTCCGACAGTGGCCACCGTCGCACCCGCGTCGACCTGGCTGCTCACTACCGGCTGGCGCCGTCACGGCCTGCTCGACATCCGCCAGTTCCCGCAGCACAGCAAGGCCGCCGGTCGACGGCGAGGGAATCCTGCGCAATCAAGTTGTCGAGCAACTTCGCGGTGAACTACGCCGCCCTACCGCCGCGCGGGCGCGTAACCCATGTCTTTCGACGTCGTTCGCACGTCGACGTCCGAACGCACCGATGAGCATGAGTCTCGGAGCCCCCGCCTCCAGCGGGCTCCGAGACGGCGCACGATGTCTATCGACGGAGCGAAGCCGCGCCCGGAGGCGCAGCAAGCGACGTGAACGACGCGCTACGCTCCGCGTTTCTCGCTCGCGTCGAGCGCGCGTCGATCTACGAGCGCCACCGACGTCCGTGGGGCGCGTCGGGCGCGGCACTTGCTTCGCCGGAGGGCCGGGCGTAGCGCATGCGCGGTCTTGCGTTCGCTCGCCTCTCACTCCCCGCTCCCTTCGCGGGGGAGGAAATCTCGAACTTCTCTCAAGGCCCTCCTCCGCTCCGACCGAACGACCGTCGCCCTGCGGCTTGCCGCATCTCGCGATGGTTCCTCGGGAGGAGCACATGCACGAGAGAATCCTGAAGCCTTCGGTACCTCTGCAGCGACGCGTGCGCGTCGGCGAGGATCCGTGGCGCGACCTGGTCGAGAGCCTGCCCGATCCCGTGCTGGTCGTCGATCGCGCGGGGCTCGTGCTCTTCGCGAACCGCGCCGCGCGGGAACTCGGCGAAGGGCGCACCGCCTTGAAGGAGCGCCTCGTCGAATTCGATCCCGAGGTGTCGAGCGCGCAAGAGCTCGAGCTCGGCGCCGACGACGGCTCCGTGCTGCACCTCGAAGCGCGTTCGTCGCCGCTGCGCTGGCAGAGCGACAGGGCGTGGGCGGTCGTGCTGCGGAACGTCACGCGCCGAAAGGTCCTCGCCGAGCGCATGCGCGTCGCGGCCGAGACGGACGACCTCACCGGCCTCCCGAATCGCAGCTCCTTCCTGCAGCGCCTGCACGCCGCCGATCGCCGCCGGCGCCGCGAGCCCACGACTTGCTACGGCGTCATCTTCGTCGACCTCGATCGTTTCAAGGCGATCAACGACCGCTACGGCCACGCCACGGGCGACCTCGTTCTCGGCGAAGTCGGCAAGCGCCTCCGGCGCTGCTTGCGCGACGGCGACTTGGTCGCGCGCATCGGCGGCGACGAGTTCGTGGTGCTGCTCGAGGACCTCTGCGACGACGCGCTCGCGCAGCGCGTCGCGGAGCGCATCCGCGCCGAGCTCGATCAACCGCTGCGCCTCGCGGGCCTCGCGCTGCGCGTCGAAGCGAGCCTCGGCGTGGCACTCAGCTCGCAGGTGAGCGGAGAGCCGAACGACGTGCTCGACGCGGCCGATCGCGCGATGTATCGCTCGAAGCAGACCGGGAAAGTCGTGTACGCGAAGGAAGTCGCGCCGCCGGATCCCTCAGATCCGGCGCCGTGATGCTTCGACTTCCGCGCGCGTGGGCAAGCTCGCCTGCGCGCCTTCACGCGTGACGGAGATCGCGGCGGCAGCGACCGCGAAGCGCAGGGCCTCCTCGAAGCGCCGCCCTTCCGCCAGACCGACGGCGAGCGCACCCGCGAAGCAATCGCCGGCCCCGACGGTGTCGACGGGCCGCACCTGCGGTGCCTCGACGAGCACCCGCCGCGCCGGAGCTCCGTCGCGCGCGGCGAGGTCCGCGCAGACACCGTTCGCGCCCCCGGTCACGACGACGTCGATCGCGTGAGGGCCGCGCAGGCGCTCCGCGAGCGCCGCATCGGGAGGCCAGGTCTCGAGGGGCGCCGTGCCGGCGAGCGCCGCCGCTTCGAGCGTGTTCGGCGTCATCACGTCGACGTACGCAAGGAGCTCGCGGTCGAAGCCCGCGCGCGGGATCGGCGCGGGGTTCAGGAGCGTGCGGAGGCCGAGCTGCTTCGCGCACTCGAGCGCGCGGCGCACGCAGCGCGCATCGAGCTCCATCGAGAGCAGGAGCCATTCTCCCGGGCGCGCCGCGGCGAGGCCGGCCTCGACGTGCGCGGGGGTCAGCGCGTGGTTGGCTCCGGGGGCGACGGCGATCTGGTTCTCGCCGTTCTCGTCGACCAGGATGAATGCCGTGCCGCTCGCGAGCTCCGGGATCACCTGCAAGCCCGCGAGCTCGAGGCCTTCGGCCGCGAGCCCGGCCCGCGCTTGCTCCCCGAGGGAATCGGCGCCGATCGCGCCCGTGAAGCGAACCACGAGACCGGGCGGCGCCAGGCGCGCCGCGGCGACCGCTTGATTCGCGCCCTTACCGCCGAGGAAACGCTGGAGCTTTCCGCCGCTCACGGTCTCGCCCGCGCGAGGGAGGCGCGGCAAGCGGATCACGAGGTCCGTGTTCGACGAGCCGACGACGTGGAGGGCGGGCATCCGGCGGGCGTGGTGCGGAGGACAACGCGCGCCAGGGTAGACGAAGCGCGGGCGCACGCCAGAATGCTCGCCCGTTTCTCCGCGCCGAAGCCCTCCTGTCCTCCGCATGCGTTCCGAGCTGAACTGCGCCGTACCGCTGGCGCGTGCCGGTGAGTTCTCCCCGCTGCGCATCGGTGCGCTGCGCGTCGATCCACCGGTCGTCCTCGCCCCGATGGCCGGGGTGACCAATCCGCCGTTCCGCCGCATCTGTCGCGCGTACGGCGCCGGGCTCTACGTGAGCGAGATGATCTCCGCTCGCGCGCTGCTGCACGGCAATCCGGCGACGCGTCGGCTCGCCGCGTTCGCGTCCGACGAAGCGCCGCGCTCCGCGCAGCTCTATGCGACCGACCCCGAAGCGGCGGCCTACGCCGTGGCGTGGCAGATCGAGGAGAACGGGGCGCATCACGTCGACCTCAACTTCGGTTGCCCGGTGCGCAAGGTCACCGCGGCGGGCGGCGGCTCGGCGATCCCGCTGAAGCCGCGCCTCCTCGCGCGCATCGTCGGCGCCGCGGTGCGCGCCGCGCAGGGCCGCGTGCCCGTGACCATCAAGGTGCGGAAGGGCGTCGATGAACACCTCCTCACCTATCTCGATGCCGGGCGCGTCGCCGAGAGCGAGGGCGCCGCGGCGATCGGGCTCCACGCGCGCACCGCGGCGCAGCTCTACGCGGGTGAAGCCGACTGGAGCGCCATCGCCGCGCTGAAGGCCGCGGTGTCGATCCCCGTGCTCGGCAACGGCGACATCTGGGAAGCGTTCGACGCGCTGCGCATGATGCGCGAGACGGGTTGCGACGGCGTCATCGTCGGGCGCGGTTGTCTCGGGCGGCCGTGGCTCTTCCGCGAGCTGGCGCAGGCGTTCGCCGGCAGCGAGCCCGAGGCGCCGCCGCGACTCGGGGAGATCGCGGCGCTGGCGCTGCACCACGGCAAGCTCCTCGAGGAGTTCATGGGGACCCATCACGCGCTGCTGCACCTGCGCAAATGGGCGGCGTGGTACACGAAGGGCTTCCCCGGCACCGCCGCGCTGCGCGAGCGCTTGAACGCCGCCGCGAGCTGGTCCGACTACGAAGCCGCGCTCTCGGCCGTCGATCCCGAGGCGGAGTTCCCGGCGAGCGGGCTCCGCATGCGGCGCGGCAAGGGCTCGAGCTGCCAGGTCGTGAGCTTGCCGCCGGGGTTCCTCGAGAACCGCGACGACGATCAGCCGTACGCGCGCGCCGGTGCTTCCTGCGACGAGGCCGACGACGCGGCGATCCAGGGCGGCTGATCGCGGAGTGCGGCCTTGTGGGGCCGTTCTTCGGTATGGCCGCGTCGCCGATGCCGAAATCGACTTCGCCTGAGCGCCTGTTGCAAACGCGCCGCTTGGGCTATCTTCTGCACCGCTTCCGCACATGGCCTGGCCCGAATAGGCCGAGCGGAAAAGACCTCAGAGGTAACTCCATGACTGCCCGCCGTGCCGCGTTCCCTGCGCTGACCCTGATCTCCTGCGCCGCGCTCCTCGCTGGCGCGGGCCTCACCGCTCGCGAGGGACGCGTCGCCCATGACCTGCGTGCGCGTTTCGCCGAAGGCGACAAGTACGAGATTCGCAACGGCTTCAAGATGAGCCTGAATCTCGACGACGCCGAGATGAAGTTCGGCGAGATGACGCTGCCGCAGACCCCGACCATCAACGTCAACATCGCCTCCGACGAGACCTCGAACGAAGAGGTCAAGAAGGTGAAGGACGGCGCGATCCAAGAGCTCGTCCGCGCTTACGACGACAGCGCCGTGAAGATCACCGGCCAGGCCGGCATGGGCGAGCAGATGCAGGAC
Organism: Planctomycetota bacterium; assembly: GCA_016793245.1. Lineage (GTDB taxonomy): Bacteria > Planctomycetota > UBA1135 > UBA1135 > JADKAF01 > JADKAF01. The sequence continues at coordinate 5,096 of JAEUHW010000294.1, forward strand.
CTGGACGAAGAGGAGGCGAACCCCCTCTCCGGTCGTAAGGTCAAGATCGCGCAGACCGAAGACGGTCTCGAGATCACCGATCTCAGCAACGAGGGCAAGTCGGCCGACGAGCAGCTCGAAGAGCTGACCGCCGAGCAGAAGGCCACGATCGACCTCGAGTCGCACTTCGAGTTCCTGCTCCCGACGAAGACCGTAGAGGTCGGCGAGAGCTGGGACATCGGCAAGCCGTTCTCCGAGAAGATGACGAAGATGATGACGGCCTCCGCGGCCGCTCAGGAGGACGAAGAAGCCAGCGAGATGATGAAGGAAGTCTTCTCGACGGTGATGCAGAACATGGAGTCGACCGCGACCGGCAAGCTCGAAGCGGTCGAGGGCGACATCGCGACGATCGCCTACGCGATCGACGCCAAGATGAAGTTCGACGACTTCGCGAAGATCCTCGAGAAGGTCGCCGAGAACGCCGACGAGATGCCCGAGGACATGTCCGGTGAGGTCGTGATGAACCTCAAGATGAAGGGCACGGGCACGTTCGACCTGAAGGCGAAGCAGTTGAAGAACCTCGACATGGGCGGCGACTTCGGCCTCGAGGTGAAGATGAACATGTCCCAGCAGGGCATGGAGATCTCCATCAACGGCAAGATGAGCGGCTCGATGGAGATGTCGGGCGGCGTCACCAAGAAGTGATCCCCCGCCTCTGATCCGTGAGGCCCGCGGTCGAGCTCCGGCTCGAACGCGCGCCGAGAACACCGCCGCCCGGCGCATCGCGAGATGCTCCGGGCGGCGGTGTTTTCGTTGCAGGAGGAGCTGGTCGGGCGGCGCTCGAGCGGCGCTGCGTGTGCTCCGCGCCGCGTAGGCTCAGCGCCGCGCGGCCTGCGCGAGCAGGTGGTAGTGGCGCAGGAAGCGATCGGCCATCGCATCGACGGAGACCACCGCCTTCGGCGCCGCGGCGAGGCGCTCGCCGAGCGCGGCGTCGTCGAGCAAGCGCTTCAGCGCGCGCGCCAGATCCTCGGCATCGCCGGGCTGGAAGAGCAGCCCGGTCCGGCCGTCGTCGATCGCCTCGGCCATCGCTCCGAGGCGCGAGGCGAGGACGGGCACGTTCGCCAGGAAGCCCTCCCTGATCGTGAGGCAGAAGGCCTCGTACCAGAGCCCGGGGATCACCAGCGCGTCGAGTTGGGCCAGGAGCTGCGGCACGGCGGCGTGCTCGTAGCGCCCGGTGAGTGCGATGCGATGCGTGCCGCGGATCTGCGCGCGGAGGCGCTGCTCGTAGGTCGTGTCGAGGTGCCAGGGGAAGCACTCGCCGTGGATCGCGAGCTCGACCTGCTCCGCGGGCAGGCGCTGGACGGCGTCGATCAGCACATGGACGCCCTTCGAGGGGATCACCGAGCCCAGGAAGCCGATGCGCAGCGGAGAGCCGCGCTCGCGCGGGCGGCGCTTCGGGGCGAGCTGGAAGAGCTCGAACGGAAGGCCGTTCTCGACGACCTCGATGCGCGCGGGATCGACGCCGTGCGCCGCGAAGGCGCGGGCGTGATAGGGGCTGGGCGATACCAGCAGGGCTGCCTGGTCGAAGCACTGCGCGAGCCACGCGTCGTAGCGCGCGAGCTCCTCACGGCTGCGCTCCGGGTCGGGGAAGAAGCCCGGCCAGAGCTTGGCGCAGCAAGTGGCGCAGGTCGCGCGATCGATCGTCTCGCAGAGGGCCAGGTCGTCGCGGATGCGCTGGCCGCGCGGGCAGCCCATCCAGAAGTCGTGCAGCGAGAGCACCGCGGGCACGCCGGCGCGGCGGCACTCGCCGAGGATGCCGGTGGAGAGGCAGGTCAGGTGGTGGATGTGCACCACATCCGGCTTCCAGCGCGCGAGCTCGGCGCGGAACACGGCGTCGATCGACGGGTTCGAGTAGATGCGCTCGAAGCGGTCGCAGTCGCGGAACGCGTAGTTCACGGCCGCGATCTCGAGGCCCTCGTGCTGGTCCCGGCGCAGATCGAAGTCCGGTCTCGCCGGGTCGGCGTCGCGGCGGAAGAGCGCGACCTCATGCCCGCGTCGGCGCAGCGCGCGCGCGAGGTAGTAGAGGTGCAGTTGGCCCCCGCCGATCGAGTCCGGTAGATAGAACGGATTGACGAAGAGGATCCTCATCGATGGGCGGCTCGGGCTCGGAGCAGTCGGCGGAGACGCGGAGCGCGCGGCGCTATCGCGTAGAGGGGCGCGTGCAGGGAGTGGGGTTCCGCTGGCACACGCGAGAGCGCGCGCAGCACCTGAAGCTCCGCGGTTGGGTGCGGAACCTGCCGGATGGCGCGGTCGAGGTCTGGGCCGAGGGGCCGGACGACGCGCTGGAAGCTCTGCGGACCTGGCTCGCGAGCGGGCCCGCGCAGGCTCGTGTTCTCTCGGTGAGCGAAGAGACCGTCGCTCCCGAGGGGCACGCGGAGTTCGAGGTGCGGCGCTGAGGAGCTCGCGTCGGTTTCAGAGCTTGGAGTGGGTGCCGTCGCAGAACGGCGGCTTCGCCGTGCGACCACACCCGCACCACGCGACACGGCGCGAAGCTTCGAGCTGCACGATCTCGGGCCGGTAATCGCTGCCGCGATGCGAGCCGTCGCAGAACGGATGCTTCGCGGACTTGCCGCAGCGACACCAAGCGTAATTGCCCGCGGCCTGCTCGCAGACGTAGGGCATCTTCTGTCGGATCGGGCGATCGTCTTCGGCCATGCTCCACCTCGGGAGACGCGGGGGATCGCAGAGGATAGCTTTCGCCGCGGTGCGCGGCCATCGCTCTCGAGTTGTCGCGATCGCCTGACGAACTCGCTATGCTGCCGCCGCGCGAGCGGCTCTCGCGCACGGAGGATGCGATGGATGAACGCGGCGCTCTGGTCGCCTCCCTGAAGCGACTCTCCGCTCGCGCGCGAGAGCTTCTTGCGCGCGTGAGCCCGGGCGCGCTCGAGGCGCCGGCCGACGAAGACGGCTGGAAGGTGCACGACTTGATCGTGCATCTCGCCGACGCGGTGATGGTGCAGAGCATGCGCCTCCGCCGCATGATCGCGGAGGATCATCCGGTGCTTCAGGCGGTCGATCAGGACAAGTGGCTGCGCGGCCTCTCGTCGCCGCATCGCAGCGCGGAGCTCGCGCGCGTGTTGGTCGACGCGATGCTGGCCTCCGACGTGGAGCTGGTCGAGCTCGCCCAGCCCAAGGTCTTCGACCGGCGCGCGTACCACCCGGTGCGCGGCGACATCACCTTCCCGGGGGTCGTCGAAGCGCTGGTCGAGCGCTCCGAGCAGATCCTCGGGGACATCGAGCGCGCGGCGCAGCGCCGCCGCTGATGCCCAGCGCAGGAACCCCGCCCGAGGCACTTCGAGGATGACGGAACCGGAGCTGAAGCGGAACCTCGGGCTCACCAGCGCGGTGATGATCACGGTGGGCTCCGTGATCGGCTCGGGCATCTTCATGAAGCCCTACGCGGTGGCGCAGGCGCTGCCCAGCGTGGAGTGGGTCTACGGGCTCTGGATCGGCTTGGGGCTGATCTGCCTCTGCGGCGCGTTCGCCTATGGCGAGCTCGGGGCGATGTTCCCCGAGGCGGGCGGGCAGTACGCGTTCCTGCGCGAAGGCTGGGGGCGCGGCGTGGGCTTCCTCTACGGCTGGGTGCTGCTCCTGGTCATCAACACGGGGACGCTCGCGGCGCTCGCGGTCGCCTTCGCGAGCTTCTTCGATCGCCTCGTGCCGCTGGGAGAGTGGGGCCAGGGCTTCCTCGCGGTGGGGATGATCCTTTCACTCGCGCTCATCAACCACTTCGGCGTGGGTTGGGGCGCGCTGCTGCAGAACCTCTCGACCTTCGCGAAGCTGATCGCGCTCGGGGGGATCGTGGTCGCGGGCTTCTTCCTCGGCAACGTCGAGGCCAGTGCGGCGGTGGCGGCGGTCCCGCCGTCGCACGATCTGGGCAGCGGCGTCGTCCTCGCCGCCATCGCGATCTTCTGGGCCTACGAGGGCTGGTATCAGCTCCCGTTCAACGCCGCGGAGCTGCGGAATCCCTCGCGCGATCTGCCGCGCGGCCTGATCTACGGCATCGCGATCCTGGTGCTCACCTATCTGCTCGTGAACGCGGTCTACCTGCACGTCGTGCCGATCGACGAGATGCGGTCCTTCTCCAGCAACGAGCAGGTGCCGGTCACGGCGATCGAGCGCATCTTCGGCACGGCCTCGGGAGGCTGGCTCTCCGCGCTGATCTGCCTCTCGGTGCTCGGCTCGGCCAACCCGAACCTGCTGTCGTCGCCGCGCGCGTTCTACGCGATGGCCAAGGACGGGCTCGCGCTGCGCGCGATGACGCGCGTGCATCCGGTGCATGCGACGCCGACCTTCGCGATCTGGTCGCAAGCGCTCTGGGCCGCGGCGCTCGTCGTGGTGCTGAAGACCTTCGACGACCTCACCAATTACGTGGTGTTCTCGTCGCTGCTCTTCTACGCGCTGACGGTGCTCGCCGTCGTGCGCCTGCGCCGCACGGCACCCGACCGCGAGCGGCCGTACCGCTGCTGGGGCTATCCCTTCACGCCCTACGCTTTCGCGCTCGTGGCCCTCGCCGTCGACGTGCAGATGCTCTTCGAGGCGGAGGCTCGCAAGAACGCGCTCCTCGGCCTACTGATCCTGGCGGCGGGCTTCCCCGTCTACGCATGGATCCAACGCCGTGAGCGCCTCGCCGCGCGCGCGTCCCGTCCTTCCTGACCTGACCCCTCGTCCCGCATGTTCCATCGCGTCCTGATCGCCAACCGCGGCGAGATCGCCGTCCGCATCGCGCGCGCCGCGCGCGAGCTCGGCATCGAGCCCGTCTTCGCCTACTCCGAGGCCGATGCCGACGCGCCGTACCTGCGGGACGGCGTGCGCAAGATCTGCATCGGCCCGGGGCGCTCCGCGCAGAGCTACCTGCATCAAGCTTCCGTCATCCAAGCGGCGGAGCAGACGGGCTGCGCGGCGATCCACCCCGGCTACGGGTTCCTCTCCGAGAACCCGCTCTTCGCCGAGCGCTGCGCCGCGCGCAAGATCACCTTCGTGGGTCCGCGGCCGGAGCTGCTGCGGCGCATGGGGCGGAAGGCCGAGGCGAAGCGCGTCATGCGCTCGGTCGGACTGCCGGTGATCCCGGGTTCGGATGGCATCCTGCCCGATCTCGACGCGGCGCGACGCGCCGCGGACGAAGCGGGCTATCCGGTGCTCTTGAAGGCCGACGCGGGCGGCGGCGGTCGCGGCATGCGCCGCTGCGCGTCCTCGGCGCAGCTCGAGGAAGCCTATCGGCAGGCGAGCGCGGAGGCGCAGGCGGCGTTCTCCTCACCCGAGCTCTACCTCGAGAAGTGGATCGAGGGCGGGCGGCACATCGAGTTCCAGATCTTCGGCGATGGCTACGGGAACGCGGTGCACCTCGGCGAGCGCGAGTGCTCGATCCAGCGCAATCACCAGAAGCTGCTCGAGGAGTCGCCTTCGCTCGCGCTTAGCGCGGAGCAGCGGAGCGAGCTCGGCGCGCGCTGCGCCGAGGCCGTGCGCCAGCTCGGCTACGAGGGCGCGGGCACGATCGAGCTCCTGCGCGATCGCTCGGGCCAGCTCTACTTCATGGAGATGAACACGCGCCTCCAGGTCGAGCATCCGGTGACCGAGATGGTCTACGGCGTCGACCTCGTGCAGGAGCAGCTCCGCGTCGCGGCCGGACATCCGCTCGGCCTGCGCCAGAGCGAGCTCCGCGCGAACGGACATGCGATCGAGGTGCGCGTCAACGCGGAGGATCCGGACGCGGGCTTCCGCCCCTCGCCGGGGAAGATCGAGACGCTCCATCTCCCTGCGCACGGGAAGGAGCTCCGCGTCGAGACGCACCTCGCCGAAGGCTACGAGATTCCGCCGCACTATGACTCGCTGCTGATGAAGGTCGTGAGCCACGGCCCGACGCGCGACGCCGCGGCGGATCGCCTCGACGCCTTCCTCGCCGCGCTGCGCATCGAAGGCGTTCCGACGACGGTCGGACTGCACCGCAAGATCCTCGCCGCGCCGGCGTTCCGCCGCGGCGAGCTCGACACCACCGCGATCCCTGGGTTCACGCCGTCCGCCGGCTCCGCAAGCAAACATGGCTAAGCTCGACCTCTGGCCGCTGGGCTCGACGCGCAGCGAATTCCTGGACGATGGCACCTACCGCGCCAATGCGCAGGCGATGGCCGAGCGCGAAGCTCCGTTCCTCAGCGCGCGCGCGAAGGTGCGCGCGGGCTGGGGCGAGAAGTACGCCGAGCGCGTGCGCGAGAAGGGCAAGCTCACCACTTGGGAGCGCCTGGAAGCGCTGAAGGACGCCGATGCGCCGATCCACGCGGTCGGCACGCTGGTGAACTACGGCGAGAAGTTCGGCGAGCGCGGGCTCGAGAGCCCGGGCGCCGGCGTGGTCACCGCGTTCACCCGCGTCGAGGGGCGCTGGTGCATGGTGATCGCGAACGACAACACGGTGGCCTCGGGCTCGTGGTGGCCGCGCACCCCCGAGAAGATCGAACGCGCACAGGAGATGGCGCTCCGGCTGCGCATCCCGGTGGTCTATCTCGTCGATTGCTCGGGGCTCTTCCTGCCCGAGCAGAGCCGCACCTTCCCGGGCGCGCGTGGGGCGGGACACATCTTCAAGAAGAACGCGCTGCTCGCGGCGAACGGCGTCGCGCAGATCGCGGGCGTCTTCGGCGATTGCATCGCCGGGGGCGGCTACATGCCGATCATCTCGGATCGCGTGTACATGACCGAGCAGGCGTACATGGTGATCGCGGGAGCGGCCCTCGTGAAGGGCGCCAAGTCCCAGCACATCACCTCGCTCGACATCGGCGGTCCCGAGGTGCACGTGCACAAGAGCCACTGCGCGGACGAGCGCGTTCCCGACGACGTCGCGTGTCTGCGGAAGATCCGCCAGGAGCTCGCGCGCTTGCCTTCGTCGGCCGCGCCGTTCTACCGCGGCGGGGCCGTGGGTGCGCCGCCGCTGCTGCCCGCCGACGAGCTGCAGGGCGTGTTCCCCTCCGATCACCGCATGGTCTACGACGCGCGCGAAGTGCTGGCGCGCTTGGTGGACGCGAGCCTCTTCTGGGAGCTCATGCCGCACGTCGGCAAGGAGATGATCTGCGGCGTCGCGCGCGTGAACGGTCTCTACGCCGGCTTCGTGATCAACAACCAGCAGCCGATCCAGGATCCCGAGCGCCCGGAGGAGACGAAGCCCGGCGGCATCCTCTATCGGCACGGCATCGCGAAGATCTCGGCGTTCTCGCGGGCCTGCAACGACGATGGCATCCCGCTGATCTGGCTGCAGGACATCTCGGGCTTCGACATCGGGCCCGAGGCCGAAGCTCTCGGCTTGCTCGGCTACGGCTCGAGCTTGATCTACACGAACTCCACGAACACGGTGCCGATGTTCACGGTGCTGCTGCGGAAGGCCTCGGGGGCCGGTTACTACGCGATGGCCGGCTTGCCGTACGACCCGGTGGTCCAGCTCTCGACGCCGATCACGCGGCTCTCCGTGATGGAGGGGCGCACGCTGGCGATCGCGACCTACAACACGAAGCTCGACGACGAGTTCCGCATCGCGACGGACGATCCCGCCGAGCGTGCGGAGATCGAGCGCGGGATGGCCGAGGTCGAGGCGCGGATCGGCAAGGACATGGATCCCTTCGTCTCGGCGCGCAACCTCGATACCGACGAGGTCGTGAGCTATCGCGAGCTGCGCCCTTGGCTCGCGGCGCTGGTCGAGATGGCGTACCAGAACCACGGCTCGCGCCGGATCAAGAACCCGCGCATCTGGAGCATGCACGACTTGGAGGCGCTGAGCGAGTTCGGGCGGCAGGGGAGGGCGGTCCGATGAGCGCGCGCCTCGACCTGCGGCTTGCCGAGCGCGACGGCCGGCGCGTGTTGCTCTCTCCGGGAGCGGGGTACTTCGTGGCCGCGGTGGATCGCGGAGCAGCGGTTTCGCCGGGTGATCTGCTCGGCTTCCTGCTCGTGCTCGGCCGCGAGCACGAGCTCCGCCTGCCCGCGGAGGCGGGGCTCTGCTTCGCCACGGCGCGCGCGGCGGAGGTGCGCCGGGCCGAGGTCGGCTACGGGGACGAGCTCTTCGCTCTGGAGGCCCTCGACGCGAAGGGGAGGGCGGCCCAGGGCTCTTCGGCACGGAATGCCACCGAGGCCGGGGCCGGGATCGCGGTGCCGGCGACCCAGACCGGGCGCTACTACGACCGGCCCTCGCCGGACCGCCCGCCCTTCGTGCGCGTCGGGGACGAGATTCACTCGGGCCAGCCCATCGGGCTCATCGAGGTCATGAAGACCTTCAACCAGCTCGTCTACGGCGGACCGGGGCTTCCCGCCCGGGCGCGCGTGCTCGCGATCCGCTGCGCGAACGAGACCGAAGTCCGCCGCGGACAAGAACTTCTGCGCGTCGATCCCATCGCCTGAGTCCCCCTGCGGCCGTCGGCGGAGAGCGCGCCCAGAATTTTTCCTGGGAGCGCGCTTGACCCTCGGGAGAACGCGGATATCTTGTCCCGCCCGCTTGAGCCCGCGACACCAAACGACGGTGTCGCCGCTCGCCGCTCCGAGACGCCTGCGAAGGTGTCGAAGGCGGCGAGAGAAAGGGTCGAGGGGTGCCGGCCGGGCCGCTGAGGCAGTCTGGCAGGATCTTTGACAAGTTGGATGGTTCCTGGAGCCTTGCGAGCGCGCCAGTGGGTCCTGAGCAGGTCCTGCTGGTTGCGTTGAAAGTCCTCTGTCTGT
>JAEUHW010000302.1 GCA_016793245.1 Planctomycetota bacterium
ATCCCGCCCGCGAAGAGCGCGCTGCTCCGCACGCGGACCTCCGCCGGCTCGCTCCCGCTCGCCGCCGTGGTGAAGACCGGTCCGCCGCCGACGAAGGTGTCGTGCCAGAGCTCGGCGCGGAGGTTCGTCGAGCCGGAGGAGGAGCTCACGAGGCGCAGGTGCTCCGCGTTGTCCGCGAAGTGGCAGCCCAGGATGTCGAAGCTCAGGAGCTCCCACCACGGGCAGCCGCCCGCGGGGCAGGTGCGCACGCCGTCGGCCTGGATCGCGACCTGGTTGCCGATGAAGCGGCAGCGGTCGAGCAAGTGGTAGCGGATGTCGGTGCCGCGGATCGCGACGCCGTTCTGCTCGAAGGTGCAGCGGCGGGCGATGAGCTCGCGCCACATGCTGAGCGACCCGCCATCGAGTCCGGTGCCACAGCCATGCAACGTGCAGTCTTCTAACTCCACGCGAGCGACCGGATTAGTCACCCGTACACCCGGATGTCCGAGGAGGACGCCCACGCGCGCATGCATAATCGAGCTGCGCCTCATGATGAGGTCACCATACGTCAAGAAGTAGAACGCGGTCTGCTGCGTGCGGATCTCCAACATGTCCGCTTCGATGCGCCCCGTCCCCCAGACTGGCCGAATTGAACCTGCACGACGCACCAGCTCGGAGAGACCAAGGCCGTGGATGACATTGCGCGCGCCAGCATCCACAACAGTGCCCGGCGATCCGAATATCGCGAACCCCTTCAGCCCATTCCAGGGGAATGCCTCTCCCGTCGTACGCGAGCAGACCCCGAACTTCAGGTGAATATGGACATCCAGCGGAGCCGGACTCTGCTGCCCCTGCAAAGTCCAAGGGACGAGCGCTCCAATCGACACTTGGGGCGACGAGCCGCTTCGAACATCAATCCTGCCTGCGTAGAAGTCTCGGTTCACGATATCGCTCGCTAGAGGGAACCCAATCAGCTCGCCGAAGACCATCCAGACATCGCCACTTGATCCACGCTCGATCTTGAAGTAGGGCTCCAGCACCCCGTGAGATGTTGCTGCTCGAACTAGCTGCGGCGCATCGAACGCGACGTTCAGAATGTTGTGCGCCCACCAGACCTCCGGTCCGCGAGCAAAGAGAAGGTCGAGATAACCGTCGCGATCGACATCGAGGAGGGAGAAGCTCGCTTGATCGCACGCCGGGAAGGTGATCTCTCCCGAAACCGAAGTCACGTACATCGGATCTGCGAGTCGCGGCTGCGCGATGGAGCCGACGTTTCTCCTCCAGACCAGGACATGCTGCGGCCCACCTCGACTTCCGCATCCCGTCGAGCGCGACTCGATGGTGTGATAGAGCAGATCCCAGAGCCCGTCCCCATCGAGATCTCCGCAGGCGAATCGCGCGCTGGGCATACGGATGTCAGCAACCTGGCCCCTCAGATCCAGAACGGGCTGCGGAGCAGAGAAGCCCACGACACTCGTGCCCTGAGCCTCATAGAAGTAGAGGCCTCCCGGAACCAAGCTCGAAGATGTGCTTCCGGGCCACCTGAGAAGCAGCTCATCATCTCCGTCACCATCGAGGTCGTACGGGATGAGCTCGGCAAAATCCGCGAGGCGAGGCGTGACTTCACCTCGGAACGCGAAGTTCGGTTCGAGCTCCGAGCCGATATTCTCGAAGTACTCTGTCCGAACCTCATCCAGGTGACGAAGGTAATCGCGGTCTCCGTCGCCATCCGCATCGAAGAGCGCAGGCCTCCCGAACTGCTGGTTGACGGATACCGTCTCATTCAAGAAGCGCGTGACGCTGCGATACGGCGCGGCGACGCTTCCGTCGCCGCGCCGGTCGTCGCCGTTCACGGGGTCGACCCAGGCTTCGCGGAGGACGCCAAGAGGGAGCGCCACCTGCTGTGCAAGCGATGTCCCGAGGCCCAGATAGGCCAGAAAGGCAGCCTGCAGAATTCGTAGCGCGCTCGACATGAACATGGCTCCGCCCAGAGTTGACGTCAAAGGCTACTGAATCTCATTGGCGCCGGAATCGCTCCAGTTGCCTGGAAGCGCAACGCAGCCAACGACTGTGGGCTTGTCGACCACTCGAGCGAGGCCTGTCTTGTCGCCAACTTGCTGCCCGGGAAGCTGAGTCGCAGTGTTTCCAGCCCGATCGACCGCGGGGTTCGTTGGCAGACCAGGTGGGTTCAGCACGAGCCGATAGTCGCGGAGCACTGGATTCACGAAGTGGCCTCCCGGTCCAGCGGAGAAGCTCTGAGCTTCCACGACGGTGCAGTTGCACGCAGGCCCATTCGATGCGCCGTTGTCGAAAATGCAGACATTGTCATGCACTCCACTCGGTGCCGTGGCGGTGAGAAACCCCTCGACATCCGGCGCTGACGGGAGCGACGAGCTGTTGGGGTCTCGGGTGACCAAGTTCCCCCGGAACCCCGCCAACACATGCGACGCCCCCGCCACCGCCGGGAAGCTCACCGAGAAGTAGTCCGCGTCGAAGAAGGTGTTCTGCGTCACCTCGAGCTGCGACCAGACGAAGTTCCCGATCGCGGTGTTGGTCGCGTCGAGCTCGCAGCGGAGCTCGTTCGATGCTATCGGGGCGCCCGGGATGTAGGGGAAGCCGTTCTGGTCGATGACGTTGTTCGCGAGCGTGCCGTGGAAGGCGATCGAGTAGGCCGTGCCACCGATCGTCGAGGCTCCGAGGAGATGGATGCCGTGGAGCGCGTTCTGGTAGACGTCGTTCCCGACGAGCGAGCTCAGCGGGCCGGTGATGATGCCGCTCGTCGGTCCGACGAGGCTCCCCTGCTCGAGATGCACGAGCAAGCCCGAGCCCTCGCGCGTAGGCGGTGTCGTCGTCGAGGTGCCGTTCTGATAGAGCGCGCAGCGCTCCATCACGAGGGACTGGTCGGTGCCGAAGAGGATCGGTCCGCCGGCCTGCGGAGTGTTCACGACGCGCGGGTTGTGCAGCAGCACCCCGTGGCGACGATGTTCGTAGGACTGACAGTTCGCGAGGCGGGTCGCGACGAGAGTGCTCGGCCCGCCGTAGCCGTTGGCGAAGATGTTGTGGCGGCCGCGCGCGACGATGCCGCTCTCGTCTTCGTCGACGCCGCTCGGGTTCTGTCCGCAACGGTAGACGTTGGTGCGCTCCAGGTTGAGGAACGAGGCGCCTTCATCCCGCTTGTCGAGGAAGACACCGGCGCTGCCGAGATCGTGGATCGAGCTGTCGCGGACGAGGATACTGGCATTCCCGAGGAAGTGAACGGCCTCGGCGAAGATCCCCCGCTGGCGCGTAGGGCTGGTTCCGATCCCCAGGATCTCGGAGCGTTCGAGGAGGAGATTGACGCTGGCCGAAGTCCCGCCGACGCCGCCGAGGCTTCCGGTCGCTGCGTTATGAGTGAGCCCGCGAGAGAACAAGTGGATGGCGTAGGAGAAAGCTCCTGCGCCGACACCACCTGGTCCGACTTCGAAGCGACTGTCGCGGACGCTGAGTCCCGCGACGGGATCGTAGCTCGGAAGACCGTTCGCGGACTCGTACGCTTCGGCGTAGATGTGCGTTCCGCTCACCGTCTGCGCGTTGCCGACGAAGTGACAGTCCTCGAAGACGGGATTGAGCGTGAAGCTGAAGGGTACGACGGGCGGAGGAGTCGTGACGGCGAAGTTCGCACAGATCTTGGCTCCGTAGCCACAGCCCTCCCAACGGATGCGACGGAACGAGGCCCCCGGGGGAATGGCGCCCAGAGGAGCCACGGGTGAGCTCGGCGGTTGCACGCGGATCGCCTCACCGGCGTTGCGGAAGACGATGAAGGCGTTGGCGTAACCCGTGGTGCCGAGGTTCCCGTTCGCCCCGTCGATGCGCGAGGAGGGCTCCGTCGTGGTGGCGGCGAAGGTCAATAGCTGCGTATTCGCACCCGTGCCATCGAAGATCACGGGCGCGTAGCCGGCGACGGGGTCCTTGTCGCTGTTCAGCAGGTCGTACTCGATCTGGATCGACGCGGGCACGTTCAGGGTGCCCAATCCGCTCCAGTTCTCTCTCAGGTCGTCGTGCACGATGACCTGCGTCGTGCCGACCGTGTAGGTGCCCGCGATGCGCAGCGTCTGGAAGGCCCCGGGCTGCGCGGGCGCCATCGCTCCGAACGCTTGGCGCACGCTAGCGAACGGCGCGCCCGGTGTGAGGCCGTTGTTGCCCGGTGCTCCCGTGCGGGCGTTCACGAAGTAGATGAGCTGGGCCGAGGCCGACGGGGCGGCGGCGAGACTCAGGGAAAGGGCCACGAGCGGAACCGCCCAGCGCGGTGCGGCTAGGCTACGGGCCTGCCAGCGTGCCAGCGTGCCAGCGTGCCAGCGTGCCAGCGTGCCAGCGTGCCAGCGAACATCGATCGAGAACGGGACATGCGTTGCATAACAACTCCCTCCGATGCCGGAAGAACGGCCAAACTCTGCCACCGCGGCGGGAGACCCTCTCGATCTCCGAAACACCGCGGCGCAGCCCTGGGCCACCGCAAGAGTAGTCCTCACCGCTCCCTCGGCAACGGGGCTTCTCAGAATTCACGAACCGAGATCGCGGGGTGCGACCCGCGCGAACGAGAGCCAAGGTCGCCGGAGTTGGATGCCGTAAGATCCGCCGCTCCCTTCTCCCGGAAGTCCATGCCCAGCCCCACCCCCATCCACCTCCACGAGAAGCTCGCCCAGATCACCGCTCACTGGTCCCCGCGCGTCGTCGCCGAGCTGAACGACCTGCAGTTCAAGCTGGTGAAGTTCGAAGGCGAGTTCGTCTGGCACGTGCACGAGGACACGGACGAGGCGTTCCTCGTGCTGCATGGCGAGATGGAGATCGGGCTCGAGGAGGGCGTCGTGCGCCTCGGCGTCGGCGACCTCTACGTCGTGAAGAAAGGGGTGCGACACATCACGCGCGCGGAGCGGGAGTGCCACGTGCTCGTACTGGAGCCGCGCGGCGTCGTGAACACCGGCGACGCCGGCGGCACGCTCACGGCGCCGAACGATGTTTGGGTGTAGAACTGCGATCTGACTCTGGAGTTCCTCGCATGTCCTTCCTCCGCTTCGCCCTCGCTTCTCTGGCCCTCCTCGGCTTCTCCAACGTGGCCCTCGCGCAGTATCCCGCCGACGCCGTGGGCTTCCAGTGGTCCGGCAGCTCGGGCGCCAGCGCGGGGCGCTTCTGCTGGGGCTTCGAATGCCGACCGGCCACGGTGCGCGCGAGCGGCGGCGAGCAGATCCAGCTCCTGGTGCGCGCCGATGGGCAGAACGCACCGTATGCGATCTTTGCGTCGCTCGGCGCTTCGCAGTGCCTGCCGATCCCGGGCATCGCGCACGAGCTGGCGCTCGACTTCCCGCTCACCCTCGTCGCGACGGGGACGCTCTCGCAGCAGTCGCCGATCTTGGCGTGCCCGTCGTTCTTCGATATCTACGCGTTCACCTTTCCGAACGGCATCCCGCGTGGCGCGAGTGTCGCGCTGCAGGCCCTGACCTTCAACGCGGTCGCGACGCCCGCGCTCAGCATCCCCATCCTCGCCATCGCCGGATGAACCGCGCATGAACTTCGCTCGCACGCTATCTCTCGCGTTCTCGCTCATCGCCGCCGCTGCCGGAGCTCGCGCGCAGTCTTGGGTGATCGATCCCGCGCTCGGCGTCGATGCGCCGGGCCGCGGCTCGTCCGCGGCCCCCTTGCGCACGATGAGTTACGCCGCGCGCCTCGCGGCCGTCCTCGGCGTCGGCGACTTCGTGCTGCGCCCGGGGCGCTACGACAACGCGAGCGGAGAAGTGTTCCCCATCGTTCTGCCGCCGCTCTGCGTCGTGCGCCGCGATCCCGGCTCCGACCTCGATCCGCGGCCCGTCGAGATCGCGACGCCGCTCGCGCTCACGACGGCGTTCTTGCTGCAGAGCGCGCTGCCGATCGACGCGCGCTTCGAGCGCCTGGAGATCCGCGGCGGAACCTATCGCGCGATCCAGATCCTGCCCGGCGCCGCGAAGCTCATGAGCCGCGTGCTCGTGCAGCGCTGCGAGCTCGGCTGCTCGCGCGGCGTGGCGACGCAGGTGCTCCAAGGCGCGCAGCTCGAGCTCGTGATCGAAGAGTGCGCGATCGCGAGCCCCGAGGTCGGCGTGCTCGCGAACGTCGCCGACCCGGGCTCGAGCCTCGACCTCCGCATCGATCGCACGCGCGTCGAGGGCGCGATCCGCGGGCTGCAGCTCGATGCGTCGAACAACGGCGCGATCGATGCCGCGGTGCGCGCGGCGATCCTGCGGCGCTGCTCGACCGAAGCGGTGCGCTGCTCGAGCGCCACGAGCGGCGCGATCTCCTCGCGCTTCGAGCACGTGCTCTTCGCCGAAGTCGGCGTGCGCGTGATCGGCGGGAACCTCGCCGCGTTCCAGGACGCCGTCGGCAACCTCGGCATCCCCGGGCGCCACACGCTGGTGAATTGCCTCTTCGTCGGCAATCGCGGCGATGTGCAAGCGACGCGCGGCTTCGGCTCGTTCATCTTCGGCGCGAACCTCGTCGAGCAAGCGAACCTCGTCGGCCTCGGCGGCAATGTTCTCGGCACGGCGCGCTTCGCGAGCGACGCTTCGGGCCGCCTCGCCGAGGGATCGCCGGGCCTCGATCTCGGGCGCGCTGCCGATGTCACGCTCGCGCGCGACTTGGATGACCTCCCGCGACTCGATCTCTCCAGCGGCGCACCGGACGTGGGACCGTTCGAGCGCCATTTCGGCGCCGTACCGCCCCGCACGCGCGATGCCGCGATCGCGGGGCGCATCGCGCGCATCGACTTCGTCGTCCAGGGCCCGGCGCAGACGCCGTGCGCGCTGCTCTTCGGGCTCCCGATCCCGACAGGCTTCGGACCGGGCTTGCTGCATCTCAGTCCACCGTTCGTGGAGCTGGGTGTCGCGGGCGTGCTCGACGCGAGCGGCACGCAGTCGCTCACGCTGAGCTTCCCCGACCCGGGCGGGCTCGCGGGCTTCGTCTTCGGAGCGCAAGCCATCGTTCTCGCGCCGCCCTACCTCGGCGCGCACGCCGCGAACGTCCGCCTCCTCCGCTGATCCCCGACGGCGCGGAGCGCTGCCCGGCTCCTTTTCTGTGCAGCGAGCGCGGGCGCGGACTACGATGGGATGCGGTCACCCCACCCCGCCCGCGCGATGCCCAAGCTGTCTCGCCTCGTTGCTGCGCTCTCGCTCCCCGGGTTCCTCATGGCGCCGCTCCTGGCGCAAGAGGAGCCGCCGAAGGCGAGGAACCTGATCCCCGACGGATCCTTCGAAGGCGAGCTGCGCGAAGGGCGCCCGCTGCGCTGGAGACCTTCGAATTGGGGCGGCACCGCCGAGTGGAGCGTCGACGAGAAGGTCGCGCACACCGGCAAGCGCTCGCTGCGCATCGAGTCCACGACCGGCGCGGACGTGAGCTGGAGCTTCGAGCTCGAGGTCGAACCGCACACGCGCTACGCGCTGCGCGCGTGGATCAAGACGGAGAAGCTCGACGGCTCGCGCAGCTTGGGTGCCTTCGCGAACCTCCACCAGCTCCAGATGGAGGGCAAGACTCCCGCCGTGCACGGCACGAGCGACTGGCAGCTCGTGGAGTCGACCTTCGACTCCGGCGCTCACAACCGGCTGCTGTTGAACATGACCTACGGCGGCTGGGGCCGCGCGACGGGTACGGCGTGGTGGGACGACGTCGAGGTGATCGATCTCACCCCGCCCGCGCGCATGCTCGGCGCCGAGGAGCAAGTCGCGTTCTTCCGCGACGAGGTGCGCCCGATCCTGGAGCGCCGCTGCTTCGAGTGCCACGGCCCCGACGTCGCGAAGCCGAAGGGCGAGCTGCGCCTCTTCCACCGCGAGCTGATCCTCCGCGGCGGCGAGTCCGGCCCCGCGGTGAACACGGAGGATCCGCGCACGAGCCTGCTCCTCCGCGCGATCCAGTACGACCTCTTCCAGATGCCGCCCACGGGGAAGCTCCCCGCGGACGAGATCGCGACGCTGACCGAATGGGTGCGCCTCGGGGCGCCTTGGGATCCGAGCGAGCCCGTTCCGCCCATCGCCGATCACGGCGGAGAACGCGCGGGCGCCTCGCCGAAAGTCGATGAACAGGCGAAGGCCTTCTGGTCCTTCCGAGCGCTCGAGCGGCCCGCGGTTCCGACGCCGAGCGACGCGGCGTGGCGCGCGCATCCGATCGACGCCTTCGTGAAAGAGGGGCTCGAGCAAACCGGCCTCACGCCGCAGGGCGAGGCCTCGCGCGAAGTGCTGATCCGCCGCGCGACCTTCGATCTCACCGGGCTCCCGCCGACGCCCGAGGAAGTGCGCGCCTTCGTCGAAGATCGCTCGCCCGACGCCTGGGAGCAGCTCATCGAGCGCTTGCTCGCCTCCGAGCAGTACGGCGTCCGTTACGCGCGCCACTGGCTCGACCTCGTGCGCTACGCCGAGACGAACTCGTTCGAACGCGACGGCCAGAAGCCTGAGGTCTGGCGCTACCGCGACTGGGTCGTCGACGCGCTGAACCGCGATCTGCCCTACGATCGCTTCGCCGCGCTGCAGCTCGCCGGCGACGAGCTCCCCGGCGCGGGCGCCGAAGGGCTCATCGCGTCGGGCTTCTATCGCTTGGGCGTCTGGGACGACGAGCCCGCCGATCCCGCGCTCGCGCGCGCCGACGAGATCGACGACATCGTCTCGACGACGGGGCAGGCGTTCCTCGGGCTGACCCTCGGCTGCGCGCGCTGCCACGACCACAAGATCGATCCGCTGACCCAGAAGGACTACTACTCCTTCGCCGCGCTCTTCGCGGGCACGACGCGCTACGGCATCCGCTCGCACGAGAGCTTCGCCGAACGCTCGCTCCGCACGATCGCCTCGCCCGAGGACCTCGCCGCGCACGCGGCCGAGAAGGAGCGCCACCAGCAGCAGCGCGAGGCTCTGCGCAGCGCGCTCGCGGCGATCGAAGAGCTCGCGAAGAAGGATTTCGCGCCCGTCGAGCACGAGGAGTTCCAGCACGAGGAGCGCCGGATCGACCTCTTGAAGAAGCGCGTGCCGAAGCTGCTCGCCGAAGAGACGCTGCGCGCCTACGAAGAGCTCACCCGCGCCGAGCGCGAGCTGCGCCATCGCCGACCGCGCGCGCTGGAGCAAGCGCTCTGCATCACCGAAGAAGGGCCGGAGGCTCCTCCGTCGCACATCCTGATCCGCGGCAATCCCCACGTGCCGGGGAAGCGCGTCGAGCCCGCGTTCCCGGAAGTGCTCTCGCCGCCGGCGCCGGCGATCGAGGTTCCGCCGTCACGGCAGAGCACCGGACGTCGAACCGCGCTCGCGCGCTGGATCACCAGCGAGCAGAACCCGCTCGCCGCGCGCGTGATCGCCAATCGCCTCTGGCACTGGCACTTCGGGAAGGGCCTCGTGCGCACGCCGAGCGACTTCGGCTACGGGGGCGATAAGCCCACGCATCCCGAGCTCCTGGATTGGCTCGCTTGCGAGGTGCGCGCGCGCGGGTTCTCGCTGAAGGCGATGCACCGGCTGATCCTGAGCTCGCGCACCTACCGCATGGCGAGCAGCGCGGACAGCGCCGCGCTCGCCGCGGATCCCCTGAACACGAAGCAATGGCGTCATGAGCCGCGCCGCCTTTCGGCCGAGGAAGTGCGCGACGCGATGCTCGCGGTGAACGCGACGCTGAATCCGAAGCTCGGCGGGCGCTGGTTCTACTCGGAGATCCCCCCCGAGGTGCTCGCGGGTCAATCGCGCCCCGGCGAAGGTTGGGGCCAGAGCTCGCTCGAAGAGCGCCGCCGCCGCAGCCTCTACATCCACGTCAAGCGCTCGCTGCTGACGCCGATCCTGCAGAGCTTCGACATGGCCGACACGGACTTCCCGTGCCCGGTGCGCTTCGCGACCACGCAGCCGACGCAGGCCTTGAGCTTGATGAACGGGACGTGGGTCCGCGATCAGGCGAAGCAGCTCGCCGAGCACGTGCGACGCGAGCGGCCCGGCGATCTGCGCGCGGAGGTCGAGTTGGCGCTCGCGCGCACGTGGCAGCGCGCGCCGAAGGCGGCGGAGATCGAGCGCGGCCTCGCGCTGATCGAGACGCTGATGCGCGAGGACGAGCTCTCGACCGAGGGCGCCTTGGAGCAGCTCTGCCTCGTGCTGCTCAACACCAACGAGTTCTTCTTCATCGACTAGCCCCGCAGTGACCGAGCCAGCGAACGCCATGCAACCCAACGCAGCACAGCACGATCTCGCCGCTTCGCCGGAGCGCGTTCTCTGCGGGAAGAGCCGCCGGCAGTTCCTCTGGGACGCCGGCATGGGCTTCGCGGGCACGGCGCTCGCGGGCCTGCTCGGCGACGAGTTCTTCCGTCGTCAGCTCCGCGCCGCGGACGGTAGCCGTCCCTTCGCGCTCGGCGAGTCCGCGAATCCGCTCGCGCCGAAGGCGCCGCACTTCGCGCCCAAGGCGAAGAGCGTCATCTTCCTCTACATGTACGGCGGCCCGAGCCAGATCGACACCTTCGATTACAAGCCCGGCATGGTCGGCATGGAGGGCAAGACCATCCAGGTGAAGACCTTCGGGCGCGGCGGCCACAAGAACGAAGGGCGCATCGTCGAGCCGCGCTGGAAGTTCCAACCGTACGGGCAGTGCGGGAAGTGGGTCTCGGATCTCTTCCCCCACCTCGCCCAGCACGTCGACAAGATCGGCTTCGTGCATTCGATGATCGCCGACTCGCCGATCCACGGCTCGGCGATGCTGCAGATGAACACGGGCAAGATCCAGAGCGGCAGCCCGTGCTTGGGCTCCTGGGTGAACTACGGCCTCGGCTCGCCCAACCGCGACCTGCCGGGCTTCGTGGTGATGCTCGATCCGCGCGGCGGTCCGATCTCGGGCCCGAAGAACTGGGCCAGCGGCTACATGCCCGCGACCTATCAAGCGACCGTGCTGCGCTCGGGCGGGACACCGATCCTGGACCTCGCGCGCCCGGATGGGATGAGCGACGCGGTGCAGCGGAAGCTGATCGACACAGCGCAGCACTTCAATGCGGAGCATCGCGCGACGCGCCTCGAGAACTCCGACCTCGCCGCGCGCATCGCCAGCTACGAGCTCGCGTACAAGATGCAGTCGACGGCGCCGGAAGCGGTCGACTTGGAGCAAGAGAGCGAAGCGACGAAGAAGCTCTACGGCCTCCACCACCCGCGCACCGCGGTCTTCGGCCGCCAGCTCCTGATGGCGCGGCGCTTGGTCGAGCGCGGCGTGCGCTTCATCCAGGTCTACTCCGGCGGCAACCACATCGACACGACGTGGGACGCGCACGACGACCTGGTCTACAACCACACGCTGCACGCGAGCGAGACCGACCAGCCGATCGCGGCGCTGCTCACGGACCTGGAACAACGCGGGCTCCTCTCCGAGACGCTGATCGTCTGGGGCGGCGAGTTCGGCCGCCAACCCACCGCCGAGTACGCGAAGGGCACGGGCCGCGACCACAACTCCTACGGCTTCACCATGTGGCTCGCGGGCGGCGGCGTGAAGGGCGGCATCAGCGTCGGCAAGACCGACGAGCTCGGCGCCATGGCCGTCGAGGACCGCTTCCACGTGAAGAACCTGCACTCGACGATCCTGCACCTGATGGGCCTCGATCCCGACCGCCTCACCTACTTCTTCGGCGGCTTGGACCAGAAGCTCGTCGGCGTCGAAGGCGCCGCCCCCATCCACCAGCTCCTCGCATAACCCCGCGCCACCGTCTCCGCGCCACCATCGATCGAATCGCGGTCGATCAAATAGGGGTCAGACCCCTTCGTTGATCGATATCGATCAAAAAGGGGTCTGACCCCTATTTGATCGATGGTCAATCGAGCCAGCGGATCGGGAGCGGGAGGTCGCGAGCGGTGAAGCGGAACTCGAGCGGCGGGTGCTCGGGGCGGCGCACGGCGACGCCGATGGGGACGTCGGCCCAGCGCTGCGACTCCTCGCCGAGGGCCACCGGCAGCGCTTCGATCTGCAGGTGGAGATGCGGCGCCAGCTCGCTCGCCTCCGTTCCGTCCTTGCAGCGCAGCGAAGCGAGGACGAGCGCCTTCGGGCAGACGATGCTGACCCAGCGCGTGCGCGCGGGATGGAGGTCGAAGACGAAGCCCTCTGGTCCGTCCGCGCCCTCGACGCTCGCGTCCAAGCGCGCCGGCCACTCGATCGTTCGCGTGCCTTCGTGCAGGCTGCCGAGCTCGAACCAACCGAGCGCATTCGCCTGGAGGCGCCGCGGCGACTTGCGACCGGACCTCGAAGTGCCGCCACCCGAGCCCTGGTGCTCGAGGTCGTCTTCGTAGGCGAAGCGGGGCGAGCGAACCGCGAGCTCCCATCGAGGTCGAGCATTTCGCAGACGCGCATGACTGTGGCTCTGCACGCCGGCGCGCGCTTCGTTCAGCCGCTCGCCTCGCAGGTCGAAGAGCGCGAGCTCGATCGAGAGGCGTTGGGGTAACGCGATCGGCACCACGCACTCCGTCGTCCCCTCATCGATGTCGATGGGGACGGGATCGTCGCTGCTAGCACCGCTCTGCGCTACGACGAGTCGATAGCGGCCCGCTGCCAGATCCTCGAGGTGCGCGCCTTCCCGCGGCACCAGGAGATCGCGCACGTATTGATCGCCGCGCGTCATCGTCTCGCTCTCCGGAGCATCGAGGCGCCAGAGCTGCACGAAGCTCTCGCAAGGCTCGCCGCTCGACGCATCGACGAGTCGCAGCAAGAAGGAGCAGGCTCCGGGCTCCAGCGGATCAGGAACCGGAGAGCCGAGCTCGGGATGCACGAGCGCCAACACACGCCCCGCGTAGCGCTCGTGCAGCGCGGAGAGCTTCACGAGCGGAGCTGCTTCGCTCGAGTCCGCCGACATCGCGATGGAGCCATCGCGAGCGGAGCGCTCGGCGAGGCGCTGGACCGCTGGATTCGCAGCGAGGAGCGGCGAGGGTTCGGAGTACCGCTCCGGCTCCGCAGGCAGCAGCGCGCCGCGCGACGCCGCGTCCCCGGGCTCTCGCAGACCGAGAAGCGCGACGAGCCAGGCAGCGAGCACGAGCAGCGCGGCGGAGCCGCAGGTGCGCAAAGCGGATCGGAGGGTCATGGGTGGCGCGACAACGCGGGCGGGCGAGAGCGGTTCCCGCGTGGAACGAGGTTGTCGCGAAGATCTCCGCGAGACAAGCTCCCCGCATGAACGACGCGAGCCGATCCCCGCGCCGGAAGGGCGCCTCCCGCATGGCCGACATCCCGGCCGCGATCCTGCGCGAGCTCGAGGCCGGCCGCATGGAGACCGCGACGCTCGTCGAGTGGCTCGCGATCGACGTGCGGAAGCTCGCGCACGCCCTCGCCGAGGCCGTCGACTTCGGCGGGGCGCGCGCCGCGTGGCTCGCCGACGTCGAAGCTGCGGCCGAGCTCGGGGTCGCGAAGCGCAATCGCGCGATCGGTGTCGCGCTGCATCGCGCGACGCAGCGCAAGAAGCGCGCATTCGAAGCCTGCGCGCGCCACACCTCCGACATGGTCCGCGCGTGGGCCGCGTACGCGAGCCCGCTCGGCGATGGCCGCCCCTTCGCCGACCGCCTCGCCGCCGTGCAGCGCTTCGCGGCCGACGGCTCGATGGCGACTCGCGAGAGTGCCTGGGACGCGTGGCGCCCATTCCTCGCCGAGGACGTCCCCGCTCACTTGCCGGAGCTCGCGCCGTGGGTGCGGAACGCCGATGCGAACATCCGCCGCTGCGCGATCGAAGGCTCGCGTCCGCGTGGCGTCTGGACCGCGCAGCTTCGCCCGCTCGTCGAGCGTCCCGAGCTGGCGGCCGATCTGCTCGAGGTCGTGCGCGCCGACCCCGCGCGCTACGTGCAGCTCAGCGTCGGCAACTGGCTGAACGACGCGGGCAAGTCGCGCCCAGAATGGGTACGCGAGCTCACGTCGCGCTGGTCGCGCGAATCGAAGCACCCCGCGACGGCGTTCCTCGTGAAGCGCGCGCTGCGGAACCTCGCGTAGAGCTCCGCGCGCAACGCAGGCGCGCCGCAAGGCAGCTCCGCGCGCTCAGCTCGCGCGGCGCTCGAGATAAGGCTTCAAGCCTTCGGCGAGCAGCAAGCGCCAGCCGTCCGCGAGCATCTGCGCCTGCGCCGCATCGACGCGCCCGTGGATGGCGTCGGTGAAGCGCAGCTCGGTGCCGCCGTCTTTCCGCGCGTTCAGACGGAACACGTGATACGAGGTCGCGGGCCCGCCGAACTCGGGCGAGAGATAGCCCGCGAGATCGAGCTTCTCCGGTGCGCTGATCCCGATCACCTGCCCCCACTGCAGGCCTTCGCCATCGCCGGCGTCCTCGTAGACGCGTCCGCCCACCTTGGGCTCGAGCACGAAGCGCCGCGTCTTCGCGCTGGTCAGGAAATCGCGCCGCCACCACGCATCGATCTCGTGGACGAGCGCCTGCCAGACGCGCTCGCGGGGGTGAGGCAACACGAGCGAGAGCTCGATCGTGACCACCTGGGCGGGAAGGGGTGCGGACATCGTGCGAGGTTCCTCGGCGAGGTGGCCTTCGAGCGCGAGCAGCATCCGCGCGGCGGAGGCGGCGCGCGGAGCGACCCAGCGCTCGTGCAGGCGCTGCAGCGGGATGGGGTTCAGGTGGTTCCAGACCTCCCGCCCGCGGCGGGAGCGCACGACGAGCCCGGCGTTCGCCAGGACCTCCAAGTGCTTCCGGGTCGCGAAGCGCGAGCCGGGCATCTCGCCGGCCAGGTCGAGGGTCCGAAGCGGGCCGCCGGCGAGGCGGTCCAGGATCGCGGCCCGCGTCGGGTGGGCGAGGGCCTGGAAGAGCTGCGCCGGGGCGGCCTCCGCGCTTCGTTCGCTCGGCGTCGTCATGTGACCGAAAGGTAACCTATGAATCCGGAGCACCGCCAGAGCGCGCGGGCTACTTTTCGGATTCCGTCGCCGCGAAAGCGCGGTCGCGCCGGGAACTCCCGCGTCCTCCCCCTGATCCGCTCCGGTTCCCTCCGCAGCGAGGATGCCTCACTCCATGTCACTCCCCCGATCGCCGCGCCTCGTTCTCTCCTTGGCCCTCGTCGCGGTGCCCTTCGCCGGCAGCGTGCAGGCGCAGGGCTTTCCGCCGCCTCCGGTTCCGCCCGAGAACCAGATCACCGCGGCCAAGACGAACCTCGGTAAGACGCTCTTCTGGGACGAGCAGCTCTCCGCGAGCGGCACGGTCGCTTGCGCCACGTGCCACGCGATGGAGTTCGGCGGCGGCGATCCGCGCACGGCGGGCTCGGTGCATCCCGGACCAGATGCGAGCTTCGGCACGCCGGACGACATCCGCGGCTCGCGCGGCATCATCGGCACCGCGACCGATCTCTCCTATGTCACGACGGCGCTCTTCGATCTCCGCGAGCAGGTCACCTCGCGGAAGGCCCTGCCGGTGATCAACGCCGCGTACAACGGGCTGCAGATGTGGGACGGTCGCGCCACGGGTCGCTTCGTCGACCCGGTGACGAACACGGTCGCGATCCAGAACGGCGGCTCGCTCGAGTCGCAAGCGAGCGGCCCGCCGCTCAACACGATCGAGATGGCGCACGCCGGCACGACCTGGAGCGAGCTCGCCGCGAAGGTTCGCGACGCGCGCCCGCTGGCCCTCGCGACGAACCTGCCCGCGACGCTGGACGCGTGGATCGCCGGACGCAGCTATCCGCAGCTCTTCCAAGAGGCCTTCGGCGACAACAACGTCACGGCACGGCGCATCCTCTTCGCGATCGCGACCTACGAGCGCACGCTCGTCTCCAACCAAGCGCCGATCGACGCGTTCCGCCAAGGGAACCCCGCCGCGCTCACCCCGAACCAGCAGCGCGGCTTGCAGGTGTTCAACGGTCTTGGACCGCGCTGCAACACCTGCCACAACGAGCCGCTCTTCGCCGGCCCCGGCTTCTTCCATCTCGGCGTGCGTCCGATCAACGAGGACCTGGGCCGCGGCGCGATCACCGGTCAGCCGCAGGACAACGGCCGCTTCAAGGTGCCTTCGCTGCGGAACGTCGGCCTGCGCGCGCCTTACTTCCACAACGGCGGCAAGGCGACGCTGGAAGAGGTCGTGGACTTCTATGCGCGCGGCGGCGACTTCCGCACGCAGCAATCGAACATCCAGCCGTTCCCGCTGAACCCGCAGGATCGGAACGCCCTCGTCGACTTCCTACGGAACGGCCTCACCGATCCGCGCGTCGCGCAAGGGCAGGCGCCCTTCGATCATCCGACGCTCTTCACGCGCTCGAATCGCGCCCCGCGCCTCTACGGCACCGGTACCGCCGGTAGCGGCGGGCGCGTCCCGCGCTTGGTCGCCGTCGAGCCGCCGGTCCTCGGCAATCCCAACTTCAGCGTCGCGATGGAGCAGGGCCTCGGCGGAGCGCCGGCCTTCTTCCTCTTCGACATGGCGAGCGATCCGCTCGGGCTGCAGACGCTGCTCGGCGCCCGCATCTGGCTCGGCTTCACCGTGGCGCTCACCGCGGTGGAGATCGGCGGGCTGCAGGGCAGCGGGAACCGCAGCGGCTGGCAGAGCATGGCTTTCGCGATCCCGAACGATGCGCTGCTCGACGGCGCCGCGTTCTTCGCGCAGGGCTTCGCGATCGACCCCGGCGCTCCGCAGGGTCTCTCCGCAACGGGCGGCCTCGAGGTGAGGTTCTTCGCCGGTCGCTGATTCAGCCATCGAGATCGGCTGCGGCTCGCGAAGCGAGAGGTGCTCTCCCACGCCTCTCGCTCGCGCGCCGCGCCGTTGCTTCAGTTGTTGATCGTGCCCCAACGACCATCCGCGGGCCAGATCGCGAAGGTGATCCCGGGGCCCTGCAGATTGGCGAAGAGCGTGCGTCCGTCGGGGCTGAACACCGCACCCGCCCATTCCGAGCCCTCCTGGCCGGGCACGATGTTCTTCGCGAGCCGGTAGATCTGATTGCCGCTGCGGCGCAGCAGATGCAGGTACTCGGCTCCGCTGCCGTCCTCGCAGATGATCAGGTTGTTGCCCCCGGGCGTGACGCAGAGATTGTCCGGCGCGTCGAGGATCTCACGGTCCGTCGATTCGAACAGGAGCTCGAGCGCCTGCACGTCGTTGTTCTTGAGGTGCAGCGCGAAGATCTGTCCCGCGCCGATCGCGCCACCGCTCGTGGAGGCGAAGTAGACCGTGTTGCGCGAGTACCAGGCGCCTTCACCGCGAGCGATACTGGCTCCGCCTTGAGCAGCGCCTTCGTTGTAGGCGACCAGACGGTTCTGGCGGTAGGAGACTTCGTCCGTCGGAGACGAGACATCCACCCAGCGCACCGGGAGCTTGACGTTCCCCACCGAGCTGGTCGCGGTGTTGAAGTTCGGAGCGCCTTCGATCGCCAGCATCTGCAGCCGCCCCGGCAGATCGAGCCGACCGTACTGCTGCGGGACGAAGCGGAAGAGCCCGCTCGGGTTCGTATCCATGGTGATGTAGGCGATGCTGGTCTCCGGATCGATCGCCACGGCTTCCGGATAGAGCAGCCCGAGGAAGGGTCGACGCGCGAGGTTGCCATCGATCTGCGTGTTCGCGCTGGCAGAGACCTCGAAGCTGTAGCCGTGCTGCTTCTGCGTTCCCGCGTTGAAGAGGTTCGTTTCCTCGCAGGTGATCCAGGTGCCCCAGGGCGTGACTCCGCCCGCGCAGTTGCGGATGGTCCCGCCGAGACTCACGAACGAGTTGGCGAGGAGGCGCGTCTCGGGGTCGATGTCCAGAGTCGTCAATCCGCCGCCGGCGAGAGCGTCGTAGGCCAGCGTCGCGTTGCCGAGCGGAGTGCCATTGCCGCGCTCGTGGTTGCGCAGCAGGCGGATGAGATTGCCGTTCTGGAACGCTCCCATGCCGTCCGCGTTGCTCGGAGAGAGGTTCCCATCGCTCATCGCGGCGCCGTTGCGGATCACGACGGTGTACTTGAAGCCCGGCGGCAGCTCGAGAAGAGTCTCGGGCGTGTTCTCGGCGACCGTGGGTTGCAGCGCTCCGAATCCGGGGATGTTCGTGCCGGAGATCGGCGTCTGCGCGACAGAGGACGGAGCGAGCGCGAGCAACAGGGAGATGGGGCGAAGGTGTCTCATCGTTCCTCGGGAGGGAGTAGGCGGACAGATCGATCGACGCCGCGTCGACGCCGATCGCTCGTTGCTCCCCATCCCATGCCGAGGCCGTGAGCCGCTCGCGGCGCTGGGTATGAAGATCGCAGGTGACGCTTCCTCTGCGCGGCGCATCTGGAGAAGACCGGGCGAGATGAGATGGCTCTAGTGAATGCGATGGCCGGAAGCTCCGCTCAGCGCCGCAGGGCGAATCCAACCAAGACCCTGGTGTGGCGAGCGCACGCCACGAAGCGGAGAGAGGCACGCGGAGACAGCCCCGCTGGCGGGCGGCTACGATGAGCGCGATTTCCGCCCTCCGATTCCCCATGAGCTCTCCCACCGATTCCCAGCACCGCTCCGGTCCTCGCGGCCTGGTGGCCATCGTGCTCGTCCTGCTCGGCGGGCTCGGCTACCTCGGCCGCGATTTCGTTTTGCCGGGCGAGACGAGCTCCAGCGGGACGAGCACCGCAGATCGCTCCACGCGCACGACGCGGGCCGACGAGGGCGAGCGAGCGATCCTGGACGCGTTCGCCGCGAAGCGCTCGAACCTGCTCGTCGAGGTGCGCGGCCGCGTGAAGCGCAAGCTCGCGGACGATACCAAGGGCTCGCCGCACCAGAAGTGGATCCTGGAGCTCACGAGCGGGCACACGGTGCTCGTCGCGCACAACCTCGATCTCGCGCCGCGAGTGCCGATCGAGGCCGGCGACGAGCTCCTCGTGCGCGGCGAGTACGAATACTCTCGCGAAGGTGGCGTGCTGCATTGGACGCACGACGATCCGGCCCGGAAGCACCCCGGCGGCTGGGTCGAGCTCCGCGGCAAGCGCTACGAGTGATCGCGCACGGCGGAAGCGCCGCGCGCGCTTCCGCGTAGAGCTGCACTCCAGGAGGACGCCCCATGGATGTCGAGCACGAGCTGCTGGTCCCCGGTCCCGCCGAAGAGGTGTTCGCGCGCTTCGCCACGGCGAGCGGCCTCGATGCCTGGTGGACGAAGACCTCGCGCGCCGATCCGCGCGTCGGCGGCATCTATCACTTCGGCTTCGACGCGGCACATCAATGGCAGGGCACCGTGCGCGTCTTCGTTCCCGCGCGGGCGATCGATTGGGAGATGACGCAGACCACGCCGATGCACGATTGGCTCGGCACGCGCGTCGGCGCGGTGCTCACGCCGGAGGGCCCGCAGACGCGCCTCCACTTCTATCACCGCGGCTGGGAAGGCCCGACGCCGCATCAGCGCATCTCGTCCTTCTGCTGGGCGATGTACCTCCGCCTGCTCGCGCGGAACGTCGCGCACGGCGAGGTCGTGCCGTACGAGCGGCGGAACGAGCTCTGCTGAGGGCGCGCTCGAGCTCGAGGTTCCGGTTCGGCATCTCCCGATTCATCGAATAGCTTGGCGCGGAAATCGAAGGGCGCGCGATTCGGCGCCCGGACGGGACACCACGACGCGAGGATCCGCCATGGGATGGATGCGCACGCTGCTCCTCGGAGACTTCGGCAATCGCCTCGACATCAGCGATCTCGAGGGAGAGTTCGCTTCGATGCAGGCCCGCATGGCCTCGAACCTCAAGCTCGATGGCAAGCAAGACCGCCGCATCGAGCGCTTGGAGCAGGACAATGCGGACCTGAAGCTCTGCGTCGCCTCGCTCGCGCGCCTGCTGGTGACGAAAAACGTCCTCGCGCCGGCCGAAGTGCGAGCGCTGATCGAGATCGTCGATCCCTTGGACAAGCGCTGATCAGTTGGGGGGCAGACCCCTCGGTGATCGACATCGATCAGAAAGGGGCCTGGCACCGATTTGATCGACAGGGCCTCGCACGCGCCAGCGTTCAGCGGCCCCGCCACGGGGCGCGCTGGAAGTAGGTCACGAACGCCTGGCCGTCGAGCACGATCATCGGGTCGCCCGTCTTCGGGTGGTTCCGCTTTTCGAGGGCGTAGGTCTTCGAGCCGCCATCGACGGAGCGGAAGGTCACGCGCGCGCCAGAAACGCTCCAGCGCCCTTCGTCGCGGGTGTTGCTGACGCTGCCCCCGAGCGGATTGCTGCTGCTCGTCTCGCTGGTGTAGAGGTAGGTGCCGTCCTCGCGGAGGAGGAGCATCGTGTCGGTGGCGCGCCCGCCGTCGCTCAGCGAGACGCTGGAGAAGTACTGCCAGCGCCCGACGAGCTCCTTCGCCGCGTCCCCCGGCGCCTGCGCGCTCGCCTTCTCGGCCCGCAGCGAGCCCAGGATCTTCTCGAGATCGGCGCGGCGCTTCTCGAGCTGTGCGGGGAACCCGAGCGCCATCAGCGCGCAGGCGCCGTGCGGCGCGAGGAAGCTATGTCCTTCGGCGCTCACGGCTCGGCCGTCGGCGCTCTTGCCCGCGAAGCGCTGCAGGCGTCCTTCGAGCTCACCGCAATCGCGCGGCTCCTCCTCGCCCTTCGCGCGCAGCCCCGGCTGCACTTCGTCGAGCACGGCCTGCAGCGCGCGGCGGGCCTTCGCGCCGCCGAGCGCCTTCACCGAGCCATCGCCGACCAGCGCATAGAGCTCCGTGATCTCGCCCGCTCCGGTGAACCCTGGCGGCAAGAGCAGCAGCGCGCGGTCGTCGCCGGCTCGAGTCTTCCAGCCCTTCGGCAGATCGAACGCGACCGTCTGCCAACGCTGCTCCACGCCCCCGGCGATGCGCTCCGCGGTGCGCACGACCTGCAGCGACGCGAGCAGCGCCTTCGTCTCGGGCTCGCGCTCCGCGAGCGCGCTCGCGTCCCCTGCGAAGAGAAGCACCGCGACGCCGCGCGGCATCGCGAGAGCATGAACGATCGCCGCACGCACAGGCTGGGCACCTTCGGCGCTCTGGAAGCGCGCGAGCAGCGCGGGTCGGCCGGCGAGCTCGCTCGCGCTCGGCTCTCCTCTCCAGGCGAGATCGGGCAGCATCTCGGCGACGAGCTTCTCCAGCGTCGGACGCAGCTCCGGCGTTTGCAGCGAACGCAGAGCACTCTCGATCACGAGTGAGCCGCGCAGCGCGTCGGCTTCGCTGCTCGCACCTTCCGGCAAGAGCCAGGTCCAACCCGCGCGTCCCGGGGCTGCGGTCCAGCCGCGGGGCAGCTCGTAGCGCAGCGGGCCCGATGCACTCGTGGACGGAGCGACCGGCGGCTCCTGCGCGAGCAGCGCGCTGAGGCAGCACAGCGGAAGGAGCCTCGCGCTCATTGCAGCACCGCCGACGTCGGCGCGCCGCAGCGTCCGCGCACGTCGATCGCTTGGAAGTGCAGCTCGTAGCCGAAGGCGAGCGGCTCGTTCTCGACGGGGAACGCGATCGTCGTGGCGCCCGTCGTTCCGCTCGTCACGCCGACCAAGAAGGCGCTCGCCGGGTCGATCCAGAGCATTCCGGTCAACCCGGGCAACACCAGCTCCGCACGCTGAAGCGCGACGAAGAGAACTTGGGGATTCGCGCTCGCGAGCTCGAGCTGTACTTGCACCGTGGTCCCCATCTGCAAGGCAGCCGCGAGCTCGATGGGAGGCAGTGGCTCAGGATGAAGGTTCAACGACAGAGGGCCTCCCGTCCAAGCGATGCCTGTCTGCCGGACCGGCGGAGGTGGCATGCAATAGATTGCTCCGCTGTAGCCACCTTGGACATCGCAACCGTAGGCCGTGACATGACAAAGCGGAGCCGAGACGGAATCCGCTCCGTCATTGCCTCCTCTGCAGTTGGTGCTGATGCAAGAGAACGAGCTTCCGTTTCCTCCGTAGATCAAGCCGCCCGAAAAGACGAGCTCGCACGCGCTGGCAGAGACTGCGATTTCTCCGCGTTGCCCTGCGCAGCCAGCGCCGCTCGCCCCGCGAATCTCGCAGTCATAGAATTGGACCTTCGACTGAGACAGACGAACCGGAATCGATGCATGCAACGCGGAATCCCGCACACCATAGAACACGCAGTCTCGCACGGTGACCAGGCTGCACGAGCTCACGTCGAGGCCTGGCTCGGCCACAGGAAGAAAGAAGGGTGACTGCCAAATGGATCGACAACGCTCGATTTGTACCGTTCCAAGACATCGGCGCAGAATCGCAATCGCCGGCGACGGGCTGTATGCAATCGACGTGATGTAGACCCAAAGTCCGCTGAGCTGAACGCGTTCGTTTGCCGGCAGGCTTTCCACCACCATTGGCGATCTCAAAAACACACTGTGGAGGGAACCGAGGCCATGGATCTCCAGCCCGCGTGAAATGCGCGCCCCGTTGTAGAACCCCGGCCGCACGAGCAATCGATCC
Source organism: Planctomycetota bacterium (assembly GCA_016793245.1). Taxonomy (GTDB): domain Bacteria; phylum Planctomycetota; class UBA1135; order UBA1135; family JADKAF01; genus JADKAF01. Next base: position 22,243 of record JAEUHW010000302.1, read on the forward strand.
CCCGGCGCAGCCGCAGCCACCGCCGCCGGCAGATCCGTGAACTGCCCACCTCCCGCCGCATCGACGATCCACTCCGCGGCATGTGCCGGAGCGAACGCGGGGATCATGCTCAGCAAGGCGAAGAAGAAGTGCTTCTGCACGAGGGCCTCCGAGATACGCGTAGAGCCGGCGGACGAGAAGGAGTGCCGAGGGCCCCCAGATTGACTCGACCTCGACGCGGCGACAAGCGCAGGTCGAGCGGAGGCTCGGAGGCGACCCTAGCGCGCCAGCGAGCAGACGCGCTCGGGCCGCAGCACTCCGGCGGTCAACGCCTCGAGGCAGATCCCCTCGAACGCCCGAGCCGCGTGCCGGAACGAGAAGCGCTCCTCGACGAACGCGCGCGCTTCCTGCGCGAGCGCGCGTCCGCGCGCGGCGTCGCCGAGCAGCGCGACGAGCGACGCCGCGAAGCTCGCGGGATCGTTCGCCTCGAGGTAGTGCTTCCCCGCGCTGAGACCCAGACCCTCGACGCCGATCGCGGTGGAGACCACGGGGCTCCCGATCGCGATCGCCTCGTAGCCCTTGATGCGCGTTCCGCCGCCGACGCGCAGCGGGATCGCGTAGGCCGCGGCCCCCTGGAGATGCGGGCGGATGTCCTCGACCCAGCCGGTGAAGCGCACGCTGGCACCCAAGACGCGGGCCTTCGCCTGCAGGCCCTCCGGCACGTTGCGACCGACGACGGTCAGGGTGGCGCTCGGACGCGCGGCGAGGACCTTCGCCCAGACTTCATCCAGCAGCCAGCCGATGCCGTCCTGGTTCGCGGCCCAGTCCATGGCACCGCAGAAGACGACGCGGTCGTTCGCCTCCGCGGGCGTGTAACGGAAGTGGTCGAGGTCGACGCCGGTCGGGATCACGCGCGTCTCCGCGAGACCGAAGTCGTTCCGGAACTGCTGCGCATCGCGTTCGGAGACGGCGACGACGCGCGTGAAGCGCGCGAGGGCTTCCCGCTCGAAGCGCTCCATCTTCGCGGCCTGGTTCCGCCACACCGCGCGCGAGAGAGCACGCGACGCGACCTTGGCATGGCGGCGGAAGATCTCGGTCTCGACGTTGTGCGTGAAGCAGACGCTCGGCAGCTTGAGGTCGCGCGGAAACGCGACTGCGGAATGCACGTAGTCGAAGACGACGAGATCCGGCCTTCGCGCGAGCCCGCCCTGGATCGCGCGCGCGAACGCGGCACACACATCGGTGCGCACGGCGACCGGGAGCGGCGAGAGCAGATGGCGGAGCCGCGCGAGCTTCCAGAGCGCGCCGCGGCGCTGCGGAGGCCACGCCTCGAAGCGATCGCAGAGCTCTTCCAAATCCGCGCGATGCGCGCGCACCTCCGCGTCGCTCGCCGGCGCGATGAGGTCGAGCTCGAACGCGCCGCCCTTCATGCCGCGCAGGATCTGCCCCGTGCGGATCTTGCCGCCCTCGTCGGCGGGGAAGAGGAAGCGCGGCGAGACGAAGAGCAGCCGCGGGCGCTTCTCGCCCGAGCGGCTCACCAGCAGATGCCCTCGTAGCGCGGCGCGCGCGCAGCCGCGAGCTCCTTCACACTCGCGAGATCGAGCACCGGGATCTCGGCGGGCGCCTTCAGGATCGCGGCGAGCTCCAGCTTCGAGCACTTGGCAACCACGATGAGATCGGCGCCCTGCAGTGCTTCCTCGGGCGTCGCGCGCATCAGCCGATCGAGATGCGGGATCTCCTTCTCGACGTACTCGCGATTGCTGCCGACCAGGCTCGCGGTGTGCACGTGCTCGTCGTGGATCGCGAGCTCGAAGCCCTTGCCGATCAAGCGCTCGGCGAGGGTCACCATCGGCGACTCGCGGAGGTCATCCGTGCCGCCCTTGAACGCGAGGCCGAAGAGCGCCACCTTGCCGCGGCCGTGGCGCTGGATCATGCCGAGCGCGCGATCGAGATGCCGCTCGTTGCTCGGCAGCACCTGGCCCAGCATCGGCACCGAGACCTCTTGATGGCGCGCGAGGGCCAAGAACGCGCGGAGATCCTTCGGCAGACACGAGCCCCCGAACGCGAAGCCCGGGCGCAGATACGCCTTCGAGATGTTCAGCACCTGGTCCTTGCAGAAGATCTCGAGCGCCGATCTAGCATCGACGCCGAGGCTCTTCAGCACGGCACCCGCTTCGTTCGCGAAGCAGATCTTCAGCGCGTGGTACATGTTCGAGAGGTACTTCACCGACTCGGCGAGGCGGATGGTCGTGCGCACCATCTCGGCCTTCACACTGCGGTACATCTCGTCCATCACCTCGTAGCCGCGCGGCGTCGGCGAGCCGACGATCGTGTACGGCGGCGCGTGGAAGTCGGCGATCGAGCTCCCCTCGCGGAGGAACTCGGGGTTGTAGACGACGTCGAGCCCGTCGCCGATGCGGCGGCCCGAGCTCTCGACCAGCAAGGGCACGAGCTGGTCGTCGGTCGTGCCCGGCAGGATCGTCGAGCGGTAGACCACGACGTGCGGACCCTGCTTCGTCTTGATCGCCGCCCCGATCTCGCGCGTCACGGCGCGCACGGCGTCCAGCGAGAGCGCGCCGCTCGGCTGGCTCGGCGTGCCGACCGAGACCAGGGAGACCTCGGTGCCGTGCACCGCCTCGACGGCGTTCGTCGTCGCGCGGAGCGTCTTCGCTCGGACGACCTCGGCGATCAGCTCGGCGATGCCGACCTCGACGATCGGGCTCCGCCCCGCGTTCAGGAGCTCGACCTTCGACGTGCTCTTGTCCACGGCCACGATGTCGTGGCCTTCCTTCGCCAGGCAGGCCCCGGATACGGCGCCCACGTAGCCTGCCCCGAAGATCGAAATGCGCATCGCGGGCTCCTCGCCCTGCCTCTGGAGATGGTCCGGGAGCTCGACGAGATCCGTCGCTGGGCCCCCGCTTCCTGATCGGCCGACGGCGGGCGCCGGCCTGTGCTCCGGCTCGGAGATTCGGAAGGCGCGCCGCGAGGCGCGGCGCCAGCGGCGGGGATTGTCCGCGTCGGTATGGGCTCGGCGCCAGGAGCCGCCGCCGAGGAGAGCGGATCGCCGCGCCCCGGCGCCTCGAAAGCAGCGGGCGTGACAGGAGCGCTCCGCTGGGCGATCGTCTCCGTCATGCAACGTACGCGGGCTTCGAGGATCTCTCCGAGACGATGCGGCTCCCGCGCGGCGCTCGCGGCGGCCGCGCTGCTGGCGTTCCCCGGCTGTGCTCCGGAAGCGCCTCCGGCCGCGGCGGTGCGCCCCGACGTGATCTGGATCGTCGTCGATACCCTGCGCCGCGATCGGCTCGGCTGCTACGGGCACACTCGCGCGACGAGTCCGGAGCTCGATGCCCTCGCGCGCGAGGCGCTGGTCTTCGAGCGCGCGTACACCAGCGCGCCCTGGACGACGCCCGCGGTCGGCGGCCTGCTCACGGCGCAAGCGCCCTCCGCGCTCGGGCTCGTGCACGAGCGCTCGCGGCTGCCCGCGGAGTGGACCACCGCGGCGGAGCTCTTCGCGCAGGCCGGCTATCGCACTTCCGCGGTCGTGAGCCACAGCTTCTGCTCGAGCTTGCAGGGCTTCGACCAGGGCTTCGAGGTCTTCGACGAGACGAACGTGCGCGGCTACGCGGAGGCCACCTCGCCGGGCGTCACCGCGCGCGCCGTGGAGCTGCTCGCGCGCGAGGACGAGCGCCCGCTCTTCCTCTTCGTGCACTACTTCGATCCGCACTTCGCCTACCTCGAGCACGAGGCGCATCCCTTCCGCGGGCCGCGCGCCTACGCGGGGCCCGTGCGCCCCGGACAGCGCTTCGAGGAGCTGGAACGGCTCGTGCCGAGCCTCGGCGAACCGGACTACGAGCGCTTGCTCGAGCTCTATGACTCCGAGGTCGCGTTCACCGACGCGGCGATCGGCAAGCTGCTCCAGGCGCTGCGCGCTCGCCCGCGCTGGGAGCGCACCGTCGTCGCCGTCACCGCCGACCACGGCGAGGAATTCGGCGAGCGCCGCTCGCTCGGCCACGGCAGCACCCTCTTCGGCGAGGCGATCGATGTCCCGCTCCTGCTGCGCGTCCCGGGCCGAGGCGCCGAGCGTCTCTCGACGCCGGTGAGCACGCTCGGCCTCCTGCCCACCTGTGCCGCGCTCGCCGGCCTCGCCGACCTGCCGGCGCAGCTCGGCCGGGATCTCCTGCGCGCCGGCCCGCCCGAGCCGGTCTTCGTCGAGACGAACCAGGGTGGAGTACTGCGCGCCGCGATCGACGGTTCCTCGAAGCTGATCGCCGACCTCGCGACGCGCAGCTCCCGGCTCTACCACTTGCGCCTCGATCCGCACGAGCGCGCCGATCGCGCCGCGAGCCACGCCGCGGAGGTCGCGCGCCTGGAAGAGCTGCTCGCGGGGTGGCTCGCGGTCGCGACCGAGCCGCGCTTCACGCCCGAGGAGGCGCAACTCGACGAAGCCGCTCTGGAGCGCCTGCGCTCTCTGGGCTATCTCGGCGGGCGCTGAGTTCCGCCCAGCTCCGGTTACGCTGAGCGCGCTCGGCCGCTGCTCCCCCTGTTTGCCATCTCCTTCCTCACTCCAGCACGCGCTCGAGACCCACATGCGCCTCGCCCATCTGCTCGCCGGTTCCTTCCTCGCCCTCGCCGCCACCGCGTCGATCGCCCCGGCGCAATCCCTGCGCTCGGCGCAAAACTGGATCGCGCGCTCCGTCCGGCCCACCGAGAACTACGTCGAAGCGCAGCGCTTGAACCGCGGCGCCGCAGCGCTCGGCAGCTCCCGCATCGCGCGCCTCGGCGCGCCGCTCCAGCGCCCGGAGGGCCTGAGCACCGGCATCTTCAAGGTCTACGACGTCGCCGTGCTCGACCCCGTGACGAGCGCGGAGGTGAAGAAGCTCCGCACGGGGGTCATCTACGACATCGTCGCCGTGGTCGAAGTGCCGTTCGCTGCGACCTTCCCCTGGACCTGGCAGATCGAGTACGGCAAGGCGCAGTTCCTCGAGTTCCTCGTGGAGGAGGACGCGTTCCCCTCCGCGGGCGTCTTCTTCGTCTCCAACACGCTCGAGCTCGGTACCACGGGCCCGTGGGGCGTCGGCTTCTGCCTCGGCGGGAACCGCACCAAGACCGCGAAGGTGAAGGTGATCTGAGGCCGGCGCGGGCGCGCGAGCGCTCTCAGAGCCTGTCGGAGATTACCTCCGACACGCTCTGAGATGCCCGCTGGCCCAACACCGGACGGTGTTGGAGCGTCGAGCTCGTCGATTCATCGACGAGCTCTCAGCTCGCGCCCTGCGGCGATCGCCGTCGTCCGAAGATGCCGCGCAGGATGTCGGACGCATGGAAGCGCAGCTCGCCGCAGAGGCGATCGCGCCGATAGCGCATCCAGCGCGCGACGCAGCGGTAGCAGCGCCAGCGATCGCGGAGCGAGAGAGGTGCGCGCCGCGCGGCGCGGAAGTACTCGCGATAGATGCGCCAGTACGGGAAGAGGCGCCGCCCTTCGTGGCGCGGATCGAACCACGCCGCGTAGCGCAGGTAATCCTGCTTGAAGCGCTCCATCGACTGCTCGGCGTGGCGGCGCGCGAAGAAGAGCTCCTCCTCGATCTCGACGAAGGTTCCGCGCAGCGCCAAGTGCGCGAGCAGGATGCCGTCGCCGTGCGCGAAGGGTTCCATGAGCCGCGTCTCGAGCAGCGCGCGCCGACGGATCACGCCGAAGATCTCGAAGCAGCGGTGGATCGAGAGCAGCGCCTCGAAGCGCACCACCGGATCCGGATCGTCCGTCGGCAGCTTGAGCTCATAGGTCTCGATCTTCTGCCCGCGCTCATCCACGATGCGCGTCCGCGGATATGCGAGCACGGCCCCGGGCTCCGCATCGAGCCGCTCGACGCAGCGGCGCAGGAAGCTCGGCTCGAGCAGGTCGTCGTGCGCAGCCCACTTGAAGAACTCGCCGCCGCAAGCCTCCACGGCGAGGTTGTAGTTCCGCGCGGCGCCGAGGTTCTCTGCGTTCCGCAGATAGCGCACGCGCTCGTCGCGCCGCACGAACTCGCGCGCGATCGCCTCGGTCGCGTCGGTCGAGGCGTTGTCGCAGATCACGAGGTCGAAGTCGCGGAAGTCCTGCGCGAGGATCGACTCGATCGCGGCGCCGAGATAGCGCTCGCCGTTGAAGACCGGCAAGCCGATCCCCAGGCGTCGCGCGCCTTCCGCTTGCCTGCCCATGGCTCTCTCCGTGGCGCTCCGACGCCAGCTCTCAGGACTGCGGCCGGAACACGAGCTCGCCCGCGGGAGCGCTCGCGTCGTCGTAGAGCGCCACGACCTCGTCCGGCATCGGCGCGAGATCGCGGGCGCGCAGGAAGTCGCGCAGCGACGTGCCGTGCGGATGCGAATCGACGTTCGGCGCCGCGCGGCGCTCGCGCAGGTCGCGCAAGTTGCAGATGCGGAAGTCCATGCTGTAGCGCGTGCGCCCCGTCGTGTTCGCGACCGTGGAGTGCATCTGCGCCGCCGAGAAGACGATGGCGCCGCCCACCGGAACGACGAGCTTCACGGCGGGCTCCAGGGCCAGGAGGGGCTCCTCGGCCTTCGGCTGCTTCCGCGTGTCGCCGCGGATCATCTTGGCGGCGTCGCGGCGCCCGACCGCATTCCACTCGTAATAGTTGAACGTTTCCGAGCCGTTCCGCACGCCCCGCGCCCAGTAGCTGGGATGGAACGCCATCCCGCTCTCGGCCTCGAACTCGTAGATCGGCACCCACCAGTTCTGCTGGCAGAGCGGCGCCGAGTACCAGGTGTCGCGGTGCGGATGATGCGCATAACCGACGCCCGAGGTGAGGTAGCCGTCGCTCGTCACCATGCGCAGGCGCGGCACGTCTTGGTAGGTCTCCTCGAGATCGCAGCCCATCTCGATCAGCACCGCGCGGATCAGCTCCTTCGTTCGCGGATGGTGGATGAAGCGCGGCTTAAGCGGCGCGCAGATCTCGACGTAGCGCTCGACCGGCATCGCGTGCTGGGCCACGCGCGGGTCGAGGCCGCCGAAGGCTTCCTCGATCATCGAGCGCGCGTGATCGCAGAGCGCGCGCAGGCTCGGGCGCGGCGAGTAGACATAGATGGCGCCGGCGTAGAGCTGACGGCGCCGAGTCTCGTCGTCGTGCGCGGAGTCGAAGTAGATGCGATCCATGGGGGTGCGGAGCCGCGAGGCCAGCGGTGCGCCGGGGGAGGAGGTCGTCGATGCGTTCTCGAGTATGTGCCGAGTCTAGCCGTCCCCAGCACGAACGCGCATCCGCACAATGGCACCGCGAAGCGCGAGTCGTGGGCCACTCACGGAGATATCTCCGCCAGATAGCCCCTTCCCAGCGAGCCGCCGCGGGAGAACACTAAGGGCGATCTGGATCCGCACAGAGCGGACCGATGGCCTTCTCAGCCCTGCTCTTGCGAGCCCCAGCATGCCCCTGCTACGCCGGCTCGGCCGCGCCGCGCGCGCGACCTATCCGCTGTTCGCCCTCTTGGGCGCGCTCGCGCCACGCGCCCATGCCGACGGTCCGGAGATCGATCTCTGGTATGGAACGAACCAGACCTTCGGTGCTCTCGGCCATCCGCAGCGCCACGTGAACATCCTCGGGCGCGTCTCCGATGCCGATGGCGTCGCCTCGCTGCACTACCGCCTGAATGGCGGCCCGCTCGTGCCGCTCACCATCGGCCCCGATGGCCGCCGTCTGCAAGCGCAGGGCGACTTCAACGCCGATCTGCCGCGCGCCGCGCTGCAAGATGGCGCGAACACGGTGCTCTTCTTCGCCGTGGACACCCTGCAGAACGAGAGCATCGCCACGCTGCACCTGCAGTATCACGCGCAGACGAGCTGGCCGCGCACCAGCACCACGACGTGGTCGGCGCTCGGCGCCGTGACGGAGGGCGCGCAGATCGCCGATGGCCTCTGGCACATCGACGCGACCGGTGCTCGCCCCACGGTGAAGGGCTACGACCGCACGTTGCTCCTCGGCGAGGAGCGCGCTTGGCGGAGCTACGAAGTGCTCGTGCCGATCACGCTGCACGGCTTCGACCCCGCGGGCTTCCAGGGAACGGCCGTGGCCCCGGCGTTCGGGATCACCTGCCGCTGGATGGGACACACCGAGCGCATCTACGGCGAGCAGCCGCTCACCGGCTGGACCCAGCAAGGCGGGGGCGTCTGGTACGAGCTCGCGTCCGGCGGCGGCGCGCGCCTCTCGCTCGTCGGCTTCCAAGGCCTGCAGATCGATCGCGCCCAGGTTCTGCCGCTCGGCGTGCGCCTCTGGTGGAAACTCCGCTGCGAGACGCAGCCGAACGGCGACACCTTCTACGCCTACAAGATCTGGCCCGACGGCAACGCCGAGCCGGTCGAATGGCTCGCGAACGGCACCGAGAGCCCCGACGATCTCCAAACCGGCTCGTTGCTCTTCATCGCTCACTACGCGGACGTCTCGATCGGCGACGTGCAGGTGACCGCGCTCGAGGACGAGACCGCGGTCCCGGCGCTGCGCGACCTGCAATGGACGCTCGGGGCGCACAGCGCTCGCGCGACCTGGAGCAGCGACGAGCCCACGAGCTTCGAGCTCGCGTATGGGACGACACCGGCGCTCGAGCTCGGCGTCGTGAGCGGCGCGGATCCGCTCGTGCGCCATGGCGCGCTGCTCCGCGGCCTCCTGCCGAGCACGCCCTACCACTACGAGCTTCGCGCGCGCGACGGCCGCGGGCAGAGCGCCGTTCCGCTCGTCGGCACCTTCACGACGGATGCCGCGACGCCGCCGCAGCCGAGCGGCCTCGTCTCCGACGACTTCTCCGGCTCGCAGCTAGAAGAAGCGCGCTGGATCTTCGTCGACCCGCGGAACGACGCGCAGGTGCGCACGAACGGGCTCCAGCTCGAGATCGAGGTCCCCGCCGGGCAATCGCACGGAGGCTGGTACGACACCAACGGCAATCAGATGCCGCGCGTCGTGCAGAACGTCGCGAACGCGGACTTCGAGATCGAGGTGCAGTTCGACTCGCCCGTCGATGCGGTCTCGAAGGCGCAAGGCCTCGTCGTCGAGCAGGACGCGGGCAACTACCTGCGCTTCGACTTCCTCGCGACGAGCCTCGGCACGCGCGTCTGGGTCGGCGGCGTGAAGGACGGCTACCGGCCGCTGCTCTTCGAGCAGGGCCTGGTCTCGCTCGGGACGCCGATGGCGATGCGCGTCTGGCGCGAAGGCCACCGCTTCACCGTCTGGACCTCGCTCGACGGCGAGCTCTGGACCAACGCGGTGGTCTTCGATCACCCGCTCACCGTCACGCGCGTGGGCATCGCCGCCGGCAATGCCCAAGGGACGGCGCACACTGCCGAGATCGACTGGTTCGCCGTGACCCTCGATCCGGTCCTGCCGGAGGACGGCGCGCGCTCGAAGCTCGTGACGCAGACCTTCGGTCGCGGCTCGATCGTGCGCACGCCCGAGCTCGCGCGCTATCCCGAAGGACAGCTCGTCGAGCTCACGGCCACTCCGGAGCCGGGCTGGTTCTTCGAGAGCTGGGCCGGCGACGTGCAGGGCATCGACAGCACCGTGCAGATCACGACCTCCGCCGAGCCGCGCTTGGCGCTGGCGCTCTTCTCGACCGGGCCCGACCGCACTCCCCCGATCCTCTCGCAGATCCAAGTGCGGCCGAGCTCGACGAGCGCGACCGTGAGCTGGCGCACCGACGAGCCCGCGCGCGCTCGCGCGCTCTATGGATCGACGCTAGATTACGATGCCGCGACGGAGGACACCCGCCTCCTCCTCCAGCACGAGCTCCGGCTCGAGAACCTGCAGCCCGGCCGCATCTATCACTTCCGCCTCGAGGCCGAAGACGGGGTCGGCAACGCCGCGACCGGTGGCGACCGCACGCTGCGCACGCAGCCCGCGGGCAATCCGACGGCGATCGATTCGGATGACTTCTCCGGTGCCGCGCTCGACGAGCAGCAGTGGAGCTTCGTCGATCCGAACGGCGACGCCTCGTTCGCCTTCGCGGAGCAGCGCCTCGCGATCAGCGTGCCGGCGACCAGCACGCACGATGCCTGGACGCAGACGGCGGGGAATCAGCTCGCGCGCGTGATGCAAGCCGCTCCGGACGAGGACTTCTCACTCCTCGCGAAGTTCGAATCCTCCGTCACGCTCGAGTCGCAAGCCGAGGGGCTGCTCTTCGAGCAGGACGAGGACGACTATCTGAAGATCGAGCTCGTGCGTCACGCGGGCGTGGAGAAGCTCTTCGCCGGATCGGTGCGCGATGGTTGGAACGCCACGGTGCATGCCTTCGCGCCGATCTCGATCGCGCGTCCGGTGCAGCTGCGCGTGCAGCGCGAGGGCCACCTGTGGTCCCTCGCGACCTCGCCCGACGGCGCGAGCTGGACGCCGCGGCTCTCGTTCGTACAGACGCTGCAGCTCAGCGCGGTCGGCGTCTACGCCGGGAACCGCCTCGGCACGGCGCACACGCTGCTCTGCGATTTCCTCTTCGATGCGGCCCGCCCGATCGAGCCCGAGGACGGCGAGAGCTCCGCGCTCGTGGTGAACGTGATCGGCCTCGGACAAGTGCAGCGCACGCCGCATCTCGCGCGCTATGGTCCCGGACAGAGTGTCGAGCTCCACGCCGTGGCGCGGAGCGGCTGGGTCTTCTCGCATTGGAGCGGCAGCGGGAGCGGCAGCGCGAACCCGCTCGTCGTCTCGGCCGGCGCGCAGCCGCTGGTCGTCGCCCATTTCGCGCGCGACGCGACGCCGCCGCAGATCCTCGGCTTGCAAGCGCTGCCGGCGGGTCGCCGCGCAACGATCGTCTGGACCACCGACGAGCCCGCGGCGGGCCGCGTGGAATGGGGCCGCACCAGCGCGCTCGGGCAGCTCGTCGCCTCCAGCGTGCGCCGCACCTCGCACGTCGCGACGATCCCCGACCTCTCCCCCGGCGAGGAGATCTACTACCAAGCCTGCGCCACCGACGCGGCGGGGAACTCCGTTCGCGCGCCGCTCTCGATCCTCGAGACCCGCGCGGGCTTCGTCTCCGACGACTTCGCCGGCACAGCGCTCGAGCCCTCGCGTTGGCGCCTCCTTGATCCGAGCGAACAAGCGTTCGCCCGGCTCGTCGATCGCCGGGTGGAGCTCTCGCTGCCGCGCGCCGATACCGAGCCGCCCCTCGCTCCGGTGCTGCTGCTCCAAGAGCTCGAGCACGGCGACCTCGAGCTCGAGACCGCGCTGGAGTCCGGCTTCAGCGCGGCCCGCGGTCAGAGCGCGGGACTGGCCTTCGAGTCCGACGCGCGGAACGGCTTCCGCTTCGGCGCGACCTGGTCGGGCGATCACCTGCGCTTCTTCTGCGAGCGCCGGACGAATGGCGTGCGCACGCGCAGCGAGCTTCCGCTGCTCGGCCAACCATTGCAGCTCCCGATCTGCTTGCGCGTCGCGCGACACGGCGATCAGTGGACGCTCGAGCATTCGTTCGATCGGCTGGTCTGGAACCCGACCTTCGCGTTCGCGCAGGGGATCGGCGACCTGCGCGCGGGCCTCTTCGCGGAGAACCGCGCCGCGGTGCCCTACGGCGCGCACTTCGACTACCTCTTCGAGCGCACGGAGCCGATCGTGCCCGAGGACGGCGCGAGCTCCGCGCTGGTCGTGAATGCGATCGGCCCGGGTCGCGTGCGGCGCACACCCGAGCTGCCGAGACATGCCGCAGGACAAGTCGTGTCGCTGCAAGCCGAGCCCTTCGGCGGCGCGCGCTTCGTCGGTTGGGAAGGTGTGCTCAGCGGCACGGCCAACCCAGTTCAGATCACCGTGGCAGCGAGCACGTCGATCACGGCGCGCTTCGAACGAGAATGAGCTCCATGAAGGTCGCCATCCTCGCCGGCGGGCTCGGCTCGCGGCTCTCCGAGGAAACCGTCCTGAAGCCGAAGCCGATGGTCGAGATCGGCGATCGGCCGATCCTCTGGCACATCCTGAAGATCTACGCGCACCAAGGGCTCCGCGATTTCGTGATCGCGCTGGGCTACAAGGGCGAGGTGATCAAGCGCTTCTTCGTCGACTACTGCGCCCTGCACAGCGACCTCCGCGTGCAGCTCGGCTCGGGACGCGTCGACTACCTGGGCGGCGGGCCCACCGAAGACTGGAACCTCGAGCTCGTCGACACCGGCCTCGAAACGAACACCGGCGGCCGCATCAAGCGCTTGCAGCGCTTCGTCGGCCCCTCGACCTTCTGCCTCACCTGGGGCGACGGCGTCGCCGACATCGATCTCCGCGCGCTGCTCGCGTTCCACCGCGCGCACGGCAAGCTCGCCACGGTCACGGCGGTGCGACCGCCGGCGCGCTTCGGCCGCATCGAGCTGGAGGGCGATCGCGTGGTCGAGTTCTCCGAGAAACCCCAGCTCGGCGAGGGCTGGATCAACGGCGCCTTCTTCGTGCTCGAGCCGGGGATCTTCGACTACATCGCCGGCGACCAGACGCCATGGGAGAAAGAGCCCATGGAGCGCTTGGCCCGCGACGGGCAATTGATGGCGTATCGCCACGAGGGCTTCTGGCAGTGCATGGACACGCTGCGCGACAAGACGCTGCTCGAGTCGCTCTGGTCGAAGGGCAACGCGCCCTGGAAGATCTGGTGAGGTTCGCTTCGTGAACGTCCTCGTCACCGGCCACAGCGGATACATCGGCTGCCTCTTGGTGCCGCTGCTCCGCCGCGCGGGCCACTCCGTCACCGGCCTCGACTCCGGGCTCTTTGAAGGCTGCGACTTCACAGCACCCGACCTCGGCGTGCGCGAGCTGCGCCTCGATCTGCGCGACGTCGAGGAGGAGCATCTCCGCGGTTTCGACGCGGTGATCCACCTGGCCGGTCTCTCCAACGACCCGCTGGGCGACCTCGCCCCGGAGAGCACCTACGCGATCAACCACCGCGCCTCCGTGCGGCTCGCGGAGCTCGCAAAGCGCGCGGGCGTCGAGCGCTTCCTGCACTCCTCCTCGTGCAGCCTCTACGGCGCCGCCGGCGACGACTACGTCGACGAGGACGGCGCGATGAATCCGGTGACGCCCTATGGCGAGTCGAAGGTCTACGTCGAGCGCGACGTGGCTCCTCTCGCCGATCGCGGCTTCTGCCCGACCTACCTGCGGAACGCGACGGCTTACGGGCTCTCCCCGCGCCTCCGCGGCGATCTCGTGGTGAACAACCTCGTGGGCTACGCGGTGACGAAGGGCGAGGTGCTGCTGAAGAGCGACGGCACGCCGTGGCGTCCGCTGGTGCACATCGAGGACATCTCGCGCGCGTTCGTGGCGGTGCTGGAGGCGCCGTGGGACACCGTGTGGAACCGCGCGTTCAACGTCGGCCGCACGGAGGAGAACTACCGCGTGCGCGAGGTCGCCGAGATCGTGGCCGACGTCGTGAAGGGCGCGCAGGTGACCTTCCTGCCCGGCGCCGGACCCGACAAGCGCAACTACCGCGTCTCCTGCGAGCGCATCCGCCGCGAGCTGCCGAGCTTCCAGCCCACCTGGACCGTGCGCCGAGGCGTCGAGGAGCTCTACCGCGCCTACCTCGCGCATGGCCTGACGCTCGCGGAGTTCGAGAGCTCGCGCTACCTGCGCATCCGCCATGTGCGCGAGCTGCTCGCGGCCGGCAGGCTCGATACCCAGCTCCGCTGGACGGCGGCCTAGGCGATGCTGCAGCGGATCCAAGAGTGCCGCGCGTGCGGGCACGGCGCGCTCGAGACCTTCCTCGATCTAGGAGCGCTGCCGCTCTCCGACGGCTTCCTCTTCGAGAAGGACCTCGCTCGCGAGGAGCCGCGCTACCCGCTCGAGGTCGCGTTCTGCCCGCGCTGCACGTTGGTGCAGATCCTCCACACCGTGCCGCCGGAGGAGCTCTTCGACGCCGACTATCCGTACTACTCTTCCTTCACGCAGACGCTGCTCGAGCACTCGCGCGCGAACGTGGAGGAGCTGATCGCCGCGCGCGGCCTGGATGCGCGCTCGCAGGTGGTCGAGCTCGCGAGCAACGACGGCTACCTGCTCCAGTACTACGTGCAGCGCGGGATCCCCGTGCTCGGCATCGATCCCGCCGCCGGCCCCGTCCGCGCCGCCGTGGAGCGCGGCGTGCCCACGCGGCACGCGTTCTTCACGCGCGCGCTCGCCGAGGAGCTCCGCGCGAGCGGTCTGCAGGCCGATGTGGTGCACGCGAACAACGTCCTCGCGCACGTCGCCGACACGCACGGCTTCGTCGCGGGCCTCGCCGCGCTGCTGAAGCCGAAGGGCGTCGCAGTGATCGAGGTGCCCTACGTGCGCGATCTGATCGAGCACGTCGAGTTCGACACGATCTACCACGAGCACCTCTGCTACTTCTCCGCGACCGCTCTGGCGCAGCTCTTCGCGCGCCATGGCCTCGCGCTGCAGGACGTGCGGTGCCTTCCGATCCACGGCGGCTCGCTGCGGCTCTTCGTGGGGCACGCCGAGGTCGAGACCCCCGCGGTCGCCGAGCTGCTCGCAGCCGAGGAACGCGACGGGCTCACGCGGGCCGACTACTACCGCAGCTTCTCGCGCCGTGTGGCGCAGGTGCGCGACGAGCTGCGCGCGCTGCTCGCCGAGCGCAAGCAACGCGGGCAGCGCCTCGCCGCGTACGGCGCCGCCGCGAAGGGCACGATCCTGCTCAACTACGTCGGCCTGGATCGCTCGTGGATCGACTACGTCGTCGATCGCAACATCCACAAGCAAGGCCGCTGGGTCCCCGGCGTGCGCTTGCCGATCCTCTCCCCGGAGCTTCTGCTGCAGGATCGCCCGGGGACCGTGCTGCTCCTCGCGTGGAACTTCGCCACGGAGATCCTCGCCCAGCAGAGCGCCTACCTCGACGCCGGAGGAAGCTTCGTGATCCCCATTCCGCGCCCGCGCCTCGTCGAGCGCGGCACCCGAGGCCCCGCCCGATGATCACGGCCTGCCAAGCGTGCGGCTCGAGCCGCCTCGAGCGCTTCTACGAGACGCCCAGCATCCCGGTGCACTCGTGCTTGATGGTGCGCGATCGCGACCAAGCGCTGCGCTTCCCGCGCGGCGATCTCGCGCTCGCGGTCTGCCACGAGTGCGGCTTCATCCAGAACGTGCTCTTCGATCCGCGCGTGCACTCGTACTCGCCCGACTACGAGGAGACGCAGGGCTTCTCCCCGCGCTTCCGCGCCTTCCAGACCGAGCTCTGCCGCGATCAGGCCGAGCGCCACGCGCTGCGCGGCAAGACCGTGCTCGAGATCGGCTGCGGGAAGGGCGAGTTCCTGGTCGAGCTCTGCCGCCTCGCCGATTGCCGCGGCATCGGCATCGATCCGAGCTATCGCCCCGAGCGCACCGCGATCGAGGACCGCGAGCGCGTGCGCTTCGTGCAGGACTTCTACTCCGAGCGCACGAAGGACCTCAGCGCCGATTACGTGTGCTGCCGCCACACGCTGGAGCACATCGGGCCCGTGCGCGAGTTCGTCGGCATGATCCGCGGCACGCTCGAAGGCCGGAGCGAGACGGTCTTCTTCCTCGAGGTCCCCGACGTCGAGCGCGTGCTGAAAGAGCGCGCGTTCTGGGACATCTACTACGAGCACTGCAGCTACTTCACGCTGGGCTCGCTCGCGCGCCTCTTCCGCCGCGTCGGCTTCGATCCCACGCGCCTCTGGAAGGGCTTCGACGACCAGTATCTCCTGATCGAGGCGCGGCCCGGCGATGGCCGCGGCGGAGAGCGCTTTGCGGCAGAGGACGATCTCGCGCGGACCCTAGCGGAGGTGCGCTCGTTCCGCGCGGGCATCGCGGAGCACTTCACGCGCTTGCGCGCGGAGCTCGCGCGCCTCCGCCGCAAGGGCCGCGTCGTCTTGTGGGGCTCGGGCTCGAAGGCGGTCTCCTATCTGAACACGCTCGGCATCCAAGACGAGCTCGAGTACGTGATCGACATCAATCCGCACAAGCACGGCAAGTTCCTCGCCGGCACGGGCCACGAGATCGCGAGCCCGGAATTCCTGCGCACCTACCGTCCCGCGAGCGTGATCGTGATGAACCCGATCTACGTCCCCGAGATCCGCTCCCAGCTCGAGCAGATGGGCCTCGCCCCCGAAGTGACGGCGGTGTGAGCCACGCGGCCACCGTGACCTGCCCGATCTGCGGAGCGGGCTCGCCGCTGCGCGCCCTCGAGCACGAGGGCGTCGCCACCAACTGCGTGCAGCTGTGGAGCACCGCCGCGGAGGCGCGCGCGGTGCCGCGCGGCACGCTGCGCATCGAGTGCTGCACGCGGTGCGGGCACCTCTGGAACTCGGCCTTCGATCCCTCGCGCGTCGTCTACACGCCGGAGTACGACGCCTCGCTGCACTTCTCGCCGCGCTTCCAGCGCTACGTCGAAGAGCTCGTCGCGCGCTTGGTCGCCGAGCTGCCGCTGCGCGGGCGCCACCTGCTCGAGATCGGCTGCGGCAAGGGCGAGTTCCTCGATCTGCTGTGCCGGCGCGGCGGCTGTCGCGGCGTCGGCTTCGACACGAGCTTCTCCGGCGCGCTCCCCGCCGACGCGGCGTGGACCGTCGAGCGCCGCGCGTTCTCGGCGGCGGAGCGCGGGCTCTCCGCGGACCTCGTCGCGTCGCGGCACGTGCTCGAGCACATCGAGGACCCGCTCGCGTTCGTGGAGGCGATGCGCGCGACGCTGGAGCGGAGCGCGCTCGGCGCGCTCTTCCTCGAGGTGCCGAACGGCGAGTGGATCCTGCGCGACCTCGGCATCTGGGACGTGATCTACGAGCACGTCTCGATCTTCACGCCGCTCTCGCTGCACGCGCTGCTCCATCGGGCCGGCCTCGGGGTCCGCTGGATGGAGAGCGCCTTCGAAGGGCAGTACCTGCGCGCGCTCGCGCTGCGAGAAGATCGAGCACACGCTGCTCCGCCGACCGCCGCGCTCGAGGATCAGCTCGCTCTCGTCGAGCGCTTCGGAGCCACCTATCGAGCGAAGATCGCGGACTGGGGCCGGCGTTTGGAAGCGCTGGCGCGAGCGGGTCGCCGCGCGGCTCTCTGGGGCGCGGGAGCGAAGGGCTCGACCTTCCTCGCTCTGGTGCAGCCCCTCGACGCCATTCACCACGTGATCGACATCCATCCTCGCAAGGTAGGTCGTCACGTGCCGATCACGGGACACCGCGTCGAAGCCCCCGAGGCGCTGCGCGGCAGCGGCGTCGATGCGATCCTGGTCATGAACCCCGCGTACGCGCAGGAGATCCGCGCGAGCGCGCGCGAGCTGGGACTGCGAGCGGAGATCCTCGCCATCTGACGCGAAGGGGCCTCCCTGGGCCATGTGGTCCGTTGTCAGCGGAGGTCGCTGCCTGGAGCATGCAGGCTTCCCACCGGCGTGCCCCGACGCCGCGCAGCCCTCGCTCTCTCATGAACCTCCATCGCCACGCGTCGCTCGCGCTCGCCTTGTCGACGCTCTCGCTCTCCTCTCCCGCGCAGATCTCGTGGCGCCACGAGAGCTCCACGACGGGCGCGATCCCCGCGCCGCAGGGCGCCGTGCAGCAGACCACCTGTCTCACCGCGGACTTCAATCGCGACGGCGCCGAGGACGTGCTCGTCGCGTCGCGCGGTTACGCCGGTCGCGTGCAAGCGTGGCTGAGCCAGGCCAACGGCACCTGGCTGCGCATCGACGTCGATCCCACCAACGTGCAGAGCGAAGCCGGCGGCGCGATCCACGACATCGACGGCGACGGCGATCCCGATGTCGTGATCGGGCAGGACTTCGCGGGCGCCGAGATCTACTGGTGGGAGAACCCCTACCCCAGCTTCGCCGCGCCCTGGACGCGCCGCGTCGTGAAGTCGAGCGGCGGCACGCAGCACCACGACCAGGCCTTCGGCGATGTCGATGGCGACGGCGCGACCGAGCTCGTGGCGTGGAATCAGAACGCGCAGGAGCTCTTGCTCTTCGAGATCCCGAGCCAGCCGACCGGCACCTCGCAGCCCTGGCCGAGCCGCGTGATCTACCGCGCGAGCAACGCGCAGTTCGAAGGGCTGGCCATCGGTGACGTCGACCTCGACGGCGTGCTCGACATCGTCGGCGCCGGGCGCTGGTGGCAGCATCTCGGCAACGGCAGCTTCCAGGAGCACGTCGTCGATGCCGCGATGAACTTCACGCGCGCGGCCGTCGGTCAGCTCGTCGCGGGCGGTCGCCCCGAGCTCGTGTTCGTCCCCGGCGACGCGAGCGGCAACGGCTTCTGGTACGAGTGGAACGGCTCCGCGTGGCTCGCTCGTCCCCTCGGCTACGTCGCGCACGGTCACACGCTCGACATCGCCGACCTCGACGGCGACGGCGCGCAGGATCTCTTCCTCGGCGAGATGAAGCTCGGCGGCGCGAGCTGCCGTGTGCGCGTGCTCTACGGCGACGGCGCCGGCAACTTCACCGAGCAAGTGCTCGCGACGGGCAACGACATCCACGAAGGGCGCCTCGCCGACCTCGACGGCGATGGCGACCTCGACATCGCGCACAAGCCGTACAACGACGGCACACCGCGCCTCGATCTCTGGTGGAACGATCGCCTGACGCTGCCGCTCGATCGCTGGCAGCGCCATCTCGTCGATGGCGCGCTCCCCTATCGCCCGGTGTTCGTCGGCAGCGGCGACTTCGACAACGACGGCCTCGTCGACCTCGCCGCGGGCGGTTGGTGGTGGAAGAACCCCGGCTCGCTCGCGGGGACCTGGACGCGCTTCGAGATCCACCCCGGCGCGTATCTCGACTACGCGACGAGCTTCGACATCGACGGGGACGGCGACAGCGATCTCCTGGGCACGCGCGCTCCGGGGAGCCAAGCGAACGGCCAGCTCGCCTGGGCCGAGAATCGCGGCGCCGCGGGGTTCCTGATCCACACCAACATCGCGGCCGCGCAGGGCGACTTCCTGCAAGGCGTGCAGGTGCAGCGCTTCGCCGGTACGACGGGCGCGCGCGAAGTCGCGCTCTCCTGGCACGATCCTGCGGTCGGCGTGCAGATGCTCACCGTGCCCGCGAACCCCGCCGCGAACACCTGGACCTGGCGCCGCATCCAGCCGCTCTCGCTCGGCGAGGACCTCTCCTCCGGCGACCTCGACGGAGACGGCGATCTCGATCTCGTGCTCGGCACGACCTGGCTCGAGAATCCGAGCTGGACGCCGCGCACGCTCGGCAGCGTCGGCGATCTCGCGGGCTTCGGCGGCACCCCCGAGCCCGATCGCAACCGCGCGGTCGACCTCGACGGCGATGGCGATCTCGATGTCGCGATGGGCCTCGAGAACGGTCGCGAGGTGGTCTGGTTCGAGAATCCGCGCCCCGCGGGCAATGCGCTCGGCCTCTGGACGCGACACATCCTCGGCAGCTTCGAAGGCCAGGGCTTCAGCCTCGACGCCGCCGACTTCGATCGCGACGGCGACGTCGATCTCGTGCTCGGCGAGCATCGCGGCGCGAGCACCAATCGCGTCGTGCTGCTCCGCAATGACGGCACGCGCCAGAGCTGGCCCACCGTGATCGTCGATGCGCAGCCGAGCAACACGATCGATCATCACGACGGGACGCAGGCCATCGATCTCGATCGCGACGGCGACCTCGATCTCGTCTCGATCGGCTGGACCAATCCCAAGCTCTGGATCTTCGAGAACCGCGCGCGGACCGGCGGCGGACAGACGCCCGTCGCGCAAGCGCCGGGCATCGACGCGCAGGGCAGCGCGTTCCAAGTGGGCCGCGTGGTCTCGATCTATCCCGCGTTCCCCGGACAAGAAGTGCGCTATACGCTCGACGGCAGCGATCCCACGCCGAGCTCGCCGCGCTACTTGGGCCCGCTCGCGCTCTTCGACACCGCGCGCGTGAGGGCCCGCGCCTTCGAGCCGCAGAAGCTGCCGAGCAACATCGCGCGCGCCGACTTCGCCCGCTTGCCCGCGCCGCTCTCGCTCTGGAGCTTCGACGAAGGCATGGGCACGCGCGCGTTCGACTCGGGCACGCGCGGGAACCACGGCACGGTGAATGGCGCGAGCTGGGCCGCGGGCTTCGCGAACGGCTCCCTCGACTTCGCGCCGACCGGCACGCGCGTCGCGGCGGGCAACTTCGATCTCACGCCGAACGCGATGACCATCTCGGCGTGGATCCAGGGCGATGGCTTCGCACATCTGGCGAACGGCGACGCGCGCATCCTCTCGAAGAGCCTGAGCACCGCCGAGCAAGATCACGTGTTCATGCTGTCGACGATCGCCGTCGGCGCCGAGATCCGCCCGCGTCTCCGCTTGAAGGTGAACGGCTTCACGCACACCTTGATCGCCGCGCAGGGCAACATCGCCTTCGGGGCGTGGACCCACGTGGCGGCGGTCTACGACGGCACCGAGATGGTGATCTACCTCGATGGCGAGGAGGTCGGGCGCGCCACTGCCGCCGGCGCGATCGACGCGAACCAGCAGCTCCCCGTCTGGATCGGCGACAACCCGATCAACGGCTCGCGCCCCTTCGACGGACGCATCGACGAGGTGCGCGTGGACGGCGTCGCGCTGACGGCCGCGCAAGTGCGCGCCCTCGCGCACGAGGTGCCGCTGCGCGGGATCAAGGCGTATGGCTACAGCTCCGCGCTCTGCGCGGGGTCGAGCTCGGGCGTCGGTCTCGAAGCGCTCCGCGAAGCGCGCTCAGGCGACGCGTTCTTCGGCCTCGGGGCGTGGAACCCGTGGCCGGGGCTCCCCGTGCTGGTGGTGCTCGGCTCCGCCCCGGCGAGCGCCGGTCTCTTCGTCGATCAGGCGCCGCTCTGGGTGAGCCCGACCACCGGCGACTTCCGCGTGCTGGTCCTCTCCAGCGATGGGCTGGGCCGCGCGCTGCAGCCGCTCCCCATCCCGTGGCTGCCGAGCGGAGCCGTGCTCCACGCCCAGGCCTTCGGGCTGCACGCCCCGAGCTGCCACGCCGCGCAGGGGCTCTTCGCCTCCGGCCCGGGTCTCCGTATCGCGATCCAATGAGGCGCGTGCGCCGGAGCGGAAAGGGCATTCTTGCGGGGCGTGTGCGCGTCTGGCCGGTTCCTCCGGCGGACGCAGGCGAGCGGATCGCAGGATCCCTCGAGCGGACCTCTTCCTCCCTCTCTCCTCGGACTCAGAACTCCATGCGCAAGCTCACTCTCGTCCTCGCTCTCACGCTGGCGCCGCAGGCGTTCGCGCAGACCCAGCCCGGCCCGAGCTTCGGCACGGCGACCGATTACAGCGTCCTCGCCATCGCCCCCGCCGGCCCGAGCTTGGACGGCGTCGCCGCGGCGACCCCCATCGGGCGCGGCGGCCTCGCGATCGCCGCGCGCACCGGGGACCGCCGCGCGGCCTCCGGCGCGAGCACGCAAGTGCAGGCGATCTCCGATCCGACCTACGGCCTCGGCCTCCAGATCGACGAGAACGGCCAGGCCTCGAGCCAGGACGCGAACTCCGCCGCGCAAGCCGGCACCTCGAGCAGCGCGCGGCCCGGCACGACCCCGCCGAGCTTCGGGCCGCACGGCCTGCGCGCGGCCTATCCGGTGCGCCCCGGCGCGACCGGCCTCGTGGTGATCCAGCTCCAGGGCCGCGCGAGCACCAACGCGCACTGCGCGGCGTTCGTCGACGTCGATGGCGACGGCCAGCCCGATTGGCGCGGCGCGGTCGATGGCACGCTGCAAGGCGCGCGCATCCCCGTGACCGCCGGCCGCAACGGCGTCGTCCTCGGCATCGTCA
Organism: Planctomycetota bacterium; assembly: GCA_016793245.1. Taxonomy (GTDB): domain Bacteria; phylum Planctomycetota; class UBA1135; order UBA1135; family JADKAF01; genus JADKAF01. Next base: position 43,842 of record JAEUHW010000302.1, read on the forward strand.
CCGACGGCCGAGCCGGCGTGCGCGGCGTGGGCCAGGAAGGCTACGGCGCGTCGCTGCGCGTCTACTTCCGCCCGGATCCGGGGACCCCGACCTGCACCTGGACCACGGTGAGCCGCCCCTGCGGCGCGAACCTCGTGGGCACGGCGAACCCCGCGACGGGCGGCGTCCGCATCCAGCTCGACGTCACCGGCGCGCCGGCGAACGCGCTCGGCGTCCTGGTGGTCGGCGCCCTGCTGCCCGCGCCGACGCCGCTGCCGTTCAGCCGCTGCGATCTGCTCGTCGACCCGCGCATCGCGCTCGGGCTCGTCACCGATGCCAACGGCGCGGCGACGGTTCCCTTCGGCATCCACGCGCAGCTGGCCGGCCTCGACGTGAACTTCCAAGCGGTCGTCCTTGGCTTCGATCCGGCGAACGCGCCCACGATCGTCGCCAGCAACACCGAGAACCTGACCTGCCAGTAGCCCTGCGGCGGAGATCGCCCTGCGGTTGCTTCGACGCGGCCGCGCACTCGACTCGAGTGCGCGGCCGCGCGACTTTTCCCCGCTCCGCGAGAACGCCGAGGGCTACCATTCTCGAAGTGCCGCGAAACCCCCACGCTTCGCCGCGCGTCCTCCGTTCGTTCCCCACCGGAGTTCCTGCATGTCGCTGCGCTCGCTGCTCATCGCCGCCCTCGTCTCGGTCGCCCCCCTGACGGCCCAGTCCACGGGGCCGGTCCGCGGAGTGGAGACGGGCCTGCGCTTCGAGCCAGCGCCGCCGAGCGTCCTCGCCCGCTACGAGCTGCGCGCCGGCCTCCTCCAAGAGCTCGAGCTGCGCCCGAGCGCCAGCGGCGGCCTGCGCGTCGATGTCCTGCTCGGCACCGAGGTCGAGGCGCTCGAGTTCCGCCCGCGGGAGATTCGCACGCCGAGCTTCCAGCTCCGCGTCGAGACCGCCTCGGGCTGGACGAGCGCGCCGCGCGACGCCTGTGTCACCTACCGCGGCGTCCTCGCGCGGCGCGGGGCCCTCGTCGCCGCGACCTGGGATCCGCGGATCGGCGAGCGCGGGTACTTCGATGCCTGCGTCCTGGACGGCGACGAAAGCTGGTATCTGCAACCTCTGGACGAAGCGGAGCGCGCGGCCTTGGGCTACGGCTGGATCGTCCATCGCGGCACCGATCGACTGCCGAGTCCGGCGAGCTGCGGCGCGCTCCAGCTCCCGGGCGGCCCCGTCGGCGGCGCACCGGAATCGACCACGGTGCTGCGCGAAGCGGAGATCGCGCTCGACGCCGACCGCGAGTTCTACCAGCGGAAGGGCAGCAGCGTGACGCAGACGCAGACCGCGATGCTCAGCATCGTGAACTCCGTCGACCTCATCTACCGCCGCGACGTCTGCATCCAGTACCTCGTAGGGACGATCTTCATCCGCACGACGAACGTCTACACGCAGACCGACATGGGCGCGCTGCTCGGCGAGTTCCAGGGCTACTGGACGCAGAACCACACGGCGGTCACGCGCGATGTGGCGCACCTCTTCACCGGCAAGGGCTCGTTCTCCGGCGTGATCGGGATCGCCTACCTCGGCGCGGTCTGCGATCAGGCGATGGGCTTCGCGGTCTCGCGCGCCTACTCGAGCAGCAATGCATCGAACATCGAGCTCGTCGCGCACGAGCTCGGCCATAGCTGGGGCGCTTCACACTGCAGCGGCTCGGGCTGCCTCATCATGTGCCCCTCGCTCGGAAGCTGCGGTGGGCTCACGAATCGCTTCGATGCGCCGAGCGCCGCGGCGATCACGTCGTACGCGAGCAGCCAGAGCTGTCTACGCTACGCGAACGGCATCCCCGCGCTGCAGAGCTTGCAGCCCGGGACGGCGCAGGCGTGGGGCGGCACCTCGATCCGAGTCACCGGTACCGGCTTCCTCGGCACGCAGAGCGCCACCATCGGCGGCGCGAGCGTGCCGCTCGCGTCGATCATCGTGCTGAGCGACACGCAGCTCGATCTCGTCGTGCCGCAGATGACGCAGGTCGGCGCACTGCCCGTCGTGATCACGAACAGCAACGGGACCTCGAACGCGCTCACGCTTCAGATCACCCCCACGGCTCCGCCGCGGCTCGAGGTCACGCCGCTCGTCGCGATCCAAGGACAGACCGTGACCTGGCGCTTCGGCGGCGACAGCGACGATCTCTGGTCGCTCGCGATCGCGGTGAACAACCCCACGACGATCCAGCTCTTCGGCGACACCTTGCTCGCCGCGGGCTACCCGATCCTCTCGGGAGTGCTCTCGCCCGCGGGGCTCGCGAGCGTCTCGCTCCCCGGCGTGCCGCGTTCCCCTGGGCTGACCGTCTACTCACAGATCTGGCTGCTCTCGAACACGACCGCCGGTTGGGGCGGGGCTTCGAACATCCCGACGACGGTTTTCTTCTGATGGATCGCGGGCGCGGGACCCCTGCGACGTTCGGCGCGGGGCGAAGACGCCCCGGTGCGCGTCAGCCCCAGCGCAGATCGATACCGATCGGCTCGAGAGCGCGCGCCTCTTCTTCCAGGTCCGCGCGCAGCAGCGCTCGCGAAGCGAGCCAGCCGCTCGGGAACTCGAGCTGCAGCCCCATCGTGCCGACGCCGAGACGGAGATGCGGCGGAGCCTCGGAGGGGCGCGCGCGATGCAGCACCAAGGCGAGGCGCAGCAGCACCGAGAGGCGCAGCGCGATGCGCGCGTCCTCG
>JAEUHW010000398.1 GCA_016793245.1 Planctomycetota bacterium
GAGATCGAAGCGCAGGAGGGCCGCGCTCCAGCGATCGAGATCGAGGAAGGTGCGGAGCAGCCAGGGCAGCGCCAGCACGAGATTGCCCGTGAACGCCGCGGCGGCCGCGACGACTTGGCTCGCGCCGAGCGCCGAGCAGAAAGTACCGACGGACAGGCCGACCGTGCCGAGCGCCACGAGACCCAAGTGCTGACTCAGCGCGAGGCCGAGATCGAGCGATGCGCCCAAGCTCGCGCAAGCGGCGAGATAGAGCCAACCCGGCGCGAAGAGCAGCGCGAAGAAGATCCACGCGGCGAGGAACTTCCCCGCGACGATGGTCGGGATGCGCACGGGCGCGGTGAGCAGCCCTTCGAGCGTGCCGGTGCGGCGCTCTTCGGCGAAGAGGCGCATCGTGAGCAAGGGCGGCAGGATGAGGAACCAGAGGCGCACGAGCTCGCTCCCGCCGCCGAAGGCGGCGAGCACGGCCTCGCGCGCGTTCCCTCGCACCGCGGCGTCGGGGTTCTCGACCAGGCGATCGTAGAACGACCAGCCGACGACGATCTGCACGAGGGCGAAGAGCGCGGGCCCGAGCGGGGAGCGCACGTAGCTAGCGAGCTCGCGTCCGAGCAGCGCGCGCAGCGCGGCGCCTCGCGGGGCGCGCGAGCCGCTGCCACGCGGAGTAGCGCTCGAGTCACCAAGGGACTCGCCACGCGGAGGCGCGGACAGAGGCGCGAGCACGGTGTTCGCGCGCACGATGCGCACGAAGAGGTCCTCGAGCGACTCCTCGACCTCGCCGAGGCGCAGCAGCGTGCCTCCGGCGCGTTCGATCGCGGCGACGATCGCGGGCTCGATACGCGCGCCGCGCTCGGCTTCGAGCTCGACGGCGAAGCGCTCGCCCCCGAGCGGTCGGCCGACGTGCCCGGTGACGCCGGGCAATCGCGACCAATCGATCGTCTGCAGCGGCCCTTCGAGCTCGACCTTGAGATGCAGCGCTCCGGAGGCGAGGCGCTGCAGCTCGCGGGGCGCGCCCTCGGCGAGCAGCCGCCCGCGGTGCAGCAGCAGCACGCGATCGCAGGTCGATTCGATCTCCGGCAGGATGTGCGAGGAGAGCAGCACGGTCTTCTCTCCGCGCCAGCCGCGCACCGCGTCGAGCAACTCGCGGCGCTGCAGCGGATCGAGCCCGCCGGTCGGCTCGTCGAGGATCAGCACGGCCGGATCTCCGAGCATGGCGTCGGCGAGACCCGCTCTCAGTCGATAGCCGCGCGACAGCGCGCCGAGCAGGCGGCGGCGCATGCCTTCGAGCCCGCAGCGCTCGATCGCCGCATCGCAGGCCGAGGCGATGGAGCGCCGCGGCAGGCCCTTCAAGCGCGCGCGGAAGCGCAGGAACTCGTCGACGCGGAGCTCCGGATAGAGCGGCAGGATCTCCGGCAGATAGCCGACCCGCCGGCGCACTTCGAGCGGCGAGCGCAGCGCATCGAAGCCCGCGATCGAAACGCGTCCGCTCGTGGGCGCGAGCGCGCCGAGCAGGATGCGCTGCACGGTGGTCTTCCCCGCGCCGTTCGGGCCGAGGAGCCCGGCGATCTCGCCAGAGCCGACGCGGAAGGAGACATCGTCGAGCGCTCGATGGGCGCCGAAGCGTCGGACGAGATGCTCGACTTCGATCATCGCGAAACGGGGGCCTCCTGCGGAACGTGCGGAGAAGGTAGCACTTCGCGGAGCCCTTGGTCACGTTCGCTCGCGCGAGCGATCGCGTGGGGAGATCGCGCTCCCGCCGTTCCACGCGCGAGCGAGTCGTGCGCCGACGCACGTCTGCCGGACGCTCCGCAAACGCCGCGAGGCGCGCCTGCCCGGGATCGGGAGGCGCGCCTCGCGGCGACGATCGGATCGGACACGCTGCGCGCGAGGCGCAGCGATCCTCGAGCTTGGCTCAGCTCTTGACCTCGTACTCGACGTCGACCGAGTCGTCCTTGCCGGAGCCGCTGGCCCCGCCGGCGTCGGCGCCACCGGCGCCGCCGGGTTGCCCCTGCTGCGCGTACGCCTTCTCGCCGAGCTTCTGCAGCGCGACCTGGAAGGCGCTGGAAGCCGACTGCAACGCGGCGAGGTCATCGCTCTTCGCGGCGGCCTCGAGGCGCTGCTTCGCGCTCTCGATGGTGCTCTTGTCCTCGGGGGAGACCTTGTCGCCGAGCTCGGCCAAGGTCTTGTCGGCCTGGTAGATCGCCTGATCCGCGCTGTTCCGCGCTTCGATCAGCTCGCGCCGCTTCTTGTCCTCGCCGGCGTGGGCCTCGGCGTCCTTGCGCATGCGCTCGATGTCGGTCTCGGTGAGCCCGCTGCTCGACTCGATGCGGATCTTCTGCTCCTTGTTCGTGCCGCGATCCTTCGCCGACACGTTGAGGATGCCGTTCGCGTCGATGTCGAAGCTGACCTCGATCTGCGGCACGCCGCGCGGCGCGGCCGGGATGCCGTCGAGCACGAACTTGCCGAGCGTGCGATTGCCCGCGGCCATCTCGCGCTCACCCTGCAGCACGTGGATCTCCACCGACGGCTGGCTATCGGAGGCCGTCGAGAAGACCTGCGTCTTCTGGGTCGGGATCGTCGTGTTGCGCTCGATGAGCTTGGTGAAGACCCCGCCCAGCGTCTCGATGCCGAGCGAGAGCGGCGTCACGTCGAGCAGCAGGACGTTGTCGACCTCGCCGCCGAGCACCCCGCCCTGGATCGCTGCGCCGACCGCGACGACCTCGTCGGGGTTCACGCCGCGGTTGCCTTCCTTGCCGAAGATCTCCTTCACCATGCGCTGCACGGCCGGGATGCGCGTCGAGCCGCCGACCATCAGGATCTCGTCGACGTCGCCGGGCTTCATGCGCGCGTCCTTCAGCGCCTGCTCGCAGGGCTTGCGGGTGCGCTCGACGAGCTGCGCGGTGAGCTGTTCGAACTTGGCGCGCGAGAGCGAGATGTTCAGGTGCTTCGGCCCGCTCGCGTCCATCGAGATGAACGGCAGGTTGATCGTGGCCTGCATCGTGGAGCTGAGCTCCTTCTTCACCTTTTCGCACTCTTCCTTCAGGCGCTGGAGCGCGAGCTGGTCGGTGCGCAGGTTGATGCCGGTCTCCTTCTTGAACTCGTCCGCGACGAAGTTGATCAGCACTTCATCGAAGTCGTCGCCGCCGAGGTGCGTGTCCCCGTTCGTCGACTTCACCTCGACGACGCCTTCGTCGATCTCGAGGATCGAGATGTCGAAGGTCCCGCCGCCCAAGTCGTAGACCGCGACCTTCTGGGCCTTCTTCTTGTCGCTGCCGTAGGCCAGCGCCGCGGCGGTGGGCTCATTGATGATGCGCTCGACCTCGAGGCCGGCGATGCGGCCGGCGTCCTTCGTCGCCTGGCGCTGCGAGTCGTTGAAGTAGGCCGGCACCGTGATCACGGCCCGCGTCACCTTCTCTCCGAGGTGGGCTTCGGCGGCGTCCTTCAGGTGCTGGAGGATCATCGCGCTGATCTCCGGCGGCGTGTACGGCTTGCCACCGATGTCGACCTTCACGAGCTCCTCGGGTCCGCCGACCACCTTGTACGGGACGAGCTTCTCCTCCGAGCCCACCTCGTTGTGCCGGCGCCCCATGAAGCGCTTGATCGAGTAGATCGTGCGCGTCGGGTTCTTCACGGCCTGGTTCTTCGCAGGAGAACCGACGACGCGTTCGCCGTTGTCGAGGAATGCCACCACGGAAGGCGTCGTGCGCCCACCTTCCATGTTGAGGATCACGGTGGGCTGCCCGCCCTCCATCACGGCGACGACCGAGTTGGTCGTGCCGAGGTCGATCCCGATGATCTTGCCTTGCTTCGCCATGGGAGAGTTCTGCTCCTCTGCGCGCCGCAGCGCGCCGGTGCCGTGAATCGAGTGGCTCCGACCCGCGAGGGCTCTGGAGCGCTGAGGCCGCGAGTACCAAACCGCGTGCCAGCACCGAAATCGCCTCCGTGCACCGGTGCACGCGAGGTGGCGCCCCTCAGCGCAAGCCGTACTCCTTCAGCTTGCGATAGAGCGTGCGCTCCCCGATCCCGAGCAGGGTCGCGCACTTCTCGCGGTTCCCTTCCGCGAGCTTCAGGTTGGCGCGGATCAAGTCCGCCTCGACTTCGGCGAGCGAACGCCCTTCCAGGCGATAGCCGCCCGAGCTCGGGCTCGCCTCGCCGCTGGCGGCCCGCAAGAACGGCGGCAGACAGGACACGTCGAGGATGCGCAGGTTGGAGGAGACCACCATGCTCTCGATGGTGTTCTTGAGCTGGCGCACGTTGCCCGGCCATTCGTAGGCGAGCAGAGCGCGCAGCACCTCGGGAGAAACACCCTCGACGGGGCGCTTGTGCTGTGCCGCGAGCTCGTGGAGGAAGCGCGCCGCGAGCAGGGGCACGTCGCCGGCGCGCTCGCGCAGCGGCGGCAGGTCCACGGTCACGACATGAAGCCGGAAGTAGAGGTCTTCGCGGAACTTGCGCTCCTTCACGAGCTGCTCGAGCGGACGGTTGGTGGCCGCCACCACGCGCACGTCGATCGGGATCTCCTTGTTGCCGCCGACACGAACGATCTTGCGGGCCTCCAGAGCGCGCAGCAACTTGGCTTGGGTCGTGAGCGGCATGTCCCCCACCTCGTCGAGAAACAGCGTCCCGCCCGCCGCGTACTCAAACTTGCCCTCGGCCCTTCGATCGGCGCCGGTGAACGAGCCCTTCTCGTGGCCGAAGAGCTCGCTCTCGATCAAGCCCTCGTTCAGCGCGGCGCAGTTCACGGCGACGAAGGGCCGCTCGCGCCGCGGCGAGTTGCTGTGCAAGGCGTGCGCGACGAGCTCCTTGCCCGTGCCGGTCTCGCCGAGGATCAGGACCGTCGCATCGGTCGGTGCGACGTTGCGCAACACTTGGATGATGCGGCCGATCCCCTCCGACTCCCCCACCAGACTCTCGAAGCCGAACTTGCGATCGAGCTGACGTCGAAGCTCCAGGTTGTCCTGCCGCAGGCGGCGCGCTTCGACCTCGCGCGCGAGCTTCGTGCGGAGCGCATCGAGCTGGATCGGCTTCTCGAGATAGTCGGTCGCCCCCTCTCGCATCGCGCGAACGGCCGAATCGACCGACGCGTGCGCGGTGAGGAGGAAGACCGAGATCGACGGATCGCGCTGGCGCGCGGCGCGCAGCACCTCGAGCCCGTCCACGTCCCGCATGAGCAGGTCGGTGACGACGATCTCGATCTCGCCGCCGCGCAGGACCTCCTGCGCCTCGCGACCACCGCGCGCGATCTCGACGCGGTAGCCCACGCGCTCGAGGGACTCTCCGACGGCCTCGGCGTGGTCGACGTCATCATCGACGACGAGGACGCGAGGGGAGGGCTTGGACGCCAGAACGGCAGCTTGCGACATGGGGCGAGCGGGGGTGGGGAGTCTGCTGCCAGAACGGCAGGAAACTAGCCCATCCTCCGCGGGGCTTCAATCGCCGGGCGCGAGCGGAAGGCTCAGCACGAAGCGCGTCCCGCGCTGCGGCTCGCTCTCGACCCAGACCTCGCCCCCGTGCTCTTCCGCGATCCGCCGAACCGTCGGCAACCCGAGGCCGCTGCCGCCCTTCTTGGTCGAGAAGTAGGCCTCGAAGCAGCGCTCTCGCGTGGCCTCGTCCATGCCGCAGCCGTTGTCGATGATCTCGATCTCGGCTCGGGCCCCTTGGCGCCGGGTGACCACGACCAGCTCGCCGCCCTCGGGCATCGCCTGACGCGCGTTCACGATGAGGTTCAGGCAGGCCTGGCGGAGGCGGTTGCGGTCCACCAGCACCGGCGGCAGGCCGGCTTCGAAGTGCGTGTGCACGACGATGCGCCCGGCGCGCAGCTCGGGCTCGAGGAACTCGAGCAGCTCGCTCAACTTCTCGGCGAGGTCGGTGGGCTGCCGATCGAGCTCGACGTCGCGCGCGTAGGCGAGGAAGTCGGCGAGGATGCGCTCCAGGCGCTTCACCTCGCGCTGCAGCACCTCGATCTTCCGCAGCGCGCGCTTGTCGCGCGTGCTCTCGCTGCGCGCGAAGTCCTCGTTCAGGAGCGAGAGGTTGATCGCCATCGTGCTGAGCGGGTTCTTGATCTCGTGCGCGAGCCCTCCGGCCAAGGTGCCGAGCCAGGCCAGCCGCTTCTCGCCTTCACCGTCGGTATGCATCGCACCTTCGCCTCGCGTCGTCTGCTGCTCACGCGCTTCGCCTCGCGTCGGTCCGGGGTTATCCTCTCGCCGCCGCACCGCCCCTTCTTCCACGTTGCGGAGCAGCGCTGAGCGCCTCCGAGCTTCGCATGGCAGCGTCATGAGTGCCCAACGCATTCGAGCCCACGAGGCTCGCGTCGATCCCGCGCAAGAGCAGGCGGTGATCGCCGCGCTGCGCGCGGGCGCCCTCGTCGCGCTGCCGACCGAGACCATCTACGGCATCGCGGCGCGCGCCGACGATCCGCGCAGCCTCGAGCGGCTGCGCGCGCTGAAGGGGCTCGACGCGAACGCCCCTCTCGCACGGCACTTCGCTCACGACGACCTCGACGCGCTGCCGGTGCGCTGGAACGCGGCCGCGCGGCGCCTCGCGACGCGCTACTGGCCGGGACCGGTCCTGCTCGTGCTGCCCTCGAGCACGAGCGCGGAGCACACGGGCTGGCGTTCGCCGGCGACGCCTCTCACGCGCTCGATCCTGCGCGCCGCGGAGTTTCCGATCGTCCTCGCTGCGGCGAGCCGCGGAGCCGCGCCGCCCCTCGAGGACGCCGCCTCGATCGAGCGCGAGCTCGGCGGCGAGCTCGCGTTCGTGATCGACGCCGGACTCACGCCGCTCGGCGAGCCGAGCACCGTCGTGAAGCTCGGGCGCGGTCCGCTCCAGGTCTTGCGCGAGGGCATCCTCAGCGCCGACGAAGTGCGCGCGGTGGCGGGACGGCGCTACGTGTTCGTCTGCACCGGCAACACCTGTCGCTCGCCCATGGCCGAAGCCTGGATGCGGCGGCGTCTCGCGCTGCATCTCGAGTGCGCCGACCGCGACGTCTCCAGCTACGGCTACGCCGTGCATTCGATGGGCATCGCGGCGAATCCGGGCGAACCGGCGAGCGGACCTTCGCTCGCGGTTCTGCGCGAGGCGGGTATCGACTTGCGGCCGCATCGCGCGAGCCGCCTCGATCGCGAGCGCTTGCGCGCCGCGCATCACGTGCTCGCGATGGGCCCGCAGCATCTCGAAGTGCTGCTCGACGTCCTGCCCGAGCTCGCGGGCAAGGCGCGCCTCGTCGCCGAGCGGCCGGTACCGGATCCGATCGGCGGGACCACCGAGGACTACCGCCGCTGCAGCGAAGTGCTGCGGCTCGCGGTGGAGAAGTTGCCGCTGTAGCAGCTTCGTGTGGGTAGGCCTCCGCAGGTCGACGAAGGGGTTCCGGAGGTTCGAAGGGCTCGAGGAGAGTTGCGCCGAGCGCGCCGCGAGAACTCTTGCGGCGCCGCCGCGCGCATCAGCGCGCGGCCCCTCGGCGAGCGCGGGGCAACCAACGCCCGAGCACCTCGAACGCCGCGCGCTGGTCCTCCGCGGGCTCGGCCTCGGCGAGCCGACGCGTCCAGAGCGCGCGCTCGATCTGCGTCGCGCGGAACGCGCGGAAGTAGAGCTCGTCGAGCTCCGCCCCATCGCGGATCCACGCGCAGAGCGTGGCGAGATCGCTCGGCAGCTCGAGCGCCACGATGCGTTCGCCGAGCTCGCGCGCCGCGCGGAGATGTCCCGCGATGGCCTGCGTTCCACCCGGCAGCCAAGCGGCGCAGAGCGGCTCGAGCACACGCCGAGCCTCGACGTCCTCGAACACCGCCGGATGGAGCGCCGCGGCGTGGCGCAGAGCGATGGCCGCCAGCGCTTCGCTGCGCCGCGCTGCGGCGGCGTCGAGTGCTGGATCCGCGCTGAGCAGAAAGAGCGCCGCGCCACCGTAGAGCCAGGCGTCGAAACGCTGCGGGCGCAGGCGTTGCAGTCGATCGGCGAGGCCGCTCGCTTCGCGGAGCAGCGCGCGTGCGTCATCGAAGCGCGCCGCCCGCTGGGCCGCGCGCTGCAAGCGATCCACGCACGCGCGGAGGTAGAAGTCGGCGAGGCGCCGCTCGAGCTCGGCCCGCGTCGTCGGCGCGGAGCTCGACTCGCGATCGAGCGCTTCCCAGCGCGCGAGGCGGGACTCGTCCTCCTGCGCTCGCGGCGGCGCCACGGCGGCACCTCGAGCGGCGAGGATGCGATCCAGCTTCGCGCGCTCTTCCTCGGCGACGAGCTCGAGCAGCGCGCGCTGCGTTCGCCGCCGCTCACGCCAGAGCTCCGCGAAGCCGGCGGCGCTCTGCCAGGACTGCGCCAGCGCATCGGCGAAGGCCTCGTCACCGATCGGCAGCAATTGCGCGAGGTTGTCCCGATACCACGCGAGGCGCTCGAGCGAAGGGCGCACTCCGAGGAACTCGATCCAAGGATGCGCATCGCGGAGCTCCGGCTCCGCGGCGAGGCGCAAGAGCCCAACGCGATCGGCGACGGCGCAGAGCGCGTCTTCCCACGCCGCGGCGTCGAGCTCGCTCTGCGCCGCGAAGCGCAGCGGAGCGTCGCTGCCGACCAGGACGAGGCTCGGCCCGTAGATCCAGAGGCCCGCGTGCGCGAACGCGTTCGCGAAGGTGCGCAGGAGCGCGCGCACCTCGCGCGGCGGGACGCTCGTCGCGGGGATCCAGTGCGTGAGCGTGCCGCCGGCGTTCAGGTGGGCGCGCGCGAGCGCGTAGAACTCCCCCGTGTAGAAGTGCACCGCGCCCGGCGCGTACGGCAGCAACGGCTCCAGGGTGATCGCGTCCCAGCGCTCGTCGCTCGCTTCGAGGAAGCGCCGCCCGTCCGCAACGTGGAAGCGCACCTCGGCCCCCGCAGGCGGCGCATCGACGGCCTCGTTCACGGCGCGGAACGCGCGCCGCTCGGCGAGCACGGAAGGCGCGATCTCGACGATGTCGAGCTCGCGCACGGCAGCGTGCGCAGCGACGGCACCGGCGGTCGTCCCCGTGCCGAAGGCGATCACAAGGACGCGCCGAGGCGTGGGTTCGAAGCGCATCGGCAAGCTGCCGAGATGCGCCATGTAGGCGTAGTCGTCGCCGGTTCCGGCGGCGCGGAAGTTGTCGGTGAGCAGGGTGCGTTCGGCTTGCCGCGCGTCATCGACGACCGCCACGGCGAAGACCGCGTCCTCGTGCGCCGCGAGCAGACGGAATTCGGGGTGCTCGCGCTGCACGGGCGAGCGCTCGTAAAGCGCGCGCGAGCTCGCCACCGAAGGCACGCAGCTCAGCGCGACGAGGGCGAACGCGAGCGCCGCGCCGAGGCCGCGCCGCAGAGGTCCCGCCGCGCCGAGACACGCGGCGCTCCCCGCGAGCAGCGCGCCGAGGAGCAGGGCGGTGCGCAGGCTCCCGAGCGCCGGCACGAGCAGGAGATGCGTCGCCAGCGGCGCGACCGCGGCTCCCGCGCCGGCGAACCAGAGCGCCGTGCCGGCGCGCGCGCCGGCGTGAGCTCCCAGCGAGGCGCTCGCGGGGGTCAGCCAGGCCGCGGCGCCCGCGACGGGCACCATCAGGAACGCCGCGGCGTGAAGCAGGACGCCGGCGATCTGGCGCCACGCCGGAGCGGAGGAGGAGAACGCGGCCGAACCGGAGGTTCCCGGGACGAGCTCCAGCACGAACGGCGCCGCGCCGCAGCCGATGGCGGCGAGGAGGAGCGCGGTGCTCGCGCGGCGCTCGCCGCTCGAGGCTGCGCGCCAGCGCCAACCGCCGAGGAAGGACCCCGCCGCGTAGGCGAGGAGGCCGATCGCGCCGACGGCGGCGAAGACGTGGCTGAAGCCGAGGAAGCAGAGGAGGAGCCAGCGCAGCGCCAGCGCTTGGGCGGCGACCGAGACGAAGCCCGAGAGGAACGCGAGCCAGGCAGCCGAGCCCCGAGGCAGACCTCGCGGCGCGCCGACGGCGCTCGCGTCGAGCGGCGGCGCGGCCGCCGAGTTCTCGCTGCCGCCAGCGCGCGCTTCGCGCCAAGCCAAGGTGGCCGCGAGCGCATGCAACACCGCCGAGCACCCCGCGGCGAGGCGCAGTCCGCCGAGCGGCAGCAGCAAGAAGCCGGCGAGCAGGGCGCCACAGGTCGATCCGAGCGAGCTCCAGCCGTTCCAGCCTCCCAGGGCGGAGCGCCGCTCGGGGTCCTCCGTGCTCGAGATCCAAGCGGGCAGCGCGAGCCCCATCGCGAAGGCGCCGCCGAGCACCAGAAGCAGGAGCAGCCCGTCGCGGAGCAGCGACGGCCAAGCGGCGGAGGCGAGCGCCAGCTCGGGAAGAACCAGCGCGGTCAGCGCGGCGATCCCCTGCCCGAACGCCGCGAGGCGCAGGCCGCGCCGGGAGCGCCCCGAGAAGCGCGCCCCCGCTCCCCACCCGAGCACCAGGAGACCGAGCACGAGGCTCGAAGCCAAGGTGGTCGTCCCGAGGCGAAAGCCGAGGGCGCGCGCCCAGACGACTTCGTCGACGAGACCCGCGACGCCGGCCGCGACCACGGCTCCGAGGGCGATCCCGCGGCGCGGGGAGCTCAAGCGATCCTCGCGCTCGCCGGCGGGGGCGAGGGGTGCGGGGACGCGAGGGGCGAACGCGGAGTGGAGCTCACGATCCGCGAGAGGATCCGGAGCGCTCGGCTCGCGATCAAGAGCCTCGCTTCTTCCACGACGTCGAACCCGGCGCGGTTCGCGCGGGAAGAAAGCCCAGCTCCTCCTGTCATAGGCCGCCGACGCCCGGGGACTGCCGTTCTCGGCGCGGCCGCCGTTTTGACACTACCGAAAGCCCTACCTATAGTGGCGCGGCTTTCGGCAACGCCGATGCTGGATCGACCTAAGATCGTGTTCCTCCAGGACCTAGGTGCGCTGCCGTGGTCTTGCGCAGGACGCGAAGACGATGGGTCGCCTCCCTGGCATCGGCGGGTGCCAGGCAGCGGCCGGAGCCGCGTTCCCGTCACTTTCTCCACGCCCGCGTGCGCGGCGCCGCCCGAGCGGCGCCCGCATTCGTTTCCGTCCCAACCGTTGCGGAATCCTTGGCCACGATGACCTCGAACACCACCGCCGCTGCGATCCTTCGAAGGTTCTTCGGCCCCGGGCGCATCGGCGCTCTCGGCGCCTTGCTCCTCTGGGCCGCGCTGCCGCCGGCCTTTGCCGCGGCGCGTGCTGCGGCGGAGCTTCCGGCGGTGCTGCAAGATCCCGGAACGCCCCCTCCGGCACCGAGTGGTGAGACGCCTCCGGCTGGGCAGGCACCCGCAGGAGAACAGCCCGCCGCCGGAGCGCAGGACCAACCCGGCGCGGGAGCGCAGGACCCGACCGGTGCGGGAGCCCAAGAGGCCGCCAAGGGCGCGGCCGAGAGTTCCGGCAACGCGCAGCCGGACAAGCCGGTCTCGAACCCTCAGGAAGGCGAAGCCGCGCAGAATCCGGCACGCAGCGGCGCCCCGCGCAGCGCGCCTGGCGCGCGCACGGGCTCCCAGGAGCCCTACGACGAGACCCGCCTCCGCTTCGAAGGCGAGTACATCTCGATCGACCTCCCGACCGAGAACGACCCGAGCACGAACAAGAAGCGGCTCAATCTCTATCAGCTCATGCTCTTCACGCGCAGCGTGACGGGCTTGAACTTCTACCTCCCCGAGCGCGGCGATGAAGACGCCCTCCGCAAGGAAGAAGTGGTCCTCTTCGGGCCGAAGCGCGTTCCCACGGATCGCTTCTACGACTTCTTCCAGATCCTGCTGAAGCTGCACAACTTCGCCTGCGTCGAGGTCGGCTCCGAGCCGCTGCAGGTGATCCGCATCGTGCGCCTGCAGGGCGAGGGACTCCAGGCGCTGAAGAGCAGCATCTTCTACATCAAGCCGACCGAGATCGATCAGTACGCGAATCGACCGGCCTCGCTCGTCGTCACCATCATCCCGCTGCAGTACGTCGAGCCGCAGCAGGCGACGACGATGCTGAGCCGCTTCTTCTCGAACGCGGCGCTCGAAGGCTTCGCTTCGCTCGGCACCAACGCCACCGAGCAACGCGCGCTCATGGTCGTCGGTTTCGGACCGACGGTGAACTCGATCTCCCAGCTTCTGCGCGAGATCGACACGCCGCCGCTCGACATCCAGCCCGAGATCGTGATCGTCCCCCTCGAGCATGCCGCGGCCGACGAGATCGAGCCCACGCTCAGCACCTTCTTCGATCGCGTCGCCCCTCGAGCGGGCTCGCCGCAGCAAGCGGCGCAGGCCGCCGGCTCCACCGCGGCGGAGATCCGCTTCTCCGTCGATTCGCGCACGAACTCGATCATCGTGCGCGCACTGCCGGAGGTGATCCCCGACATTCGCGACATGATCGCGCAGCTCGACATCCCGGTCCCGACCCTGCAATCCAACTACAAGGTCTTCGAGCTGAAGAACGTCGCCGCCCTGGACCTCCAGGAAGTGCTGGAGGAGTTCCTGAGCGACGCATCGCAGGAGCAGAACCGCACGCAGACGACGCAAGGTGGGCAGCAGCGGCGCGAGCAGCGTCCGGTCGTCGTCGCCGATGAAGCGTCGAACTCGATCCTCGTGTCGGCCTCGAAGACGCGCATGAGCGAGATCCGGCGGCTGATCCAGCAGCTCGACCAACGCCAGGACCAGGTGCTCATCGAGTGCGCGCTGGTCGAGCTCACCTCGTCCAACAACTTCAATCTCGCCGTCGAGCTCGGCGCCGCGAAGATCCCGGGCGCAGGAGAGCAGGAGGGCTTCGGCTTCAACAGCTTCGGCCTCTCGACGCTGACCGACCTCGACAACGACGGACTGCCGGACACGCGCCAGATCAACACGACCCTCCAGGGTCTGACCGGCGGTATCCTCGACGGGGACGACTTCGCGATCCCCTTCCTGATCAACGCGCTGAAGACCCGCCGCGACGCGAACATCCTCTCGGTGCCGTCGATCCTGGTGAACAACAACTCGGACGCGACCATCGAGTCGAAGGACGAGTTTCCGACGACCACGCAGACCGCATCGGCGAACGTCGGCAACACCGTCACCTTCGCCGGCTACGAAGAGGCGGGCATCACGCTCAACATCTCGCCGTCGATCTCCTCGGAGCACTACCTGCGCCTGAACGTCGCGCTGAGCGTCTCGACCTTCAGCGGCGCGTTCGAGGAGAACGCCCAGGTTCCCCCGCCGCGCATCACGCGCCAGGTCCAGACGCAGGTCTTCCTGCCGTCCGGGTCGACGATGGTGATCGGCGGCATCACCATCGACAACGACACGATGACGAAGAACTCGATGCCGATCCTGGGCGACCTGCCCCTCATCGGTTGGCTCTTCTCGTCGAACGCGGACTCCGCCACGAAGACCACGCTCTACTTCTTCGTGACCCCGCACATCCTCCGCGACGAGGACTTCACGGACCTCCGCGCGCTGAGCCATCTGCGCAAGGCGAATGCGGTCAACGTGATCGGCGAAGACAAGTTCCGCCTCGTCGATCCGACCTTCCAGAAGAACGACGCCACCGGAGCCACGCTGCCGCGCGACGCCTTCGAGATCGTGCCGATGAACGATGAAGGCCTCGAAGAGCCGAAGCCGCAGCCGGCGGATCCGGCCGGCGCCTCCAGCAGCGAGAACTAGCGGGGCTGTGCCCCAGCCCCGCTAGCATGTTGGCTGGTTCAACGGCTGACGCCGTTCTAGCATGTTGGCTGGTTCGACGGCTGACGCCGTTGAGACACTTGGCTGGCGACTCCTCGGTCGCCGAACAGCTCGCACGAACCAACGCACACAACGCCATACCGCACCCGCGGGCAGAAGACCTTCGCCATGGTCGAGCACGACATCCAACGCAATGCAGGCAACGCCGATGGCGGCGGGACCATCCTCCTGGGTCAGGTGGGCCACCCGGTGGCGGAGCTCTTCCAGGAGCGCGGGGGATTGAGCGAGGCACAGCTCGCCGAGTGCCGCAAGATCGAGTTCGAGACCGGCCAGTCGCTCGATCGCATCGTGATCTCGAAGGGCTACCTCGCCGAGGAGAAGGCCCTGAGCCTGCTCGCCGAGCACCTGGGCTACGAGTTCCGCGGGGCCCTCGAAGGCACGGTCGTGCCGACCGACTTCGTGGCCCAGATCCCCGTGCAGTTCGCGCGCAGCTACACGCTGGTCGCGCTGGAGATGAACGACGACGTGGCGCGCGTGCTCACGAGCGCCCCCTTCGACGTCCATCCGATGGACGACCTGGCGACGATGCTCGGCCTCGAGATCGAGCCGGTCATCGCGCCCCGCCAGGAGATCACCGCCCTCATCAACCGCGCCTATCGGCACAAAGCGGACGGCGTCGACGAGGCGTTGGAGGAGGTCGAGGAGGTCGGCGACATCCTCGGTCTCGCCGCGGAGATCGAAGAGTCGGAGGACGTGCTCGATTCGGCGAACAAGGCGCCGATCATCAAGCTCGTCAACACGATCCTGTTCCAGGCCCTGAAGCTCCGCGCCTCGGACATCCACTTCCATCCGTATCCGGACCGACTGCAGGTGCGCTATCGCATCGACGGCGTGCTCTACGACATGGAGACGGTGCCCAAGAAGGCGCAGGAGGCGATCGTCTCGCGCATCAAGGTCATGGGGAAGATGGACATCGCCGAGCGCCGCCTGCCGCAGGACGGCCGCGCGAGCGTGCGCATCGGCGAAGGCGAGGTCGACGTCCGCATCTCGTCGATCCCTTCGTCCACGGGCGAGCGCATCGTGCTGCGCCTCCTCGACAAGACGGCGAAGCTCTACACGCTGGACGAGATCGGCCTCGAGGGCGATCACAAGAACACCCTCTACCACTACCTCAACTACTCGCACGGCATCATCCTCGTCACCGGCCCGACCGGCTCCGGCAAGACGACGACGCTCTACGGCGCGCTCTCCCGCATCGACTCGAAGGAGAAGAACATCCTCACCATCGAGGACCCCGTCGAGTACAACCTGCCGAACGTCTCCCAGGTGCAGGTCTCCGAGAAGAAGGGCCTCACCTTCGCCGCGGGCTTGCGCTCCTTCCTGCGCCAGGACCCCGACGTGATGATGGTCGGCGAGATCCGCGACAAGGAGACGGCCGGCATCGCGATCCAGGCCGCGCTGACGGGCCACTTGGTCTTCTCGACGCTGCACACCAACGACGCGCCCAGCACCATCACGCGCATCGTGAACATCGGCATCGAGCCGTATCTCGTTTCTTCTTCGCTGGTGCTGATCGTCGCGCAGCGCCTCGTACGCCGGATCTGCAAGAACTGCCGCGAGCTCGTGACCCCGGACGCGACGATGCTGACGCGCATCGAAGAGCTCCAGCTCACGATCGACCGCTTCCCCAACGGAAAGCTCTTCGTGGGCCGCGGCTGCGACGAGTGCTTCCACTCGGGCTATTCGGGTCGCACGGCGCTCTTCGAGATGCTGCCCATCAACGACTCCATCCGCCGCATGATGATGGAGGAGTCGAGCGCCACCGACATGAAGCGCATCTCGATGGAGAGCGGCATGAAGACGCTGCGCCAGCACGGCATCGAGCGCATCCTGAAGGGCGAGACGACGCCGACCGAGATCCTCCGCGTGACCCAGCTCGACGTCTTCTGAGCGCCGAATCGCTCCCATGCCGATCTACGAATTCAAAGCGCTCACGAACTCGGGGGCCACGAAGACCGACGTGATCACTGCGGACACGCCGCGCGAGGCGCGCGTGAAGCTGCAGGGTCAGAAGTTGTTCGTGACCTCCCTGAAGGAGCTCGCCGGCCGCGAGCAGAAGAAAGAAGGCTGGCTGAAGCGGATCCGCTCTTCGACCTCGAGCCCGTCCATGTCGACGCGGCGGCTGGAGGAGGTCGCCGGTCTGACGCGCCAGTTCTCGACGCTCCTCCGCGCGGGCATCCCGCTGATCGAGGCGCTGAAAGCGACGGTCGAGCAGGCCGAAGGGAATCGCCAGCTCCACACGATGCTCCTCGACCTCCGCGAGCGTGTGACCCAAGGCATGAGCCTCGCCGACGCCCTGGCGCTGCACCCGCAGTATTTCAACGAGCTCTACATCAACATGGTGCGCGCCGGCGAGGTCGCCGGAAAGCTCGACGTGGTCCTCGGACAGGTCGCGGACTTCATCAGCAAGTCGACTCGCCTCCGCAACAAGGTGAGCGCCGCGCTCACCTACCCGTTGATGATGCTGGCGATCGGCGGCCTGGTCGTCTTCGTCCTGATGTGGAAGGTCGTGCCGCAGATCACGACCATCATCCTGGGCCTGAACCAGCAGCTCCCGTTCGCCACGCGCCTCCTGATCGGCGTCTCGAACTGGTTCCAGCACTGGTGGTGGCTGCCGATCCTCTCGGTGATCGTCATCCTCTTCCTGTTCAACACCGCCTACCGCATGCCGGAGTACCGCCGTCGCATCGACGCCGTCCTCCTGAAGCTACCGGTGCTGGGAGACCTCTTCCGCAAGCAAGCCGTCTCGCGCTTCGCGATGACTTTCTCGGCGCTTCTCAAAACCGGCGTCCCTGCCGTGCGCTGCTTGGAGATCGTGAAGGACGTCGTCAACAACCGCGTGATCGGCGACGTCATCGGCCAAGTGCACGACCGCATCCTGGAGGGCGCCGACATCTCGACGCCCATCAAGCGCAGCGGGGTCTTCCCGCCTGTGGTCGGCTACATGATCGCGATCGGCGAGCAGTCGGGTCAGCTCGAGGAGATCCTCGATCGCATCACCGAGTCCTACGAAGAGGAGATCGACCTCGCGACGCAGAAGGCGACGAGCTTGCTCGAGCCCCTGCTGATCGTGGCCCTCGCCCTCATCGTCGGCTTCATCGTCGTCTCGATCATCTTGCCGATCCTCCAGATCAGCCAGAGCCTCTGATCGTAAACCTCCGCATCACTTCCGCAGCTCGTCCGAGTACTCCCATGCGACTCTCCAAGCACCTCCGCACGCAGCCCGCCGCCGAGCGCGGGATGACCCTGATCGAGATCCTCGTCGTGGTCCTCATCATCGGCATGATCCTCGGCATGGTCGGCGCCAACGTCTTCGGCATCTTCGGCGAGGCGAAGGACAAGATCGCCGAGAACGAGATCCGCTCGATGGCGGAGCAGGTCCAGCTCTACCGCGAGACGCGCTCCGGCCTGCCGAGCGAGCTCGCCGATCTCACCAAGGCGAACCTGATCAAGAACGCCCAGGAGGACGGCACGGTCCTCGACCCCTGGAAGCGCCCGTACATCTACATGCTGGACCAGAACACGAAGGACGGCTTCGTCATCTTCTCGAAGGGTGCCGACGAGAACTCCGAGGACGATGACATTCGCTCGGACAAGTTCGGCAAGAAGTGAGCACGAGCGCGGTCCGACCCGCGCGCCCGAAGAACGATGCAGATCTTCCCCCACCATCCCCGCGCCGTGCGGTCCACCGAGCGCGGCATGACGCTGATCGAGATCAGCGTCGTGCTGCTGATCATCGGGCTCGCCACGGGCGGAGTGCTGGTGGGGATCGACGGCTTCCTGCCCGAAGCCCGCGTTCGCGGAGTCGCTCGTGAGGTGGGTGCCCAGCTTCGCCTCGCGCGCACGCTGGCGTGGTCGCGAGGCCAGCCCTACTGGATCGAGTACGACCTTCGCGAGCGCCGGATGCGGACCGTCTCTCCCTACGTCCGCGGTTCCGATCCGCTGCGCCTCGCGCAAACGCCCGAGCAGCGCGACTTCATGGGCTGGTACGAGCTGGTCCCGCAGAAGGACTGGGAGAAGCTCGAGATCGAGATCTGGTATCCCGACAGCACGAAGGCGCGCGGCGACCAGCCGGTCGTCATCCGCTTCGATCCGCGCGGCACCTTCGCCTACCACTTCGTCGTGATGATCGACAAGTCGGAGGGCAAGGACTCGCCGCAGCTCTGGAAGTACTTCACGCTCGAGGTCCGCGGCTTCACGGGGGACGTGGAGTTCTATGCGGGCCTCCCGGAGATCCATGCGCCTTCGGAAGCAGACTTCTTCGGCTGAGAGCCGGGGCTTCACCCTGGCCGAAGCCGTCCTGGCCCTGGCGATCCTCGCCACGGCGCTGCTCTGGCTGCTCTCCGTGCGGTCCCACTCGGTCGCCGGCGCACGCCGCACCTTGCTGCTCCGCTCGGCGCAGCGCCTCGGAACCGATCTGGCAGGCCAGATCGAAGCCGGCGTCTTCGACGAGCCCGAAGTCGGGCGGGTCGAGTACGGGATCTACATCGACAACCGCGAGCGCTACCGTCGACCGGGGAACTACAGCGTCCCGCGCATCGAGTATCCCGCGTACCCCGAGAACGAGGACGAGCCCTGCTATCCACCCGGGCTCAAGTTCGAGTGGGAGATCACCGAGGATGCCCAGCCCGCGGAGGTGATCCCGAACAACACGGCACTCTCCGGCGAGGACGTGCGAAAGCGCTACAACGAGCGCGCGAACCGCGCTGACGAACGCGACCGCGAGCTCAGCCACAGCGATCCATCGACGGGGCTCTCGACGACGGGCTCGGAGAGCAGCAGCGAGCGGAGCAGCGACCCGCTCGCCGAAGAGGAAGAGGACGAGGACGAGAAGACCGAGGAGTGGCGGACGCTCACAATCTTCGTGCGCGCCGACACGACCCAGAGGCCGGACCATCTCCTCTTCGAGCTGGAGCGCCGTTTCCTCTGGACCTACCCCGACCGCGTGCGCCAACTCGACGAGGAAGGCACCGGCAGCGGAACATCGGGTAGCCTGGGCACGGGCAACCGCAGCAGTGGTGGCCTGAATCCGGGCGGCGGCAACGCGGGAGGAGCCAAGTGATCACATCGAGAGCGAGTCGCGACGGCCGAGAACGCGGGATGACCTTGATGGAGGTCGTAGCCGCCGTCGCCATCGTGGGGCTCATCATGGGTTCCGCCCTGGCCGTGGTGCATTACACCATCGTGGCGCGCAACCTCGCCGACAACTGGAGCCTCGCGGAGAAGGAAGGCCCCGCGATCCTCGACGCGATCGAGGAGGACCTGCGAGCGGTGCTCTTCTACAACCTCGAGCCCGAGAAGGTCTTCCGCGGACGCGACAACGGCGTCAGCGACGTTCTGGACCTCGTCTGCCAGAGGCGCATGTCGCGGAGCCCGGAGGAGATCTCGGACGCGATGTCGGGACCGGCCGACTTCATCGAGGTCGGCTACCGCCTGCGTCCGAACCCCGCGGACAACTCGCGCTTCGAGATGTGGCGCCGCGAGGACCTCGGCGTCGATGACGACACGACGCAGGGTGGCCGCTACGAGCTCCTCACGCGCAAGGTCATCGCCTTCGACATCACCTACTTCAAGAAGGCCGGCGACGACGCCGAGGAGTTCTACGAGTGGCCTCCCGACGAGGAGACCTTCGGACTCCCGTTCCGCATGCGCATGCGGCTCACGATGCAGGTCGATGTGCGCGACGTGCCGCTGGAGCGCACTCCTCGGCAGCTCACCTACGTCCGGAACTTCATCTTCCCGAAGGACGTGCGCTTCTCGATGAAGCGCCGGATGAGACCCTACATCCCCGAGATCCTGGGCCCCGTCGAAGGGCAGGCGGGTGAAGGCGGCCAGCCGGGCCAGAACGGCCAACGGGGCGGCAACCAAGCCGCGCCGATGGGCACCCTCCCCGGCGGATTGAACCTCGACCAGCTCCGCCAGCGCGCCGGGCAAGGGAACGGCGGCGGAGGCGGGATGAACTTCGGGGCCGGTGGAGCCGGCGGCGGAAGATCCGGCGGCGGTGGTGGGCGCTGAGCGCGGCCCCCAGGCGCGCTCAGAGCCTGTCGGAGAATGACTCCGACAGGCTCTTCGGTGATTGGTGGCCCAACACCTGACGGCGTTGGAGCAGGCTGCTGGCCCAACACCTGACGGCGTTGGAGCACGAGCTTGTCGATTTTCGACGAGCTCTCAGACTCCGCGGATCGACTCCAGCCCGCCGAGATAAGGCCGCAGCGCTTGCGGGATGCGCACGCTGCCATCCGCCTGCTGATGCACCTCGAGCAGCGGGATCAAGATGCGCGGTGATGCGATCACCGTGTTGTTGAGCGTATGGCAGATGATCGGCTTGCCGCCGTCGGCCGGGCGATAGCGCAGGTCGAGACGCCGCGCCTGGAAGTCGTGGAAGCGCGAGGCCGAGTGGGTCTCGCCGTAGCCACCGCGCCCCGGCATCCAGCACTCGATGTCGAACTTCTGCACTTGGCCCTGACCGAGATCGCCGCCGCAGACATCGACGACGCGATACGGGAGCTCCAGCATCTGCACGAGCTCCTCGGAGTTCTTCAGGATCCGGAAGTGCTCCTCGCGCGACCATTCCTCGTCGGCGGGACCGATCACGACCTGCTCGACCTTGGTGAACTGGTGCACGCGATAGAGGCCGCGCGTCGCCTGCCCCGCCGCGCCCGCTTCGCGTCGGAAGCACGGCGTGCACGCCACGAAGCGGAGCGGAAGCTGTGAGGACTCCAGGATCTCGCCGGCGTGGTACGAAGTGAGCGGCACTTCCGCCGTGCCCACCAACGAGAGCGCATCGCGCTCGCAGCGATATGCCTGCTCTTCACCGCCGGGGTAGTAGCCCGTCCCGATCATCGCCTCGTCGCGCACGAGCACGGGCGGCGCCAT
Source organism: Planctomycetota bacterium (assembly GCA_016793245.1). Taxonomy (GTDB): domain Bacteria; phylum Planctomycetota; class UBA1135; order UBA1135; family JADKAF01; genus JADKAF01. The sequence continues at coordinate 20,521 of JAEUHW010000398.1, forward strand.
CAAAGTGAAGCCCTTCTTCACCATGTGATCGATCGCGAGGCGCAGCACGGCCGACTCGAGCAGAGCGCCGAAGCCCATCAGGAAGTAATTGCGGGACCCGGCGATGCGCGCGCCGCGCTCGAAGTCGACGATGCCGAGCTGCTCGCCGAGCGCCACGTGATCCTTCGGCGCGAACGAGAACGAGGAGGGTGTCCCCCACGTGCTGCGCGTCTGGTTCTCGCTGTCGTCCTTGCCCTCCGGGACCTCGCTCGCGGGCGGCATCGGAACGCGGAGCAGCAGCGCGTGAAGCTCCGCCTCCATCTCCTTCAAGCGCTCCTCGAGCGCCGTCTTCTCGCGCTTCAGCTCCCCTTGGCGCGCGATCAGAGCCGCGCGAGCGTCCGGAGCCGCCGATGCGACCTCCTTCCCCGAGCGGCGCTGCTCCGCCGTGAGCGCCTCGGTGCGCGTCTGGAGGTCGCGCTTCTCCTTGTCGAGCGCCAGCAATCGCTCCAGGTCGAACGGGATGCGCTTCTTGCGCGCGCCTTCGCGCACGAGGTCGGGGTTCTCGCGGATGAACTTGAGATCGAGCATCGCTGGTGAAAGGTTGGCGGCCGGCGAGGAGCTCCCCCGTCGGCCGCGTTCTCCTGGGGTGCGCGCGTCAAGATAGCGCTTCCCCTCGCTCGATGCTCGCGCCTACTTCGGGCGCCACTCGGAATCGATGTTGCCGAACCACTTGTGGCCCTTCTGCGAGAGATGCAGCTCGAACTCGCCCTTCCCGCCGGGCTTCGCGAAGACGTAGTCGAGGGGCGCCCAGGCGGCATCCTGGTTCTTGGAGAAGGTCTCGTCGTCGCAGAGCTTCATCGCCTCGCCCTTGCCGGGCTTCTGGTTGCTGCCCTTCTTCCGCGAGTTGACATCGGGCTGGATCATCAAGCCCTGGTAGCGGAAGTAGATCTCGCCGGCGACGCCCCGAACCACGATCGAGTTGCCTTTGATCTCGACCGCCGGACCGGTGTCCTTGGCCTCGAAGTCGAAGGTGAAGGGCTTGCCGATCTTCAGGCTCACGGTCTCGCCCGGCTTCACTTCGAACGGCGGCATGTCTCCATTCGTCGCCGCGAGCTTGTGGATCTGCGCGCCCTTGCCGCTGCGGAAGGTCGCGGTGGCGAGCTTGTACTTGCCGACGGGCAGCTCGACGCCCTTCTTGTCCGCGGCGAGGTCGAAGTAGGCGCCCTTCGCGTCGCCATCGCCTTCGACGATGTAGCTCGCCAAGGGCAACTTCAGTCCATCGACCTCGATCTGCGCGCGCCCGACGCCCATCTCGAGCCGCCGGAGCCGAACGTCGTTCTGCTTCTCGTCGCCGAACTTGAGACGATAGACCTGGCCTTCGAGGACGACCAAGCTCGAGAACGGAACGGCGCGCCGCCCTTTGCCGATGATCATCGAGTCATAGAGAGGGCAGGGCAGCGTGGTCTCGCCGCGCTGCGTGCCGCGGAGATTGTAGACCCGATCGTCTCCGATCTCGCCGGAGAGGTTCTCATCGAAGAAGGCGACATCGAGATCGATGCCGGCCTCCGCGTCGACGAGCTTGCCCGTCCGCGACATGCCGCAGCGGAAGTACATGTTCGCGAACTTGTCGTTCGGCGCCATGTTCACGCCGAGGCCCTGCACCTGCTCTTGCGAGCTGCCGAAGCCGACCCAGAACCAGTAGGGCTGCTTCTGGCCGCCGACCACGCGCTGCACTTCGAAGAACACGGGCTTGCCGCCCATCTTGAATTCGCCGTCGTAGGTCCCGTCCTGGTCCATGTCGAGCATGTACTTCGTCGCGGACTCGCGCAGGACGAGCGGGCCATCGGTCTTCGTCTTGCCGGGGAACCACGAGATCGGCTTCTTCTCGCCGATCGCACCCGCGCTGAAGGCGACCCAGTCGGGCACGCGATCGTCGGAGAGATGCCCCGGCCAGACGATCGTCTCGGGCTTGTCGACGGGCGCCGGCTCCAGATCGAGCTTCAGCCACTTCGAATTGGCGGCGAACTTGGGACCGGTCGCTTCCCCCGGAGTTCCTGCGCCGGGCGCGGGAGTGTTCTCTTTCTCCAGCGCTTCGATCGCCTTGTCGCAGTCGCGGATCACGGCGTCGTTCACGCCGAAGCCGCGGCGCAGCTCCTTCGCCTTCTTGTAGAGCGCGAGCGCCTCCTCGAGCGTCCCTCCGGCATCGGACTTCCGCGACTCGTCGGTGGCGCGGGCGTACCAGTAGTAGCCCTCGGAGGCCCAGTAGTGATCGCCCAGATCCTCGAGGGCCTTCACGCGTTCGCCGAACTCCTGCAGCAGCGCGGGGTAGGCCGCGGGATCGGGTGCGGCCTGCAGCCGTCCGAGCTTCTGGAAGGTGCTGCCGCGGAGGTCGTACTCGGCCTTGCGCCGCGCTTGGCGCTGCTCGGCGCTCATGCCGCCGAGCAGCTTCTCGTAGTTGAAGAGGAGCTCGTCGCCGACGGCGCGCGTGTACGCGTCCTTCAGGTACTTGATCTCCGTCTCGAGCTCCTCGGGCACGACCCCGAGAGCGAGCTTCTGCTCCACCTTGATCAAGAAGGTCTCCACGGCCTGCACGGGCAGCTTCCGCGTGAGCTTGATCATCGTGTCCATGTCGGCGAGGCGGATCGCCGGCTGGAACTCCTTCCAGAACTCGTTGTCCTGCGCACGAGCGGCGCCGGCACCGAGCACGGAGAAGAGACACAGGAGCTGCAGGAAGTAGAGCCTTCGGTGCATGGGCGGTCGAGGGATCGAGTGAGGACGCGGCGCGGGAGGCGCGCGAGCGGCACTATACCCCTCGCGCGCGCGAGAAGGGAACGCGCGCGAGCGCTCGGGGCGGACGGCGCGCGCCTCGGCCGTCGATCGTCCTCAGCCGCTCCGCTCGCGCCGCCGCCGCTCCCCCATCTCGCGGCTCGCCGCCTCGAGATCCTTCCGCTCCGCGGCGCTCAGGGCGCTCAGGCCCTCGCGGCTGACCTTGGCGAGCAGCTCGTCCACTCGTGCGCTTCGCGCGCTCGCGGCCGCCGCGGCGCGCTGAGCGCGACGGCGCGCGCACCGCTCGGGGATCTCGGCGAACCATGCGCTCACGCCGAGCAGGAACTCGGGGCGCTTGCCGGCGACGAAGCCGAGGAGCGCTCCGCCCAAGTGGGCCGAGAAGGCCGCTCCGCCCACCGCTCCGTCGAAGCTGAGGAGCAGATACGCGAAGTCCATCGCGACGAGCACGGCGGCGACGAGCCAGAGCGGGATCGCTCCGAAGATCATCACCATGGGCCAGGTCACGGCCGCGGCGACCAGGACCGCGAGACAGGCTCCGCTCGCGCCGATGCACGGCGCCGTCGCGTGGAGCAAGAAGCCATCGACCACGAGGTAGGCCAAGCCGCCGGCCAACGCTCCCGCCACGTACACGCCGAGGAACGCGCGGCTGCCGCGCCCGCTCTCGAGCAAGGTGCCCATGAAGTAGAGCGAGAGCGAGTTGAACAGCAGGTGCCGCGGCCCGATGTCGTGGAGCAGCGCGTAGGTGAGCGGCTGCCAGAAGGCGAACCAGGGCTCGGTGCGCCAGAGTTCCGGCGACACCCCGAAGCGCCGGATGAAGGCGATGTAGAGCTCCTTCGATTCGCCCGCAGCCAAGTACAGGACGAAACTGCCGAGCCAGATGGCCAGGTTCAGCAGCAGGAGACGCTTCACCCACGGCGTGAGCGACGGGAACTGCGTGGTCGTGGTCGCGGGATCTCGGTACATGCGGCGCGGCCGGACGGGGAGGCGCGGATCCTAGCAGGCTCGCTGGCGCGAAGCGCGCGGCGTTTGAGCCGGCCTCGCCGGCTGCGTATCCTGCGCGTTCTCCCCTCACAAGGCAGGACGGCGGTGACCGCGAAGATCCTCGACGGCAAACAGCTCGCGCAGAAGACCCGGGAAGCCCTCGCCGCGCGCTTGCGCGCGGCGGCGGAGCGCGGAGCGCCGCGACCGGGCCTCGCGACGATGCTCGTCGGCGACGACCCCGCCTCGCACGTCTACGTGCGCAACAAGCGCAAGGCCTGCGAAGAGGTCGGCATCCGCTCGTTCCACCTGGAGCTGCCCGCGAGCGCTCGACAGGACGAGGTTCTGGCGGCCATCGCGCGCTTCAACGCCGATCCGCAGGTGCACGGCATCCTCCTGCAGCTCCCGCTGCCGAAAGGCCTCGACGCCGAGCCCTGCCTCCGCGCGATCGCGCCCGAGAAGGACGTCGACGGCTTCCACCCGTGGAACGTGGGCCAGCTCTTCCGCGGCGAGCGATGCTTCGTGCCGTGCACGCCCGCGGGCGTGATGCGCCTGCTCGATCACGCCGGCGTCGATCCGCGCGGCAAGAACGCGCTCGTCGTCGGCCGCTCGCAGATCGTGGGGCTGCCCGTCTCGCGCCTGCTGCTCGGACGCGATGCGACGGTGACCATCGCGCACTCGCGCTCGCGCGATCTCGCCGAGCTCGTCGGACGCGCGGAGATCTTGGTCGCCGCCGTCGGCCGCGCCGAGATGATCCGCGGCGAGTGGATCCGGCCCGGCGCGGTGGTGATCGACGTCGGCATCAACCGCGTCGAGAAGGACGGCGCCACGAAGCTCGTCGGCGACGTCGAGTTCGCGGGCGCTTGCGAGCGTGCCGCCGCGATCACGCCCGTGCCCGGAGGGGTCGGCCCGATGACGATCGCGATGCTGCTCGAGAACACCGCGCAGGCGGCCGGGTTGTAGACCTCGGCTCAGCGCCTGCCGCGGCGGCGAGCTACTGCTCGCGGCGCGCGATCGGCTCCGCCGGAGCTTCATCCGAGATGAAGCGATCCTCGCTGAGCCCCTGCTGACCTTCCTGCGCCGCGATCGTCGGATCGGTGTAGCGGTGCATCGACTTCATGGAGTCGGGCAAGTAGCCGAAGAGCTGGAAGGTCAGGAACACCGAGGCCGCGCCGGAGGCGAGGACGCCCATCGAGCGATCGCCGCGCAGGCCCGCCACGTAGCGCAGGTGGAAGTAGGCGATGTAGATGAACCAGGAGATCAACGCCGTGACTTCCTTCGAGTCCCAGCCCCAGTAGTTCGCCCACGCCTCCTGCGCCCAGTACGCCCCCTGCATCAGGCCGGCGGTGAGGAACGGGAAGCCCACCGAGAAGATGCGGAAGCCGAGCTCCTCGGCGCGCCGACCCCAGGTGTCGATCCACGCGCGCTCCTGCAGCTGCAGACCGTTGATGCGGCCGATCGCGAGGCAGATCAGCAGGATCGGCGCGGTGACCGCGTGCACGAAGGGCACGCACAGCATCAGCGCGACGATCACCGCGGTGCGCCGCTTCGAGTAGTGCGGGAAGCGCTTGCCGCGCGCGACCGACATCGCGAAGTAGACGACGCCGAAGATGGCGGCGATGCCGAGCGTGCCGTAGGAGACCAGCAGGCAGGTGATGTGCGGTGCGAACCAGTAGGAGTCGAGCGCGGGCGGTAGATCGCGCGCCGCCGAAGAGAGCGAGAGCGCATACCACATCGAGGCGCCGATGCCGGCCGCCGAGAGCCCGACCACGAGCTGCCAGACGCCGCACTCGACGCTGCTCTCCAGGTGCAAGCGCAGCACCCAGCGCAGCGCGAAGACCATGATCAGGGTCAGCGCGCAGAAGAAGAGCACCGTCTCCTGCATCGTCTGCGAGGGGAAGTGATTCACCTCGAGGCCCTTCTGCACGACCGCCGCGAAAGCGATCGCACACGTCAGGCCGACCAAGACCGAGGTGCCGCGCTCCAAGCGGAAGCCGAAGCTGTTCCCTCCGGCGCCGGCCGCGCGGTAGGTGACGAAGTTCGACACCGCGCCGACCAGCATGCCGGCCAAGCACACGAAGCAGAGCGCGGCGGAGATCGAGAAGAGGAGGTTCGCGGTCATGAGCGGGCTCCGAGCCAACGCACGAGGAAGGGCTTCAGCAGGAACGCGTAGATCGTACCGAGGATGACCAGCGCCATCCCCAGGCTCACCATCGGGATCCCCGGATCGAAGACGATGCCGATGCCGGAGTAGAACGGATCGTTCGGGTCGTGATTGGTCTGGAAGAAGCGCCAGCCGCCGTACTTCAGGTACTCGTTCACGCGGATCTCGCCGCGGTGCAGGACGAGGCTCTCGTCCTTCGCGTCGACGATCGCGATCTTCGATTTCCAGCGGTAGGGCAGCTTGTCGATCTGCTCCCGGAAGTAGACCACGAGGTCGCCTTCGGCGCCGAGGTAGAGGTCGCCGCCCTCTTCGCGCACGACCGGGCGCAGACTGTCCTGGCTCGTCCCGGGACTGGAGAGGAGCTGCACGCGCTCCGTGCGGCCCGCGCTCTCCACCTGCAGCACGACGCCCATCGGCAAGCGATCGTAGAAGCCGGGGCGATACGGGTGGAGCGAGCGCGCGTCGCGCGCGAGGCCGGCCGCGGCGGCCGCATCCGAGAAGGGCTTCAGGACGCCGTCGCGGATCGAGCCCCAGAGCTGCAGCGACTCGTCGGCGCTGTCGGCGCGGGCCCCAGCGTGATCCGCGGAGGAGAGGTCCTGCAGCACGCGCTGGCGCAAGCGCCCGCGATCGACGCGCCCTTCGTAGATCTTGGTGAACCAGTAGTCCACCGCGCGCTCGAAGAGCGGGTCGTCGAAGAAGCGCTGCTCCACGATCTCGGCCACCGAGCGCTCGCCACCGAGCAACGCCACGAACTCCTTCGCCGAAACGCGCACGCGATGCGCGCGCTGCGCGAGCAGCGCTTCGACACTCCCGGCGCCGCCCTTTGCCTTCCAGCGCTCGGCGAGCTCGGCGAGCGAGAGCGCGTAGATCGCCTCGACGCCGGCCTCGGCGAAGTCCGTGTCCTCCAGGAAGCCGACATCGACCCAGCAGAGCTCGACGTCGGGCAGGCCATGCCGCGGGTTCTCGAGCGCCGCCTCGAACTCCGCGAGCGGGCGCGACGGATAGACGAGCCAGTTCGGCAGGAGCCGCGTCACCTGCTCCAGCGAGCGGAAGCTCGACTCGAAGCGCAGCTCCTGCGTCCCGTCCGCGGAAGGCAACGCCAGCACCGCGCCCGGCGCGAGGTCGCGCTGCAGCGGCTCCGGCAGCGCAGCTCCCGCGGGGAGCTCGGAAGGCACGCGGTAGAACTCGTGCCCACCGCTCTCGCCGCGGCGCACGAGCACGTAGCGCTCGTCGACCGGCGTGCGCCACGCATCCCAGTCGAAGCGCACGAACACGTTCTTGTGTTGGAAGTTCTCCTGCTGCCCGAGGGCACCCGCATCCGTGTGCGGGGTCAGCATGCGCCGATCGCGATCCGCGCTCGTGCGCGAGGAGACGTAGACCTCCGCGACGGGCAGCGGGTTCTGCCAGAAGGCGCCCTCAGAGACCGCTTGGCGATCTTCTGGGATGTCGGTGAAGAGCCGGGTCACCTCGATGCGATAGCCGCCGGGGAGATCGAAGACCTCACCGGGACCATGCAGCAGGAAGCTCTGCTCCGCGTCCTTGCCGCCGACGCCCCGCACCACGACCTCGAGGCGGCCATAGGCGCTCTCGACGGGCGCGAGCAAGCTCCGCACCTCGGCTTCGTCCTTCGCGACCGCGTAGCGCAACGCCCACTCGCGCCGCAGCTCCTCGGAGCCGGCCGGCCATTCGCGGCCCGCGGCGCGGTAGTTCGCCTCCCCGACGCCGCCTCCGAAGAGCACGAAGCGATCGAGGCCGATCTCGCGCGGGAGATCGGCACGCAGCGGCTCCAGCAGATGGCGACTGCGCACCGCGCGATCCGCTTCCGCCTCCGCGGAGCTCACCCGCTCGAAGCGCGCGGCCGCTCTCGGGAAGCTCGCCGCGTCGCTGGACCGCTCGCGCGAGATGACGCGCGGATCGGGGAACCCGAACTTGTCGCGGTTGTCGACGCGCGGGAGCAACTTCTCGACCTGGATGCGATGCCGAGGAGTTCCGTCTTCCTCGTAGGCGAACGCGAGTTCCCGCCCCTTCCACAGGGTGTAGGCCGGCGGGATCCACTTCACCTGATGCTCCTTCTCCTGGAGCTTCGTGCGCGGCGGATACTTGATCACCAGGCCGGGCCAATCCTCGCGGTGGAAGCCGAGCAGCTTCACCTTGAAGGGCAGCGTCGGCTGCGCTTCGCCGGGATCGGGGCTCTGATAGTGACCGAAGTAGCGGTCCTCGGCTTGGCGGATGCCGCGGTGGCCGCGCTGCTCCGACTGATCCGGCCGCGTCGAGGCCTCGAGGATGCCGCGCACGGGCTTGCCGTTCACATCGCGCGCGGGGATGCGGGAGAGGAAGCCTCCGGCGATCGTGATGAGGATGCCGAGATGCGTGGTGACGAAGCCGAGGCGGCGCCAGGTGAAGAGCGGCCGCACGCCGAAGCGCAGCGTATTCGAGAGCACCGAGCAGAAGAGCAGCGCCATCAGCGCGAAGAACCACGACGACTTGTAGGCCAGGTTGAAGTCGAGCTTCGTGACCAGCTCGAAGAACCCGCGGTAGAAGTCCTCGCTCTCGACCAGGTCGCGCTGCACGTGATAGCTCTTCGTCACGGTCGCGACGCCGAGCTCGAGCTCCTTCTTGCGATTGCGCACCGAATCGCGCTGATAAAGATCGGCGTTCGCCTCCAGCACCTCGATCTCGGCGGCGACTTGATCGCGCGTCTCCTGCGCGTCCTGCTTCTGCTTCTTCGTCAGGCCGGCGTCGGGATCGGCCCACCCGTACATGCGCAGCGGGTTGTTGATGTAGTAGAAGAGCTCGGCCTCGGCTTGCGCAAACTCCTCGTAGTGCTTGCGGAAGCTGCGGCTCTCTTCGACGCGCACGCGGCCGAGCACGAGCTCGGTCGGCAGCGCGGCATCGACCTCGCGCAGCAAGGTCGAGGGACGCAGCGTGGCCCGCAGCACGTAGGAGCCGGGCTGCAGGACGAGCGGCGCGCGGGTGGCGTTGATCTGATGCTGGAAGCGCCAGCGCGAGCCCTCCTCGGTGCCCGGGTCCGCCGGCAGGTTCTCGCCCTCGAACTTCTGGGCGTAGCAGTCGAGCTTCCGCAGCGAGTCGCTCGCGAAGACGAAGCGCCCGGTCTCGATGTCGCGCTTCCAGACCTCGAGCGTCACGTCGCCGCCGCGGCGACCGACGCCGTAGTCGAGCGTCAGGATGTAGCTCGCCTGGTCTCCCGCCACGGCGGGAGGCGCGATCTCGAACGGCAGATCGAGGAAGCTCGAACTGTCGCGACTGGAGGCGTGAGCGCGCAGGCGCAGCGCACGGCGCTCGCCCGCGGGCGCGAGGAGATCGAGCCGCTCGCCCGACCAGCGCTGGATGCCGTCGAAGACCTCTGCGGGATCGACGACGGTCCGCGCCGCGAGATCGACGCGCGTCGAGGGATCCTCCATGCCGTCGAGCTGCGGCACGAAGACGCCGATCAAGCAGGCGCCGATCGCGAAGAGCACGATCGTCACGCCGACCTTGATCGAGCGGAAGAACGCGAAGGCCTCCCGATGGCAGATCATCGCGAGCAGCAGCAACCCGCCGCCGAGCAGCATCGCGATCCAATCCAGCGACGGCGCCCAGTCGAGGAACGGGAAGCTCACCTGCCGCGGGCCCGCGACGTCCGCGGTGGTCGCGGATTCGAAGATCCCCGACACGCGGTGGAAGAGCACGAGGAACAGCAGGATCGCGATGGCCCCCGTGCCGAAGCCCCACTCGAAGCGCGGGGCGGTCTTCGCCTTCGCGCTCGCTCGCTCGGAAGCGGCGTCCGCGTTCTTCTCGTCGACTTCTGGCTCGGTCATGCGCGGGGATCCGATCGGCGGGGTCGAGTGCTCACCACTCGCGACACAGGATGTATTCGGGCAAGCGCAGCAGGCTCGCGCGGTAGGGTCCGTCGGGCAGCACTTCCAGCTCCGCCGTCGCGCGGCGCAGGAAGTGGTCGGCGCGGCGGAGTGCCGCGTCCACGGCTCCGCCCAGATCCAGCTCGGCTCGCAGCTCCGCGAGATGACGCGCGGATTCCGCGGCGGGTGCGGCGTACATCTGCTCGATGCGCCGGCGGCCACCGGCATCCGCGCGCTCGTAGGCGAGCAGCAGCGGCAAGGTGATCTTGCCTTCGTGGAGATCGGTGCCGAGCGACTTGCCGACGATCTCCTCGCTGCCCGAGAGATCGAGGCAGTCGTCGACGATCTGGAAGCCCAGGCCCAGGTCGCGCCCGAAGCGCTCGAGCGCGCTCGCGACGGCGTCGTCCGCACCGGCGTAGGACGCGCCGAGCCGACACGCCGCGCCGTAGAGCGAAGCGGTCTTGCCCTGCGCGATGCGGAGATAGCCCTCCTCGCCGAGGCCGAAGTCGCGGCACGCGGCGAGCTCCGCGATCTGCCCTTCGCAGAGCTCGCGGGTCACCTCGGAGAGCACGCGCGCGCAGATCGGCGAGGCCAGTAGCGTCGCCAGGTGGAACGCCCGCGCGTACATGTAGTCGCCGAGCAGCACCGCTTCGTGATTGCCGAAGCGCGCGTTGATGCTCGGCACGCGGCGGCGCTTCTCCGCTTCGTCGATCACGTCGTCGTGCACGAGCGTCGCGACGTGCACCATCTCGACGATAGCCGCGACCTCGAGCACCTCGCCGAGGTCGTCGGCCCTGAGCACTCCGCCGCGCGGCGAGCTCCGCTCGCGGACGGCGCCGGCGGTGAGCAGCACGAGCGCCGGCCGCAGCAGCTTCCCCTCATAGCGGGAGAGGTGCTCCAGCATCGTCTGCACGCTGGCCTCGCGGGCGGCGAGCGCGGCGCGGATGCGCGCCGGCACGCCGCGCAGCGCGGCGGCCACGGGCTTCAGGATCTCTTCGCGCTCTCGTTCCATGGGCGAGCGAGCAGGTTCGCCCGCTCGCGGCGCTGCGGCAAGAGGCGGGCCGGCTACCGGCGGGGAATCGGGGGGAGTTGCCAGCGCTCCGGAGCGCTGGCGCTCGAGGTCGTCCGGCGTGTTCAGATTGCCGAAGGAGCGCAGCTCGGGATCGAAGCTGGCCACGATCTCGGGGTCGCACACGAGGATACGGCCTCCCCGAAGGAAGTCCACGATGGCGAAGCGGCCCGCCGCGAGCGTCTCGCGAAGGCGTTCACCAGCGCAGCGATGGTACAGAGCGAGAAGCGGTTCCAGCCCGCGCGGCGACGCCGGCACCACGGCCTCGGTGCCCGCGGGCGCCGATCGCGCCAGAGCGACGAGATGCCGCAGCAGCGCCGGCGCGATCGCGGGCCGATCGCACGCCGTCGCGAGCACCCATGCGCCGCGCGCGGCTTCGAGCGCGGCCAGGATGCCGGCCAGTGGTCCACAGCCGCCGAAGGGTGCCGCGTCGGCCACGGCGCGGAGCGGCAACGCGCGAGCGGCGGGCGCGCAGAGCGGGAGCAGCATCTCTCCGCGCTCGAGATCGCCCGCGCAGAGCAAAGCCTCGCAAGCGCCGTCATCGAGCGGCGCGAGCGCTGCCTCCATCGCGAGCCGGACGAGCGGCTCTCCGCCCCATGCGAGGCGCGCCTTGTCCTGCCCCATGCGCCGGCTGCGCCCGCCGGCGAGGAGCGCCACGCTCAGAGACGATGGTGAGAACGGCGCGATCGCACTCGCACCGCGGTGCTCGAGACCGCTCAGTCCCGTCTCTCCCCGCTCTTCTCGGTCTCCCGCTTCTCCGTCTCAAGCGTCTCTCGCCCCTTCTCCAGGCGGTCGGGATCGCGCTTCTCCTCGTCGTCGTCCTCGCCCTTCAAGCCCTTCCGGAACTCGACGATGCCGCGCCCGAGCGAGCGCGCCGCTCCCGGCACGCGATGGCCGAAGAGCAAGAGCCCCACGAAGAGGATGATCAGCATCTCCCAGTGGCCGGGCATGCCGAAGATCGCGAGGAGTTCTGCCACGGGTTGCATGCCTTCCAATTGGATCGTCGCCAGCATCGTCGTTGCGAGAATCATGGCCTCACCCATCGCGCCGCTTCCTCCGTCGCGCCGCTACCGTGCGGCAGAACGGCTCGTCGCGCCAGCGCGTTCCCGCACCGACACCTCGAAGGACGCCTTCGCATCGAGCCACCAAGCACTCCAGGCCGCCGGGTCGTCGCCGTGCGCTTCCCCGGTCAAGTCCTGCAGCGCCGTCACCACATGCCCGCGCGCCGTGGGATCGGCGATGCCGGGCAGGTCCGCGATCAAGGCGGAGACCGCCGCGCGCACGGCGTAGTAGTCCGCGCCGTAGCGCTCCTTGGCCAGCGCATCGACGAGATCGGCGATCTCGGCGGTCTGCGATTGTAGGCGGCTCAGGCGACGCGACAACGCGCCGAGTATGAAAAACGCGAACGCGGCGAGCACGCGGAGGAAGCCCGCGCTTTCGGCGACTCCACGCCCGAGCGGCAGCAGCGGCGAGAAGAGCACGAGCGCGCCCAAGGCGAAGTAGGCCATCCACAGCGGGGAGGCCGCGGCCGGCGGGAGCTCGCGGAGCCGCCGCTTCAGGGCGGCCGCGTGGAGCTCGGGTGCGCCGGCGCTCATCGTGTGGCCTATGCCGCTCGCGCGCTCAGCGCGCGGGCGCCTTTCCACGCGCGGCGAGCAGCTCCTTCATGCGCAGTCCGAGCACGCTCGGGTTCTCCGCGACGCGCACGCCGGCGCGCTGCAGTGCGGCGATCTTGTCCTGCGCCGCCCCCTTGCCGCCCGAGATGATCGCGCCCGCGTGGCCCATGCGGCGCCCCGCCGGAGCGGTCGCGCCGGCGATGAAGCCCACCACCGGCTTCTTCACGTGGGACTGGATGAAGGCCGCGGCCTCTTCCTCGGCGCTGCCGCCGATCTCCCCGATCATGATCATGCCTTCGGTCGCGGGGTCGTCGTTGAACGCGCGCAGGCAGTCGATGAAGTTCGTGCCGTTGATCGGGTCGCCGCCGATGCCGACGCAGGTCGACTGCCCGATGCCGAGCGAGGTGAGCTGCCAGACGGCTTCGTAGGTGAGCGTGCCCGAGCGCGAGACGACGCCGATCGTGCCGGGCTTGTGGATGTAAGCCGGCATGATGCCGATCTTGCAGCCCTTGCCGGGCCCCGGAGTGATGATGCCCGGGCAATTCGGCCCGATGAGCCGCGAGCGAGAGCCCTTCATCGCCTCGCGCACGCGCGCCATGTCCAGCACCGGGATGCCCTCGGTGATGCACACGATGAGCCCGACCTCGGCTTCGACGGCCTCCAGGATCGCCTCGGCGGCGAACGCGGCCGGCACGTAGATCACGGAGGCTTCCGCCCCCGTGGCCTTCACGGCCTGCGCCATCGTGTCGAAGACCGGCAGACCGATGTGGGTCGAGCCGCCCTTCCCCGGCGTGACACCGCCCACCATCTTCGTGCCGTAGGCGAGCGCCTGCTCGCTGTGGAAGGTGCCGTTCTTGCCGGTGAAACCCTGGCAGAGGACCTTCGTGTTCTCGGTGATCCAGATCGCCATTGCGTCCTATCTCGTTTGCTGCGCCGGGTTGTCGTCGGCGCGGTTCTGGCTGCGGCGGTTCTAGCTGCGGCGGTTCATGCCGTGGCGGAAGAAAGTCGCGGGCGGCGCCTCAACGCACCGCCGCGCAGATCTTCGCTGCCGCTTCGTCGAGCGAAGAAGCGGGGATGATCTTCACGTCCGACTGCTCGAGGAGCTGCTTGCCCTTCTCCACGTTCGTGCCCTCGAGACGCACGACGAGCGGGACCTGGATCTTCACCTCGCGCGCGGCAGTGATCACTCCCTGCGCGATGGTGTCGCACTTCATGATGCCGCCGAAGATGTTGACGAGGACGCCCTTCACCTTCGGATCGCTGAGCAGGATCTTGAACGCGGCGGTGACCTTCTCGGTCGTGGCGCCACCGCCGACGTCGAGGAAGTTCGCCGGCTCGCCGCCGTGCAGCTTGATCGTGTCCATCGTCGCCATGGCGAGGCCTGCGCCGTTCACCATGCAGCCGATGTTGCCGTCGAGCGCGATGTAGGAGAGGTCGAAGCGGCTGGCCTCGACTTCCTTCGGATCCTCCTCGGCCTCGTCGCGCAGCGCGACGACGTCGGGGTGGCGGAAGAGCGCGTTCGAGTCGAAGTTGATCTTCGCGTCGAGGGCGATCAGGTCCCCGGTCTTCGTCACGACCAGCGGGTTGATCTCCGCGATCGAGCAGTCGAGGTCGAGGAACGCCTTCGCCAGGGCCTGGAAGAAGGGCACGGCCTTCGTGACCTGGTCGTGCGAGAGCCCGAGCCCGTACGCGAGGGTGCGCGCCTGGTGCGGACGCAGGCCCCAGATCGGGTGCACGCGCGCCTTCAGGATCTTCTCGGGGTGCTCCTCGGCGACCTTCTCGATCTCCATCCCGCCTTCGGTGGAGACCATCATCACCGGCGCGCCCACGGCGCGATCGACGGCGATGCCGAGGTAGAGCTCACGCGCGATGGCGCTGCCCTCCTCCACCCACACGCAGCGCACCTCCTGGCCATCGGGCCCGGTCTGGATGGTGCGCAGCTTCTGGCCCAGCATGCGCTGGGCCGCGGCCTCGGCCTCGGCCTTCGTGCGCACGAGCTGGACGCCGCCCGGGCCGTCCTCGGCGCCGGCGAAGCGGCCCTTGCCGCGGCCGCCCGCGTGGATCTGCGCCTTCACGACGGCGATGCCGACGCCGAGCTTCGCGAACGCAGCTCCGGCTTCGGCGGCCGTGGTCGCCGCAAAGCCCCGGGGCACCGCGACACCGCGGTCGGCCAGGAGCTTCTTGGCTTGATACTCGTGGATTTTCATGTAGAGGGTCCGGCTCGGAAAACGAGCCGAAGAGGGTAGCCCCGCGGCTCGGGAGTGTAAAGCCGTGCCCGAACCCACGACCGATCGATCGACGACGCGCAGCGGAGCGCCGAGCGGCCCCCAGGCAGGGATCCTCGTCGATCGAGAGATCCGCGCTCTCATCTCCGCAGGGAAGCTCCGCGCCGAGCGGCCGATCGAGGACGACCAGCTCCAACCGGCCAGCATCGATCTCCGCCTCGGACATCGCGTGCACCGCGTGCGCTGCGGATTCCTCGCCGACGACGGGCCGGTGACGAAGAAGCTGGAGGAGCTGACACTCTACGCCTTCGACATCCAGAACGGCGGCGTGCTCGAGTGCGGGATGATCTACCTGATCCCGCTGCTGGAGAGCCTGGAGCTCCCCGCGGGCCTCGCCGCGCGCGCGAACCCGAAGAGCACGACGGGCCGCCTCGATCTCTTCACGCGCCTCGTCACCGATCGCAACCCGCGCTTCGACGACGTTCCCGCGGGCTACACGGGCCGGCTCTATCTCGAGGTCTCGCCGCGCACCTTCCCCATCAAGGTCCATGCGGGCGATCGGCTGAGCCAGCTCCGCTTCGCCGCGGGCGATTCGGCGCTCGACGGCGCCGAGGTGCGCGCGCTCTACGCGAGACACCCGCTCGCCTACGACGCGCAAGGCGCGCCCCTGGCCCCGGGCGATCTGGTCTTCGATGCCGACGGGTCGATCACCTTCCGCATCGGTCTTCGCGCGCCGCTCGACCGAGATGGTCGGCCGCGGCCCGTCGGGTATCGCGCGAAAGCCTTCGGGGGCGTCGTCGACCTCGCCGCGCGCCGCACGATCGATCCCGCGCCCTTCTTCGACCCGGTCTACGCGCCGGACGGCCGCGTCGTGATCGAGCCCGAGAAGTTCTACATCTTCGCTTCGCGCGAGCGCGTGCTCGTGCCGCCGGATCACGCCGCCGAGATGGTCGCGTACGACGTCGGCATCGGCGAGCTGCGCACGAACTACGCCGGCTTCTTCGACAACGGCTTCGGCGCGCACACGCCCGATCCGGCGAACGGCTTGCTCGCCGGAACGCCGGCGATCCTCGAAGTGCGCGCGCACGACGTGCCCTTCCTCATCGAGGACGGCCAACCGGTCTTCCGGCTGCGCTACTTCCGCACCACCTCTCGCCCCGACGTGCTCTACGGCCAGTGCGGCTCGTCGTACGCGCGACAGACCTTGGATCTCGCGAAGCAGTTCCGGCGCGGCTGAGAGGCTGAGCAGAAATCGAAGATCCAGCGATCGAGGCCTCTTTGCGCAGCACGTGACGGCGCTGCAGCGAGCTTGCTGGCGCAGCGCGTGACGGCGCTGCAGCGATGCCTGCTGGCGCAGCGCCTGACGGCGCTGCAGCCCGTTCGTGAGCACTTCTTGCTCACTCTCTGAGCGCCGAACGCGGCGGCAGCGGTTAGGCTCTCCGCGCCATGCATCTCCGCACGATGTCGCCTCCATTCGCTGCGGCGCGCCCTTCGGAAGCGGGCCGCGCCGCCGCTTGGGCCCTCGCTCTCCTCGCGCTGCTCTGCGTGCCGCTCGTCTGGCTCGTCCTTCGCGGCGAAGACGCCGCGGAGGAGCCACGCAGCAGCGGCATCTCCCTCGGCGCCGATCCAGGGGCGAACGGGGGTGAATCGAGCTCGACGCCCTCGACGCCACAGGTGCAGCGCGAGAGCTCGGTCGCGAACGGTCGTCGCGAGCCGCGCGAGTTGGAGCTCGATCCCGAGCTGGAGCTGGAGCTCGACGAGGAGTTCCCCACCGGAGTGTTCGGCCGCGTGACGAATCTCGCGGGCGCGCCGGTCGCGGGAGTGCTCTGCGAAGTGGTCGACCTCGTCGAGCGTCGCCGCGTCGGTGTCGGGCGCTCCGCGGCGAACGGCGAGTTCACGGTGCGCGGCCTCGCCGTCGAGGACGGCGACTCGGTCGCGCTGCAGCTCGCGCACCCGGAGTTCGCGGCGACGATCCTCGACGACATCGAAGTCGCCCCCGGTGTGCTGATCCCCGTCGGCACCCTGGTCCTGCATCCACCGTCGTCGCTGAGCGGCGTCTGCATCGACGAGGCGACGGGGAAGCCCGTGGCCGGAGCGCTCCTGACGCCCTTGCTCAGCTTCGAGGGCAGCGAGATCGCGCTGGAAGCGCGCGCCGCGACCTCCGATGCGCAGGGGAACTATCGCCTCACCGGGCTGAGCGGCGGCTTCCTCCGCATCCACGCGCGCGCGCCGGGCTACGCGACGCGACTGCTCGAGATGATGGGCCTCTCGGGAGGCGAGGCGCGTGAAGGCTATCGCGTGCGCTTGCGCGCCGCGCCGCCGCTCGAGGGGCGCGTCGAGGATGGCAATGGGCGTCCGCTCGCGGGCATCGCGGTGCGCTACGAGCCGCGGCCGAGCCCGGCGCTCGATCTGGAGCGCGAGACGGCGCGCAGCGACGCCGAAGGGCGCTTCCGCTTCCTCTCTCCGGATCCCGAGCGCGGGTATTGGCTCGGAGTCGAGGACCGGCGTTTCCTACCGGTCACGCATCAGAGCGCGAGCTACGACGCGTCGGTGCAGCGCCTCGTCCTCGCGGCGGGAGCTCGCCTGCGCATCGTGCTCGAGGGCGGCGATGGCAGCGAGCCCAGCCTCGCGATCGAGAGCGCGATCAAGACGGACCAGACCCCGAGCCCGGGCCACTTCCGGCCCCTCGCGGCGGAGCTCACGCGACTCGAGAAGGCGAACGGCGGCTACGAGACCGGCGCGCTCGATCCGCGCGCCTGGTATCGCGTGAGCGCCCGCAGCGGCGAGCGTCTCTCGGCGCAGAGCGCGCCTCTCGAGCTCGATCCGAAGGCGAGCGAGCCGCTGCTCGTGCGCTTGCGCTTCGATGCCGAGTCGCGCTTGCGCTTGCGCGTGCTCGACGAGAGCGGCTCCCCGGTCCCCGGAGCGCTCGTGCGCGTGACGCGCGCGGGCAGCTCGATCTCGCTGCGCAGCGCGGTCGATGGCAGCGCGAGCTGTGGCTCCGCGGGCGGCGGCGACTTCGAGATCGACATCGAGAAGCAGGGCTTCGCTCCCCTCGTCGATCAGTTGCTGCACGTGCCCCCCACAGGCGCCACCCAGGATTACGTGCTGCCGCGCGGCGGACGCATCTACGGCCGCGTCACGATCGGCGGCGTTCCTCCGGCGAAGCCGTTGCAAGTCTGGCTGCGCACGGCCGGGCTCGACTTCCAGAGACGAACGACGTCGGGCGATGGCGGAGCCTACGCGTTCGATGGACTCCCGCTCGACGAGAGCTATGAGCTCTTCCCGCTGCAAGGCGTCCGCTCGAACACCTTCTCGGCGGAGCGCTTCTCGCATCCGATCGAAGACGACGACCGCTTCGCCTTCGACGAGAAGTACGAGTTCACCGTCGATCTCGAAGCCGAGCAGCCGGAGCAGCACTACGACATCGACCTGCCGCGCGTGCCCATCGCGCAGGTGCGAGGCACGGTGCGCGACGCGAGCGGCCCGCGAGCGGGGCTCGCGGTGATCGGCATCCTCTTCGAGTCCGGCGTCGAGCTGGCCGCGCTCAGCGACGCCGAGGGACGCTTCGCGCTCGAGATCGCCGGCGCCGGCGATCTCGACCTCGAAGTGCGCGCGCAGAGCGGTTCGGCGCTGCTCTGGGTGGACCGCATCGAGCTGCAGGAAGCGCAGGAGCTCGACCTCGAGATCCTGCTCCGCACCGCGAAGCTCTCCGTCGCGGTGCTCGACGAGAGCGGCCGAGCCGTGAGCGGCGCACGTGTACGCGCGAAGCTGCAGGCCGCCACCGCGGGAGGACCCCACACCCCGATCGGCGAAGCCCGCGAGGCGCACGCCGATGCGCAGGGACGAGCGAGCTTCGAGGCTCTGCCCGAGGGCCGTTACGACTTCGAGGCCACGGCTCCCCTCTTCGCGCTCGGCGTGCTCCGGCAACGCGAGATCCTCGCCTCGGCGGAAGGCGAGCAGGTCGAGATCCGCCTCGCGCGCGCCGCGCTAGCCGATCTGATCCTGCTGCAGGAGAACGGCGAGCGCCTGCAGCAGCCCGTGAACCTCGAGATCTACGACGCGACCGGCGCGCCGGTGCCGTTCCGCGATGGCTCGCCGCGCGCGACGATCCGCGCAGGTGAGCTCCGGCTCGATCACCTCACCGTCGGCGGCTATCGCTTCGTCCTCTCGCGCACCTCGACGCGCCTCGAGCGCTACGCCGATCTGCTCGGCGGCGACGAGGCGCAGCGCATCGAGTGGCGCCTCTCGATCGGCGGTGCCGGAGGCGAGATGCCTCCCAATGCGAAGGAGCGCAACCAAGGCGCGGACGACGAGAAGCGGGAGAAGGGCCGGTGAGTCGGCGGCGGGCATCGCTCGCAGCCCTCGCGTTGCTGGCCCTCGGCGCGTGCGCGGCACCGGAGCGCGCCTCTGCGCCGCCTTCCGCGGCAACGCCGAAGGACGACAGCTCGCGGCTCGCCGTTCCGGAACCTCCGACCTCGCCCTATCCGCGCTGGCCCGAGCCCTCGGCTGCGATCGGCCTCGAGCCGCACACGCTGCTCGCGATCCGCGAGACGCGCCGCGTCGAGGGCGTCGAGAACGAGAGCTCCGAGCTCCGCGTGCGCTGGCGCGATATCGACGCGCAAGGTCGCGGACGGAGCGCGGACATCGTCGTACATCGCGAACAGCGCGGTCGCGGAGCGGAGCTGCGCTCGACGCCGAACGAGGGCCGGCGCTTCGCGATCGAGGAACGCAGCGGTGCGCTGCGCTTGCTCTCGGGAAGCGCGCCGAGCTTCACCGACGAGACCGATCGCCAGCCCGCGCTCTTCGCGCGCGCGCTCGCGAGCGGGGGACATGGCGCGCTGCGACCCGAGGAGCCGCGCGCGATCGGCGAGCGCTGGAGCGTGCCGCTCGGGCGCTATCTCGCCGAGGCCGGCCTCGCCGGCGCGCCGTCGTTCGAGGGCAGCGTGAGCGCGGAGCGGCGCCCCGATCGCGACGGAAGGATCGCGATCGCCTTCGAGGTCGCGCTGCAGACGCCGGAGCGCTTCCGCCGCGACGCCAGCCTCTCGCTCCGCGGCGAAGTGCTCTTCGATCCGCGGCTGGGACTCGCCATCTCGAAGCAGAGCTCGGGAATCCTCCGCGAAGAGAGCCGCGAGCTCGCGATCGAGGTCGAGACGCAGATCGAAGTGCTGGCGGTGGGCCGCGATTCCTAGACGCGGAGCCGCGGCGCGCAGGCTCAGCGCGCGCCTTCGCTGCGCTGTAGTCGATCGCGCCAGCGCCCGAGCGCCGTGTGCGCGGTGAGATCGAAGTGCAGCGGCGTCACCGAGAGCGCGCCGTCCCTCACCAGCGGCACGTCGGAGAACGCGGCCTCGCGCTCGAAGTCGAGGCCGTGCCCGACCGGCCAGTAGTAGAGATGCCCGCCGGGGCTCGTCGCCTTCTCGTAGCGATCGCGGATCGCGGCGTCGTTCGCCGGAGCGACGACGATCGGCGGCGTCGGCCCCTCGGCCTCGGTGAGCGGCAGGTTCACGCTCAGCACATCGTGCGGCGCGAGCGGACCGCCCGCGAGCAGGCGTTCCAGCGTCTCGCGCGCATGCCGCGCGGCGACGTCCCAGCGCGCCTTGCCAAGGTCTTGGTAGAGCAGCGAGAACGCGACCGCGGGCACGCCGCTGATGCCGGCCTCGAGCGCCGCCGCGACGGTGCCGCTGTAGATCACGTTGATGCCGAGGTTCGCGCCGTGATTGATGCCCGAGACGACGAGATCCGGTCGTCCCGGCCCCATGTGCTCGGGCCAGAGCGCGCGCAGCGCGACCTTCACGCAGTCC
>JAEUHW010000361.1 GCA_016793245.1 Planctomycetota bacterium
TGAAGAGCCGCGGCACCGCGGTGTGCGTCTCCGCGCGCAGCCCGAGCACGAGCCCGAGCCCGCGCTCCAAGGTACCGCTCGTCGAGTTGGGCCCCGAGCCGTAGAGCCGCGCGATCGAGCTCCCGCCGGTCGAATCGAACGCGTAGCCCGCCGCGATGCCGCCGTAGCTGTTGCCGTACACGATGACCTGCATCACGAAGCTCTGCCCCGGCGTCGCGTTCCACGCGAAGGTGTTCACCCAGGGGATCGTGACGAAGAAGTCCGTCGGGCTCGTCGGACCTCCCGGCACGAAGTCCGGGAACTCGAGCTGAGTGCGCGGCAGCACGACCACCGGCGTCCCGACATCGAAGTTCTGCGCGAACACGTTCGACATGGTGGCCTGCGTCTTCGTGGTGGCGCCGACCCGGATCTCGAAGTCGAGGAGGAAGCGATTCGAGAGCGGCCCGAGACGCGGCTGGCGCAAGCTGAGCGCCTTCATCACGAAGGGCGTCGGCCGCTCGCTGCCGGAGATGAGCTCCTGGTAGACGACCGGCGTCCAGCCGAAGGGGATCGCGTTGCCCGAGCCGTAGCTCGTCGCCATCGCCGCGGGCGCGATGTGGTTCTCGCCGATGCCGATCCCCGTGCCGGGGCAGCCGCTCCCGAATGGAGCGTAGGTCGCTTGCACCTGGGCCGAGGTGGTCGCGGAGAGCATCGCTAGGGCGAAGCCGACGGTCGATGAGAGCACGGTGCGCATGGTGGAGAGCGTCCTCGGATGGAGCGACCTCACCCTCCTCCCGGGCTCGCGATCGCGCGATGCGCACTTGGAGGTACGACACGGCGAGCTTCTCGGTACAGCGCGATATGCGCGACGACGGAGGCGGTTCCGGGAGCACCGCCCTCTCTCCCGCGCACTCCCTTCCCCCCGCCGTCCGTGGACCTCCTCTGGTCGATCGTCCTCGCGCTGCTCGCCACCCCCCTCGCCGGCGCCCTCGGCCTCGTCGCCGCCTACCTCGCGCTCGCGCGGGGCGGCGTCTCCGAGCGCGAAGGGCGACGCGGCTTGCTCGCCTTCGCGTTCGGCTTCCTCCCCGGCGCGCTCCTCGGCTTCGTCCTCGTCGCACGCGCGGTCTGGTGGCTCCGTCGCGGCGACCCCGAACCACCGGCGCGCTTCGCCGCCGCCGTGCTGCTCGCGCTCGTATGCGCGCTGCTCGCGGGCCTCGGCGGATGGATCGTGGGGATCCATCGCGCCGAGAAGCGCGGCGTCAGCAACTACGCCGGAGAGCGCGCGGCCTCAGGCTTCGTGTGGTACGCGTTGCCGACGGCGTTCGCGGGCGCGGTCGCCGGCTTCGCGTGGGGCACGGCGCTCTTCGGATGAGCGCGTGCTCTGCCTCGCGCCGCCCGAGCGGAGCTCGGCGACGGAATCTCTGCCCTACGAGCCCACCGTGTAGGTGAGTCCCTGCGTCGCCGAAACCGGGATCCCGATCGGGGAGGAGGGATCGATGTAGATGGTCTGCGCGTGCATCGCCGCGCCGCAGACGACCGGCAGATACGGCACCGGCAGATAGCCGACCCCTGCGCCGTTGGCATCGAGAGTCAGGGACACCGAGAAGAGGTCGAGCGTGTTGAGGATCACGAGACCGGAGATCGGGAGGCTGATCTGGTTCAGCCCGAAGAAGATCACCCAGGGCTGATTCGCTGCGGCGGCTCCACCCAAGATCTCGTAGCTCAGCAAATCGCCGAGGACCGAAGAGGTGCCGAGGAGGATGCCCGAGCCGCTGCCGCTCGCCGCACCGTAAGCCGTCGCGAGCGCGGCGGGGCAAGTGCGCACCGAGACGTTGTGCGCGAAGCCTACCCACACTTCGAAGCTCGTCCCCGAAGGAATCATGCGATCCTTCCACTGGAAAGCGCCCGTATAGTCGGCAGGGCCGATTTGGCCGCCGGGGCTGAAGGGCGAGGTCGCGTAGTCGGGGCAGCCGGCCAGGATCGCCGCGCGCAGGGTCGCGAATGGCAGCACAGCGTCGCCATCCGCGCCATAGCCGAAGTGCTCGACGAAATCGGTGACCGAGGTCGAGCTGGTGAGGCGGTGGTAGCGAGCCATGAAAGTCGACAGGCCCTGCGCGCTGTTCTGCGTGCCGTACATGTCGAAGTCGACGTAGGAGTAGTGGTTCAAGCGCACCGGCGCTCCCGAGAGGTTCGTCAGGCGGAAGCGGCTCACCGCGATCCCCACTCCCGGGCTGAGCTGATGGACGGCCACCGACTCGGAGACATCGACCCGCCGCTCTCAGTAGTGCAGCTTCAAGTTGAACGCCCGCGTTGTCTGCAAGCCCACACCCAAGATCAATCCCTGCGCGTATAGATGCCCTTGCAGAGCGCCCGGCGCAACGGGCAACGGCACGCTCAGCGTCGCCAAGGCTCCCACGTTCCATGGAATGAGCACTTCGAGGCTCGTGCGCAGAAGGCAGCCGAAGCCGAGATCGAGCGGCAGCGGGAGACCGCCGAGCTGCGCCGAGGAGAGCCCGAAGGCGATCACCGCCGCACCGCTCGTGAGTCCCGTCGTGTCGAGCTCGAGCGTGACGAAGGAGCCCGCTCGAGCACCCACCTGCACGTGCAGTCCTTCCGTCGCTCGGCGTTCGAAGCACCCGTCCCCCAGCGAAGCGACCGTGATCGCTTGCCCGCGCAGGAGCCCGGGAATCTCGGCGGAGCTCAAGCGCCGCGGGATGTAACGGAGCTCGTCGAGGTCGAACCAGGTCGTCGCCGGCGCGCCGTAGGTGGGAGCACCCAACGAGACGACTTGCAAGCCGCCCTGTGGCAGCGTCCCCGCGGGAACCGGTGCACCGTCTGCCGAGCCATCGAAGTAGAGCTGGACCTGGCGCGTCGCCGCATCGAACGCGATCGCGATGTGGAGCCAGCGATTCGGAGCGGAGATCGAGGTCGCAGATACCAAGGGCGGCAAGCCGTTCGGGAAGATCGCCGGATCGCGTAGCACGACCAAGCGATCCGTTTGCGGTGCGACGCCCGTCAAGACCTGGAAGCCCGCGGCGTTCAAGAGCTCGACGTATTGCTGGGGCCCCGTCCCCCCCATGCGTTGCCACCAGGCGATGGTGCAAGAGCCCGATGCGCTGACGGGAGGCCCACCGGGGATGCCGTTGTTCGCGAGCCAAGCGTTGCTGCCGCGCGCAAGCATTCCGGTCCCCGCGTCATTGCCGCGGAAGGCCTCGCGTCCTAGCCCAGGATCGCCTTGCCAGAGAGCGTTCCCGAGGACCTGCAGACGTTGGCCGCGACCATCCGGCTGCGCCGCATCCCAGACCGAGCTCCCGACCGTTTCGTCGAACGGGACGCGCAGCTCGAAACGCGCGCGATTCTGCCAGATGCGCGCGCGCAGGAAGCGATCGTCCCGACCGAGGAGATCGAGGTCTCCGTCTCCATCGAGGTCGCCGACCGTCGCCGCGCTCGGACTGCTGCCGAGGACTCGGTAAGCCGGCAGGGACACTTCTGCTGGAATGGAGGAACGCGAGGTCCAGAGCAGCAGCTCGCCCGCGAAGGCAACGGCGATGTCGAGCGAGCCCGTCGCATCGAAGGCACCCGCGTGAGCCATCTGCACGAGGTTCGAGCCCGCATAGAGCACACGCACGTCCCGAATGCCGCCGGAGCCGTTGCCGTAGGCCAGGCTCACGCCGTTCGTTGCGAAGCCCGAGCCGCTGCTCGCGAGCCCGCTCAGCACGAGATCCTCTCGCCCGTCCCGGTCGAGATCGACGACCTGCTCGATCCGCGTGCCATAGGTCGCCGCGCCGATCGAGGCCTCGACGAAGCTCCGACCGCCGTTCGAAGCGAGGGAGAGCAGCGCTCCGGACGAGGTCGATGCGACCAGCTCGCGCGGTGCACGTCCGTCGAGCTCGATGCTGGCAAGGGCACTGGCTCTCGAGCTCAGAATCACGCTCGCAGTCGCTGCGTAGGCGAGGCTCCCGTCGTCGAAGAAGAGCTGGACGAACGTGCCTGCGACACCTGTGCTAGAGCTGAGCAGCGCGATGTCTGCTCGCCCATCGCCATCGAAGTCAGCGATCTCTGGATCCGAGCCGGTGACTCCGGAGAACGCGAGCGTCGGTCCCGCCGTGAAGCTCGCGCTGCCGTCGTTCCAGAGGATCTGCGCCGCGTCGGCGTAGCGCGCGGCGACGAGATCCAAGTCTCCGTCGCCGTCGAGATCTCCGGTGCCGATGCGGCGAACCGCCGTGAACGGCAAGGTCGCGGGCGGCTCGACGAAGAGGCCACCGCCGGCTCCGAGCTGGAGGTAGAGCCGCAGATCGTTCTCGCCGCCGATGAGATCGAGCACAGCATCGCCGTTCCAATCCGCGAGGCGGGTGAAGGCATAGCGTGGGGAGAGCTGCTGCGCTGGCGCAAACGGCGGCTGCGGATCCGCGCCTTGCCCGAGTACCGCGATAGAGGAAGCGCTAGAGAAAACGAGCGCCACGAGGAGCGAGCGGGAGTGCGACATGGCGTACCTTTCCTGAGGAGTCGAGAGTCCCCCTTCACGGGCCAGCGCGATCGCGCGCTACGGCCGAGTCCGAGATCGATTTCAGCTTCGCCTTCGCCCAGCGGCGAGGGCGGTCGAGTCGGGAGGAGACGCTCGGGGTACCGCGCGATGCGCGGAGGGAAAGGGACGAGCGACATGGCGCTAGCGAGCCAGGGCCGCGAGTAACCACCAGCTGCGAGATCATTCCACTCGGCGCAGCGTTGACGATCCCCGGCACTCCCCGCGAACGACTGCCGCACCTCGGCTCGTCGAGCGTGTTCGAGGACGGGAAATCTAGGCCCGAGGGTGTGGAGCCGGGGCGAGCGGGGAGAACTCCCGCCCCTCCTGGGCAGGGGTCCCTGCCGAAAGCCTCCTAAAGCCCGCCTCCCCACCACCCGCTCCTAGAAGTGGGAGCAGAGAATCTCTACCCTGCTGGGTTCGACTCCAGCCCCTCCATCCCGCACTCACGGGAGACCCTTGCCGTGACCTCCGCCGCCCGCGTCAGCGCCATCCAGGCGATCGCTCAGAAGAGCCC
>JAEUHW010000407.1 GCA_016793245.1 Planctomycetota bacterium
GCCCGGCGACGTGATCGCCATCCGCACCGGGCGCATGACGGTGTGGCCCGACGAGCAGGCGTACATCAACGACCAACCGGGGCTCTCGCTCGCGGGGGCCCGCTGGCTCGTGGAGGAGCACGGCGCCATCGCGATCGGCTCCGACTCGCTCTCCCTCGAGGCCTTGCCCTCGCCCGAGCCGGAGAACTGGATCCCCGTGCACACCTACCTGCTCGCCGAGCGCGGCGTCCCCATCATCGAGGTGCTGATGCTGGAGGAGCTCTCGCGAGAGCGCATTTACGAGTTCGCGTTCCTCGCGGCTCCGCTGAAGCTGCGCGGCGCCTCGGGCTCACCGTTCCGCCCGATCGCGATCCCGTTCGCAGAGGGAGCGCGCTCGCGAGATGCCAACGACTAGTGCTTCGCGCGCGGGAGCTTCGGCGCGGCCGACACGCGCCGAAGCCCATACCGCAGGTGCAATGTCCCCCCGCGGCGAGCTAAGCTCCCCGAGACCACGCGCCGCCCCTGAGCGCCCCGTCTCCCCTCTTCACCCGGAGCCCCGCCATGCACCTCTCGACGCACAACTGGATGCGCGCCGAACCCCTCGAAGTCACCCTGAAGCGCATCAAGCGGCTCGGCTTCGAGAGCATCGAGATCAGCGGCGAGCCGCAGCAGTTCCCCTCGAAGACCTCGCGCGAGCTGCTGAAGAAGCACGGCATCCGCTGCTGGGGCTCGGTGACGCTGACCCTCGGGCAGCGGAACCTCGCCGCGAAGGATCCGAAGCAACGCGCCGCGACCGTCGCGTACATGAAGTCGGTGGCGCAGTTCATCCACGAGCTCGAAGGGCAGGAGATGACGATCGTGCCGGCCACCGTCGGCAAGGTCGTGCCGGACGGGACGCCCGAGGAGGAGTGGGCGTGGGTCGTCGCGGGTCTGCAGGAGATCTACGACTTCACCGAGAAGCACGGGATCCGCATCGCGCTGGAGCCCCTGAATCGCTTCGAGACCTACTTCCTGAACCGCGCGGATCAGGCCGTGGCGCTCGCGAAGGCCGTCGGCAAGAACTGCGGCGTCTGCCTCGATGTGTTCCACATGAACATCGAGGAGAAGGACATGCTCGCGGCGGTCCGCCTCGTGGGCCCGCTGCTCACCGACGTGCACGTCGCCGAGAACAACCGCTTGGCGCCGGGCATGGGCTCGATCGACTGGAAGGCTTTCGTCGCGACGCTGCGCGCGGTGGGCTACAAGGGCGCGCTCACGATGGAGGCCGTGCCGCCCGTCGATCGCACGCCCGTCTCGCCGTGGCCGAACCAGATCGAGAAGAACCCGGTCGACATCTCGCCCGAGCAGCTGAAGTTCATCCAGGACCACGGCAGCAGCCTGCTCAGCGAGGAGTTCTACACCTTCATCTACGAGACGGCGTCGGCGACGCTGCTGCCTCTCGTCCGCTGATCCGCTGAGCGCGCGGCCCGCGCGCAACGAGCTCCTAGCGTGAAGATCGAACGCGTCGAAGCCGCCTGGCTCCACGTCCCGCTGCCACCGCAGATGCAGCATCGCTCCGACTTCGGCTTGATCGCCTGTTTCGATGGCGTGCTGGTGAGCGTGCACGGCGAAGGCGGCCTCGTCGGCTACGGCGAAGCGAAGCCCGCGGTGGGCAGCGCCGGCAACGCCGCGGCCCTGGTCGCGATCGTCGAGCAGGAGCTCCGCCCGTTGCTCGTCGGCCAGAGCGCGCTCGACGTGAATGCGCTCTGGACGCGCATGTACAACGGCTCGCGCGCGGGGCTCGCGCAGCGCTTCGGCCGCGCGATGCCCGTGCTCGGGCGGCGCGGCGTGCACGTCGCCGCGATGGCCGGCGTCGATCTGGCGCTCTGGGACCTCGCCGCGAAGGCGCGCGGGCTCTCGGTGCTGGACCTCCTCGGCGGACCCGCGCGCCCGAGCGTTCCGGCGTACGCGAGCGGCGGCTGGGCGAGCGCGGAGAAGATCGGCGAGGAGCTCGGCCGCTACGTCGCGCAGGGCTTCCGCGCGGTGAAGATGCGGATCGGCGCGATGGATGGCGACGCAGGCAGCAGCATCGCGCGCGCTCGCGCGGCGCGCGAAGCGCTCGGCCCCGCGATCCAGATCATGTGCGACGCGCACGGCACGCTGAACGTCGCTCAAGCGAAGCGCTTCTGCGCCGGCACCGCCGAGCTCGGCCTCCGCTTCGTCGAGGAGCCGGTGATGTCCGACGATCGCACCGGGCTCGCCGAGGTGCGCCGCGGCGCCTCCGTCGCGATCGCCGCGGGCGAGAGCGAGTTCAGCGCGTTCGACTTCGCGGAGCTGATCGAGGCGCGCGCGATCGACGTGCTGCAGCCGGACCTCGCCATCGCGGGCGGGCTCTCGGAAGGGCTCCGCATCGCGGCTTTGGCCTATGCGCACCGGCTCGAGCTCGCCCCCCACTGCTGGGGATCGGCGATCTCGTTCCAAGCCGCGCGCACGCTCGCCTTCGCAAGCCCCGCAGGCACGTTCTGCGAGGTGCCGATGGGCGGCGCCCCGCTGCTCCGCGAGATGGCCTCGATCGACCTCGAGCTTCACGACGGGGCGCTCGCGCCGCCGCGCGGGCTCGGCTTCGGCGTGGAGCCCGATCCCGAGTTCGTGAAGCGCTTCACGCGGCGCTGATTCTCGTTCGGCGCACGCGCCGAGTAGATTGTGCGCCCCCCGTCCGAGGAACGCGTCATGTCGCCCGACCCGAACATCCAACACGTCAACGTGAACGTCGATGATCTGCCGACGGCCGTCGCCTTCTATCGCGACGTGCTGGGGCTGGCCCTCGACGCGACACCGGACCAGGGCTTCGAGTCGCAGTTCTTCCGCCTCCGCGGCGGGCAGCAGATCCACATGAACGCGATCCCGGATCTGCGCCCCTTCCGCGCGCACTTCTGCATGGAGGTGCCGGACTTCGAAGGCGTCTTCCGCCGCGCGAAGCAGGCCGGCGCCATCGACACGCGCCCGTGGGGCCGCGTGCGGAAGCTCCCGAGCGGCAAGATGCAGATGTTCGTGCGCGACCCGCACGGCAACCTGATCGAGATCTCGAGCGAGCCCGGCGCGCGCATCGACGCGAAGCTCTTCGAGGACGACCTCGTCGAGCCGAAGCCGGGCGTCTATCGCATTCCGCGCGGCGCCCCCGAAGGCGGCCACGAGAACGCCTGAGCCTAAGAGCTCGGAATCCACGCGGATGATCCTGCTGCTCGAAAGCCTCCACGCCGACGCCGAGCGCGTGCTCGCGGCCTGCGACGAGCTCCTCCGCGCCGAGGACCCGAACGCCCCGGAGAAGAACATCGACGACTTCTCGGAGGTGCGGGCGATCCTGACGCGCGGCCGCGGGCGCATCACCGCGAAGCTGATCGATCGCTGCCAGGCACTCCGCGCCGTCGCGCGCGCCGGCACGGGCCTCGACAACGTCGATACGATCTACGCCAAGTCGCGCAGCATCCCCGTGGTCTACGCACCGGGAGCGAACGCCGCCACCGTCGCCGAGCACACGATCGCGCTGATCCTCGACCTCGCGCGCGGCATCACGCGCACCGCGAAGCTCGTGAGCGCGGGCCGCTGGGAGGAGCGCAAGCACTTCCAAGGCCACGAGCTCTCCGGGCTGCGCCTGGGCCTCGTCGGCTGCGGCAACATCGGGAAGCGCGTCGCCGCTCTCGCGCGCGCGTTCGGCATGGAGGTCTTCCGCGCCGAGCGCAGCGACGGGAGCGCCTCGACCTCCAGCGCAAGCAGCGATCTCCCGCCCACGCTGCCGCTCGGTGAGCTGCTCGCGACCTGCGATGCCGTGAGCTTGCACGTGCCGCTGAACCCGGCGACGCGCGGCCTGATCGGTGAACGCGAGCTCGCCTCGATGAAGCGCGGCGCTTACCTCGTGAACACCGCGCGCGGCGAGCTCATCGACGGCGCCGCCCTGCGCGCGTCCCTCGCCGCCAACCACCTCGGCGGCTTCGCCGCCGACGTGCTCGAGCAAGAGCCCCCCACCGCCGACGATCCGCTGCTCACGCACGAACGCGTGGTGCTGACCCCGCACGTCGGCGCGCTCACCGAGCGCACCTATCGCCTCGCCTGCCTTTTCACCGCGGAGAACGTGGTGCGCGTGCTGCGCGGCGAGACCCCCGAGCCGCGGTCGATCCTGCGCTGAGCACGCGGTACGGAATGCGCTCGCGCGTTCCTCGCTCGTAACCGCGGACGTGCTGGAGCGCGGGTTACTAGCCCGAACTCCGCCGAGGCACGGGGCTTGCCAGCGCGGCGGGCCTCGCTCGCGAGGAACGCCCATGTCGCTCCAGCATCTCGTCGCCGCGTCCGCCTTGGTCGCCATGCCGCTCGGGCTCGTGTGGCTCGTCCTCGGGCTGACGCCTGCGGCTTCCGATCAGCCCATCGCCTGGGCAGACACCGAGCAAGCACTCACCGCGCCCTCGCCGCTCCTCGATCCGTTGGTGCTTCGCTTCTCGACATTGGCGCTCGATGGCGTCGCCTCCGAGCCGACGGGCGGCCCTCTCGCCGAGCTCTGGAGCGCGTTGCGAACCAGCCTCGCGATCGAGTTAGAGCGTGGCACGACCGCAGTTCCCGCGGGCGCGTTAATCGATGCCTGCATCCGCGGGCAGCCCCTGCTGGTGAAAGCGCTGCTCGCCGCCGGCGCCGATCCAAACGAGAGGGACGAGGACGGCATTCCCGCGATCAGCTATGCCGCCAGCACGCCCTGCTCGGCCTCCGTCGCAGTCATTCTCCGGTCGCTCCTCGAGGCTGGCGTCTCGGTGGAAGTGCGCGACCAGCAGGAGTGCACCCCGCTCTGGCATGCCTCGGACGCGGGCAATCTCGAGGCGGTCGAGTTCCTTCTCTCGGCTGGCGCTCGGGTCAACGCGCGCGACTTCCACGGCGGGACCCCGCTCCATGCGGCCGCCCGCTGCGATGAGCCCGAGGTATCGCGCCTGCTGAAGGCTGGCGGCGCAGACTTGGAATCCATCGACGACGACGGATGCACACCTCTCTTGATCGCCTGCCAGTTCGGCACAGTATGGATGATCGAAACGCTGCGAGAGCTCGGCGCAGACCTCCACACGCTCGACCTCCAGCGCAACGGAGCGCTGCACCTCGCCGTCGCCGAATCTCGGCTCCACGTCGTGTACCTCTTGCTAGAGCGTGGCGTCGATCGCGAGCGGAGGAACGCCGCGGGAGAGACGGCGCTGGATCACGGCCTGCTTCACGCCAATCTCGAGACGATCGAAGCGCTATGGACCGCCAACGAGAGAAGGAGTGCTGCCCGCGAGCCAGATCGCAGGCAGGTACAGCGTTTCGGGTTGGCAGAGCTCCAGGCCATGGCGGAGAAGTGGGAGCTCACAGAGATGAAGGTCCACGGCTTCGACCCTGTCTTCTGCGATCCCGTGGAGCACAGCACGTTCACGCGCCTCCGCATCGAACATAGCTCCCCATCCCACGAGCGATGCACGGAGAAGAGCTGTGCTGCGGAGCGCGGGGTGCGCTGGAAGTTCGGCAGGCTCGCAGACAGATTCGATGGGCGCTGGGAGCTCGTGTTGCAGAGGGACTTCAACGACTGTCCGCGCGACCTTCGCCTGAGCGGAGTTGGTTGCGGACTGGGGAACACTCGCAAATACGAGCTACTCCCCCACGACGGACAGTGGTACGTGATCGACCTCGATCTCGGCGGAGACCAGAGAGTCCGACGCTTGCCGGGGCGCTAGCTCCGCACCGCAGCAAAACCACCCGAGCGTTCACTTCGAGCGCGCCACGAAGCTCGCGTGCAGCAGCTCGACGCGCGCGCCCTGCGCGCGCAGGAGCACGTCGTCGCCCACGACGTTGGTCCAGCGCAGGGCATCGCCGACTTGCAACTCGACCACCTCGCCGCCGACGAAGCACGCGAGCCCGCCGCCCAGCACGACGATGAGGTGCTCGCCATCTCGGCCGGTCGAGCTCGACTCCGCGCGCACGACCTCCGCGCCGCCCGCCGGCAGCGCGAAGAGGCGCGATACGGCGCGCGTGCTCGCGCGCTCGACCATGAGGTTCAGATCCTCGGTCGGCCCATCGATCAGGCGCGCCGTGATCCGGTTCTCGCCGGGGAAGTCGAAACGCTCGAAGCGCTGCGCGAGCCGACGCTCGACGCCTTCCACGTCGAGGATCATGCCTTTGCCGCGCAGCAGCCAGAGCGACCGGTCGATCCCCGGATAGAGCGAGAACGGCCCGTCGCTCGCGACCTGCGCCACGCTGACCCGCCAGCGGAAAGCGGCGCCGTGCTCGTGCTTCGCGATCGCGACCTCGCGGGTCGTGCCGCCTCCGTTCTTCCAAGGGAGAACGGGCTGATCGGCGACGCGGAAGTGCTGGAGGGTGGGCGGGGACATGGCGAGCAGATCCGCGAGAGACTGGGCGGAACGCGTGCCGGATCCTACGCTCTTCAGATGCACCACGCCTCCACTTCACGACGCCTTCGCGGCGTCACGCTCGGCACCTTCCTCTTCCTGTGTGGGCACGGCGCGGCTCAGGAACCCGCGCCCGCGCCCGCCGATCCCTTCGTCCGCTACGTCGGCAAGAGCGGTCCCTTAGAAGGCAAGAAGATCCTCCTCGTCTCCGGCGACGAGGAGTACCGCAGCGAGGAGAGCCTGCCGCAGCTCGGGCGCCAGCTGGCACGGCTCGGCGCTACCTGCACCGTGCTCTTCGCGCTGGAGCGCGAGGGCGGCACGATCGATCCCAACGTGCGCGACGAGATCACCGGGCTCGAGATGCTGGCCGAAGCGGATCTGCTCGTGCTCTTCGTGCGTCTCCGCGTTTGGCCCGACGAAGCGATGCAACACATCGCGCGCTACGTCGAGGCGGGGAAGCCGATCGTGGCGCTCCGCACCTCGACGCACGCGTTCGATCTCAAGAAGGACTCGAAGTTCGAGCGCTATGGGATCCGGAGCTCCACGTGGCGCGGCGGCTTCGGTCGCGAGGTGCTCGGCGAGACGTGGATCGATCATCACGGCGGCCACGGATGGCAGAGCACGCGCGGCGTGATGGCGCCCGGCGCGGAAGCGCATCCGATCCTGGTCGGCGTCGATCCGAAGACGGTGTGGGATCCCTCCGACGTGTACACGGTTCGGCTCCCGCTGCCGGAAGGTTGCACGACGCTGCTCTTCGGCGAGGTGCTCTCTGGCATGAAGCCCGACGATCCGCCGGCGCCGCCGACGAAGGACGAGAAGAGCGAGAAGCTCATCGACTTGAACGCGCCGATGATGCCCGTGGCGTGGACGCGCTCTTGGAAGGCGCCCAACGGAGTCGAAGCGCGCATCTTCACCACGACGCTCGGCGCAGGCGAGGCGTTCCTCCACGTCGGCACGCGGCGCTTGCTGGTGAACGCCTGCCTCTGGTCGCTCGGCCTCGAGGTCGCGATCCAGCCCGAGCTCGAGATCTCGCTGATCGGCACCTACGAGCCGCTGCCCTTCGGCTTCAACAAGCATCGCCGCGGTGTCAGGCCGAGCGACCTCGCGTGGCCTCCGCGCTGAGAGCGAGCGCCGCCGTATCGCGTCGATGACGACCGATCCCGTCGACCCCGATCTTCACGCGCGTTCCCGCTTGCCGCGTCTGCTCGAAGCGCTACACGCCGCGACGGACGAGCAGCGTTTCACCGCGCTCGGCGCCACAGTGCTGGAGCTCACGCGACGAGTGGCCCCGCGCCCGTTGACGGAAGCGGCCGCGATCGTCGACGAGGTGCTCGCCACACCGCTGCCCGAAGGGCTCGCCTTGTTCGCGCAGCGCGAGTTGCGCACACGCCATGCGGCGCTGCCCCTCCACGCGGCCCACCTCTTCTTCTGGGGGCTCTCGCGCGAAGGCCGCCTCCTGCGTATGGACCTCGATCTCTTCGCGCTGCCCGTCGACGAGGAGCACGACGAGCTCACGCGCTTCCGCGTGCTGGTCCAAGGCGTGCGCACCACTCCGCAGCTCGCCGACTTCGTCCCCGCCGCTCCCGCGCGAGCCCGCGCCTGCTTGGCGTGCCGCTCCCACGGCGAGGCGAACGGCGTCGAATGCGCGTCCTGCTCGGGCTTCGGCTGGTAGCCCACCCTCCCTCCCCCCTCGTTGCACAGTAAGGGTGCCAGGCACCTTTACTGTGCAACGGGATCACCGGATGGCGCGGATGGGGTGCACGGCGAGCCGGAGCGGCTGGTTTCGGAGAAGTCGGTCACGAGCACCGAGCGGCGGCAACCAGGAGAGCGATGAGCGATTCCTTCCGAAGCCCGGCGGCCGAAGCGCTGCTACAACGCAGCGAGTGGGTGCGCGCGTTGGCGCGCCGCATGCTCGTCGGCTTCGATGCCGCGGAGGATCTGGCGCAAGACGCGCTCGTGGCAGCGCTGCAGCGCCAAGCGCAGGACGCGAGCGCGGTGCCCGAGCGCTCGTGGTTCGCGGGCGTGCTTCGAAAGCGCTGGCGCTTCGAGCTCCGCAGCCGTCGGCGGCGCGTCGCACGCGAGCGACGCGTGGCGCGCAGCGAGCTCGCGCCCGACACGCA
Source organism: Planctomycetota bacterium (assembly GCA_016793245.1). Taxonomy (GTDB): domain Bacteria; phylum Planctomycetota; class UBA1135; order UBA1135; family JADKAF01; genus JADKAF01. The sequence goes on from JAEUHW010000407.1 coordinate 8,492, forward strand.
TGCCGTCGTCGAGCGCGCGTCCGAGCTACAGCGCGTCGTGGAGACCGTGCTGCAGCTCGACGAGCCGCACCGCAGCGCCGTGCTCCTGCGTTACTTCGAGGAGCTCGAGCCCGCGGTGATCGCCGCGCGGCTCGGCCTCAGCGAAGAGGCGGCGCGGAAGCGCGTCTCGCGCGGCTTGCAGGAGCTCCGGAAGAAGCTCGCGCGGCGCGAAGGTGGTCTCGCGGCGCTCTGGCCTCTCACGGGTTGGCAGCCCCTCTCGACGGGCGTAGGAGCAGCGACGATGAGCGCGAAGCCGTTGGCTTGGATCGGAGCGGTGGCCGCACTGGCGTGTCTCGGATGGATCGGGCGCGACGCGTTCCGCGGGTGGATCGATGGCGGAGCACCGCAGTCCGCCGAGCTGCGCACGAGCGAGAACCGTGAGAACGCGAGCGAAGCGAGAGACGCAGTGCGCGAAGGCGCGGCCGTGCGCGCGACGAGCGACGCGGCGCGCGGAGCATCCACCGAATCCGCGGCAGCGAGCGACGAGCGCGGCAAACGCGTGCGCGTACGTTCCATCGATGGAGTGACCCCGATCGCGGAGGTCGCCGCGCTCTACGGGTTCGAACGAGGATCGACGCAGGAGGCAGCGCCGGTGCTCGCGCGCAGCGATGCCGAAGGCGCGCTCGTGCTCCCCGCGGTTCTCCCCGCCGCCGGGCTCACGCTCGTGCACACCGAGCATTTCGCTCGCCACTTCGATCGAGAGGCTCTGCGCGCGTTGCCCGAAGACGGCGCGATCGAGCTCTGCCCGCTCGGGCTGCTGCGCATTCGCGTCGTCGATGCCGGCGGCGCCCCACTCGAGGGCCGCGATCTCTACCTCGAGCTGGATTCGCCCTTCGCCTCCGAGGAGCAGCGCTGGAGCTGGCGCTCGCGTCGCTTACTCGGCCGGAGCGGCGCCGATGGTCGCCTCGAGTCGGCGGGCTGGCCTTGCGGCAGCAGCTTGCGCGTCTGCGTCGGCGACACCTGGAAGGGCGGCGTGCAGGCGCAGATCGATCTCCGCACGCGCGTCGCCGAGGTGCAGGTGACACCTCACGAAGGCTGGTCCGAGCTGCGGGGCAGCGTCGTCCTGGCGAACGGCGCTCCGGCGCCAGGCGTCGAGGTGGAGTGGTTCGGAACTCCGTCCGCCGGAGGGCGAGGCAACACGGTCGCGCGCACCGATGAGCGAGGGCAGTTTCGCTTGGTCGAGCTCACGCCCGGCGCGGGCGAGCTCAGCCTCGGCACTCTACAGCCGCGCGGCATCACCGCGGAGCTCTTCGAGGGCCGCACCACCGATGTCGGCGAGATCGAGCTCGCTCCCGAGCGCCCGATCGGCGGCAAGCTGGTCTCCGCGCTGCCGATCGACTTCGCTGCCCTTCGTGTCGTGCTCTACCGCGACGCGGTGCGCGTGCTCGAGCTCACACCGCGCAGCGATGGCAGCTTCGCCGGTGCGATCGGCGAAGGACCTCTGCTATTGATCGCCGAGCGCCGCGGTTGGTACGACCCGATCCTGCCGCATGAGCCGCGGGGCCTCGGGAGCTTGGAGCTGGCTTCGCCGGGCGAAGGGCTCGAAGTGGAGCTGGACGGGCCCTTCGGCGTCATCGCCTTCGAGCTGCCGGCGAACGCTGCGCTGCCGCTGCGCATCCAGCTCTACGACGAGCTCCTCGGCGACTTCGAGTGGGACTGGCTCGCGACGCATCGGCGCGGCGAGATCGAAGCACCGGCGAGCGGAGCGAGAACGCCGCTGTATTCCGCTCCGTTGCGCTCAGGTCGCTATCGAGCCGTGCTGCGCTGCGGCGAGGACGGCTCCGCCGGCGGAGCGTTCAGCGGTGTGATCGAAGTCGCACCCGGTCGGCTCGCCACGGAATCGTTCCGCACCCCGGGCTTCGGCGCGCTCGAGATGTCGTTGTCCGCCGCGCCCGAGGCGCTCGCGAACGGCGGCAAGGTGGAGCTGCAGGACGCCGAACAACGAACGCGCGCCGCGGATCTCGATACGGCAGGCCGCGCGTCGTTCTCCGAGCTGCCGCCCGGTCCGTATCTCCTGCGCGCGTCGTGCGGGTCGACCTACGCCGCGCCGCGGATCCTCGAGATCCATGCCGGAGCGACCGCGCGCGTCGCGCTCGAAGTCGCGCCCAAGGCCCTGCTGCGCGGCCGCTTGCTCGGCAAGCAAGGCCCGCTCGCGCAGCAGGTGATCCACGCGCAGCGGATGAACTCGAATCGCGACTGGACGGCGCACACCGATGCGAACGGCGTCTTCGCATTCGAACCGCTCGAGCCCGGATCCTATCGCTGCTGGTCCAGCGAGATCTTCGTGCACACGGTGACGCTGCAAGGGGGTGAGACGCGCGAGCTCGAGCTGGTCGTCGGCGAACGTCACGTCGTCGTGCAGGTCGAGCGCGAAGAGAAGCCCTGGGTCGGCTGCTCGACCTTGCGGGTTGCCGCGTGCGCTCCCGGCCATGGAGTAGAGCTGGTCTGGCGCCAGTCGAGATCGATCGGAGAAGGGCGCTTCGAAGTCGACCTGCCGTCCGGGCCGCTGCTCTTCCAGCTCGACGTCCCCGGCCTCGGCAACAATCAGGCGCTGCTCGTGCAGACGCCGCCGCACGAGGGCACCGGAGCTCTCGTCATCGCACCCCATGCCACGGGGCTGCTCGTGGAAGCGAGCGTCGGCTTGGAGCACATGCCACCGCCCGCGGCCTACTTGCTCGAGCTCGCGAGCGGCCCCGTGCACTCCTCCTGGGGCCGGCAGCTCGAGCTGCAGCGCGAACGCCGAGGCCTCGGTCGCGCGGCATTTCCGAGCTTGCCGCCGGGGGCGAAGGTGCGCCTCGTCGGCATCGGGGCACGGGGCGAGGAGCTGACGAAGGAGCTCGTGGTCGAAGCCGGCGGGCTCACGCGCGTGGCTTGGCCGTGACCTAGCAAGCCCTCGACACGGCGTGGACTTCGTCGATCCAAAGGCGGCCTGGCACCGATTTGATCGGAGAAGAGTGGCGCTCCTGGCGGGGAGCTTGCGGGAGAGGGTGCAAACCAACCTTCCCGTGGTGCCTTCGCCATGAACGCTCGCCTCCTCGGCGCCGGCCTCGCCGCCGCGCTCTCCACCGCGCCCCTCTCCGCCCAGCGCCTCCTCGCCGAGACCTTCGGCTCTCAGATCTTCGGCCGCTACGGCCAGACTCTCGCTGCGATCGACGACATCGACGGCGACGGCGTGAAAGACCTCGTGATCGGGGAGCCCTTCCACGACTACAGCGCGTCGGCCAGCATCGTGGAGACCGGGGCCGTCTACCTGCGCAGCTCGCGCACTGGCGCGATCCGCGTGCGTCAGCTCGCGGTCGACAGCTTCGGCTACTTCGGCACGACGGTCGCCGCCCTCGGCGACGTGAACGGCGACGGAGTACCGGACTTCGCCGGCGGGAGTCCCGCGGTGAACAACGCCGCCGGGCGCGTCCGGGTCTTCTCCGGTGCGAACGGCGTCGAGCTCTGGCGCGTCGACGGCGAGACCCGCTCCGAGTTGGGAACCGGGATCGCTGGCATCGGCGACGGGAACGGCGATGGCCGCGCCGATGTCGCGATCTCGGCCCCCGAGAACAGCAATCAATCGCCTTACTCCTTCGTGCGCTTCCTCGATGGCACGAACGCCCAACGCATCGGTACGTACGTCAGCACGATCGTGACGCGCTGGGGCCACGCGATCGCGGAGATCGGAGATCTGAGCGGCGACGGGCTGCCCGACCTCATCGTGGGCGAGCCGCTCTCCGATGCCTACGGCAACGGCACCGGGCGCGTCACGGTGCTCGATCCGCGGCGGCTCTCGGCGGCGATGCCGCTATGGCACGCGGGCCCCTTCTTTCGCGACTTCGAGAACGTCGGCGGCCGCGTCGCCGCCGCAGGCGACCTCGACGGCGACGGTCGCTCCGAGGTGCTGGCCTCCGGCACCGACGAGCGCGTGTACGTGCTCTCGGGCGCGAATGGCGCGCTGCGCTTCGAGCTCCGAGCGGCGATCGGCGACTTCGGCCACGCGCTCTCGGCCGCCGGCGACTTCGATGGCGACGGCTGGAACGACATCGCGATCGGCGCTCCGAGCGCGCAAGGCGGAGCGGGCGTGGTGCGCATCTACGATCGCTTCGGCCGGCAGATCACCGAGCTCGTCGGAGCCGCGGGCTCGGGCTTCGGCTCCTCGATCGCCGCGATCGGCGACTGGGATCGCGATGGCAGGAGCGAGCTCGCGATCGGCGCGCCGCTGCACTCGCGGAATGGCTCCTTCGATGGCCGCGTGTCGATCCACGGCTATCGCGTGCCGAGCGGCACCGTGCTCTTCGGCGCGGGTTGCGGCAGCGGCAGTGCGGCTCCAGATCTCTATCCCGCCGGGGTGCCCGCGATCGGCGAGCTCTTCGAGCTGCGCTGCACGCAGGTCCCCGCTCAAGCGCTCGGCTTCTGGATGATCGGCCTCTCCTCGACGCAGGCGAGCTTCGGCGCGCTGCCCTTCGATCTCGCGCCGTTCGGCTTCAGCGGCTGCTCGTTTCTCGTCTCGCATGAGGTGGTGCTCGGCTTCACGATGGGCAGCTCCGCCTACGCGAGGCTCAACCTCTCGGTACCGAACCAAGTGCACTTCCTCGATGCCCGCTATCACGCGCAGCTCGGCTGCCTCGTGCCGGGCCAAGCGACGCCGCTGCGCCTGAGCCAGGGCATCGCCTGTCGCGTCGGCCACCCTTGATCGCGCGCGCGCGGCGTGCTCTCGTCGCGGCGAACCACCGCCACGAGATCACGCCGTGATGTTCTCCCCCTACCGCGAGCTCGGCCGCACGGGCTTCCGCACGACGCGCCTCGGCATCGGCGATCTCGCCGATCGCGCGGTGCCGCTCGAGCGCTGCGTCGCGACGCTGCGCCGCGCGCTCGATGCCGGGCTGAACCTCATCGACACCGCGCCCAACTACGAGGACGGGTACAGCGAAGAGATCGTCGGGGAGGCGCTCCATGGGCGCCGCGAGCAGGTCTTCCTGATCGACAAGATCGATCACCTGCACGAGCCGCTCGCCCCGCAGCTCGAGCAGAGCTTGCGGCGCTTGCGCGTGGAGCACGTGGACCTGCTGGTCTTCCACGCGTGCTCGAAGACCTCGGATCTCGCGCGCTTGCTCGAGAGCGGCGGCGGCTTCGAGCAGATGCGGCGCGAAGTGGCGCGCGGGCGCGCGCGCTTCCGAGGTATCAGCTCGCACGATCCCGAGGTGTTGCTCGCGGCGCTCCGGAGCGGCACCTGCGACGTGGTGATGTTCCCGCTCGGGCCCTTCGTCGATCGACGCTACGAGACCGAGGTGCTGCCGCTCGCGCGGCAGCTCGGCGTCGGCACGGTCTGCTTCAAGACCTTCGGCGCGGGGAAGCTGCTCGGCGACACCGAGGGCTATCAGCGCCCGCTCGCGCAGCGCCCACGCGGGAAGTTGAGCTCCGGCGGCGCGGCGCCGGACGGTGCGCTGCTGCCGCGGCTCTCAGTCGAGGAGTGCGTCCGCTACACGCTGACGCTCGATCCCGACGTCGCGCTGCTCGGGCTCTCCTTCCCGAACGAGCAGGATGCCGCGTGGGCCGCGGCGCGCGCGTTCACGCCGTTCGCTCCCGACGAGATGGAAGCGCTGCGTGCGCGCGCTCGCCTCGCCATCCAAGAGAAAGGCGAGGTGTGGTGGAACCCCACACCTCGCCTCGCCTGAATCGCCGCACCGCGCGAGCGGTGCACGATCGGATCGCCTCGGATCAGCGCACCGCGGCGTTGGCGTTCAGGATGCCGCCCGTCACGCACTTCCCGGCGAGGCTCGCCAGCGGACGCGTGGTGGAGAGGATCTTCGAGCGCACCTGCGCATAGGTCCACGTCGGGTTCACCGACCAGACCAGCACGCAGGCACCCGTCACGTGCGGCGCCGCCATCGAGGTGCCGCTGAGATAGACGTAGGTGTTGTTGCTGTTGCGGTTGATGTAGGTCGACGCGATGTTCGTCCCAGGAGCGCCGAGGTCGACGCGCGTCGCGCCGTAGTTCGAGAAGGTCGAGATGCCGTCGTTGTTGTCCGTCGAGGCCACCGCGAGGATGTTGTCCTGCGTGTAGCTCGCGGGATAGAACGGTGTCACGTCGTTGTTGATCGTGCTATTGCCCGCCGCGCAGACCAGCATGTGGCCCGCGGTGCGCGCGCTCGTCACCGCAGCATCGAACGAGCTGCTGAAGCCCGTGCCGCCCCACGAGTGGTTCGAGACCTTGATGCCCTTGCCCACGCAGTAGTTGATCGCGCTGATCCCGGCGGTGCTCGAGACGCTGCCGGTGCGCGAGCCGATCTTCAGCCCGCAGAGCTTCACGTTCCAAGCGACACCCGTGACGCCCTTGCCGTTGTTGCCGACGGCGCCGACGGTGCCGGCCGTGTGCGTTCCGTGACCGTTGTCGTCCGTCGGATCCTTGTCGTTGTTCCAGAAGTCCCAACCCCAGGTGTCGTCGATGCGGCCGTTGCCGTCGTCGTCGATGTTGTTGTTCGCGATCTCACCGGGGTTGGTCCAGCGATTCGCCGCGAGGTCCTCGTGCGTCGCGCGGATGCCCGAATCGGCCATGCCGACGACGAAGCTCGAGGAACCGGTGGTGACATCCCACGCGAGGTTCGCGTCGATGTCGGCGCCCGCCGCACCGGGATCGTTGTTCACCGTCTGCCCGGTGTTGTTCATGCCCCAGAGCAGGGAGTAGTAGGTGTCGTTCGGCGTGGCGCCCAGGCGGTAGAAATGATCGACCTCCGCGAACTCGACCACGCCGAGCAGCTTGCCGAAGTGCTCGACCACGGGGATCGCCTCCTCGGGCACCGTCGGGATCCAGAGGTGCTCGAGTCCGGGCACCAGCGCCCAGGTCTCGAGCACGCGCGCGCCGACCAAGGCCCGCACGAAGGCGCGCTCGTCCGCGCTCGCGCTCGGCGCGAACTTGACCAACATCGAAGTCGGGTCGTGGCGCAAACCGGGATGCGCTTCGACCAACGCGTTGCGGTTGGCGCGCCACGCGGCCTGCCAAGCGAGGTCGTCTTGGCTGGGTGCCGCGATGGGCTTCGGATTCTCTCTCGCGCCTCTCTCGTCGAAGGCCTGCAGCGCAGGCGCGAACATGGCGGAGACCAGACAAACCTGAAGGACTCGGTTCGGGCTCAGCATCTCGTCGCTCTCCTCGGCCAGCGGAGCTGGCCAGACGACCGCGACGGGGGGAGTCGCGATCGCGGCGCTCCCCAAGGCTCGGCGGAGACGGTCCGCGAGCTCGGATCGGGCTTGGGGGGCGACTTGGTTCTATGCAGCGGCGAGCCCTGCGGCAAGATGTCGCGCGGAATCGCGCGCCGCCCGAACGGGCTCGTACGCGGATCGCGGAGGTGCAGATGAGTTGGGTCAGAGCCGGCGCGGCCTTTGCCTTGGGACTCGCGGCAGGACTGGGGATCGGGCTCCTGAGCTCTGAGGATCGAGCTGCGGATCGCGAGGCACAGCCTGCAAGTCTCCAGCTTTCGCAAGAGGCCGTGTCCGCTCCCCGACCCGCGCTCGCCGAGCCCGGGGCGGAAGGTCCAGCGAAAGCAGACCCACCGATCGTCATCGAGCGCTCCCCCGCCGCGTCGGCCGCAGTCTCGAGCTGGACCGCGGAGCTCGCGGTGCCGGCGGTTCGCCGCGGAGAAGCCGTGCTCTCGGGTCGGCTCGTGCGCTCGTTCGAGCGACGCGAGCCCTTCGCGAACGTCGAGCTCGTGCTCGAGGAGCCGGCCTTCGTCTCGCGCGCGACGAACGAGGATCTGCCGCTCGAGGAGTGGCTGCGGACGACCGCGGAGCGCGAGCTCGCGCGGAGAACGAGCCAACGTCGAGCCACGAGCGACGCGCGCGGCGAGTTCCGCTTCGAGGGGCTGCCGGCGAACCAGGCGTTCCTCCTGCGCGCGGCGGGTGGCGATCTGCGCCTCGAGCTCGAGTCGGGCGGCTCGCTGTACGGCCTCGAGCCGCAGCACTTGGGAGAGATCCGCGCGCTCGAGCTGGCGCTCGTGGAGTTCGAGCTCGCGCGTGCCGACGGAGGCGCGCTCCCGCGCGCGCGTTTGGCCTGGAGCTCCGACCTCGGCGGCACGGCCTCGAGCTGGACGGCGAACGATCGCCAGCGCGCGATCTCCGTCGGGACGGTCGAGTTCGAAGCCCGCACCGAGGACGGCGCCTGGATCTCGGAGAAGCGCCGCGTGGAGCTCGTGCGCGGGCCGCAGCGCGTCGCGCTGCGACTCGAGCCGCGGCCCGCGCTCCACGGTCGCTTCGCTCCTCGCGACGCAGGGCTACGACGCGGTCTGGCCGTACACATGATCGAGGCCTCCTCCGGTAGCGCGACGACGGAGACGCTGCTCGCCGCCAGCGACAAGCTGAGCCTCGGCGCGAACACGCAGTACCGCTTCTCCTTCGCCGAACGCGCGCCCGGGCGCTACGCGCTCGCCGTGTTCTCCGGCAGCCAAGCGGTGAGCGAGGTCGCCATCGCGACGCTCGAAGCGAACCCGTGTGAGGTCGTGCTGCATGAGATCGAGCCCGCGGAGCAGCACCTGCTCCGCGTCGTCGTGGAAGCTCCCGCCGGTGTCGACCTCGGCCACACCGCGGTCTACGCCGGCGCGCTCGTCGGCGAACGCGGGCTCGAAGAGTGCGAGCACCTGCGCCGCGCGGAGGACGGTGCCTACCTCGTCGCGGAGCCGGCACTTCCCGAGGGCGCGAGCGACGCGCGCGGCTACGTGCGCGTGCGCTGCACGCTGGGCGAGCAGACGGTGTTCTACGAGCACGGCGCCGCGAGCGAGGTACGCGTCGCGTTCGACGCGTTGGCGCACCTCGTCGTGGAGCTGGTCGGCTTCTCCCCCGCCGAGCTCACGCGGATCACCCTCGGTCTCCGCCGAGTCGCACCGGCGCTGCCCTCCAGGACGATGGAGCCTTGGGCGCGTCCGACGGCGGAAGACGATCCGCCGTCTCTCGCGCCGCAGCGCGAGAAGACTGCGCTGCAGCCCGGCAGCTACGAGCTCGCCGTGCTCTGCCTCGAGCGCAGCGCGCGCGGCTTCGCCCAGCAATGGCCGCTCCTCACGCGGAACTTCGAGCTCGCTCCGGGCACGCAGCGCTTAGAGCTCGCGCGCCCCGCGCTGCACGAGCTCGTGGTCCAGCTTCCTCCAGGTGAGATCAGCTACCGCTGCGCTCTGCACTGGCCCGGCGACGGAGGGCGCACCATCACTCTCGCGGCTCCCGATGCCGAGCGCCGCGTGCGCTTCGAGCTGATCCCCGCGGGGCGCTATCGCCTCGTGTGCAGGCCGAAGGGCGGCGCGGAGGCCGCGATCGAAGTCGACGTGCCGAGCGTTGGACCGGTACGCGCGCCCGAGTGATCGCTGCGGTCCTGGAGCACCTGCGTTCCTCGACCGTCCGCGAGCTCGGATCGGAGCCTGGAGGCGTCGGGGCTTTGTGCCGATGTGGAGACCGCGCCAAGTATCGGCGCAGGACGCTCCCTCGTGCGGACGTCGGGCGAGGCAGGTTGCGAGAGGACGAGAACGGAAACCCGAGGGGCGCGCGTTTCCACTCTGCTCCGCGGTGCAAGGCGGCGGACTCGATTCCGAACCACGCTCGGGGCGAGTCCGCGGGACTCGTGAACTTCCGCTTCGATCCAGCGCCGCAGCGATGCGGCGCTGCTAGTCTCGAGCTCGACGATGATCTTCCTCGCAGCGCTCTCCCTGCACCTGCTCCTCTCGAGCTTGCCCGCCGCAGGCGAAGCTCCGCCGCTCTTCGCGAAGCTCGGCTTCGCCGAGGCGCAGGCGAAGGCGCGCGCGGAGTCGCGTTTCCTGCTCGTCGATTTCACCGCGAGCTGGTGCGCTCCCTGCAAGCAGATGGACCAGCAGACCTGGATCGACCCGCAGCTCCGCGCCTGGGTCGAGCGCCGCGCCCTCGCGGTGCAGATCGATCTCGACGCGGAGCCCGAGCTCGCGCGCGCGCTCGACGTTCGCAGCGTACCGACGATCGTCGTGTTCCGCGGCGAGGAGGAGTTCGACCGCCTGGGCGGGTTCCGAGAGCCTGCGGAGCTGATCGCGTGGTTGGAGGGCGTCGATCGCGGCGAGCGACTCCTCGATCGCTTGCGGAAGCAAGCGAGCTCGACGGACGCCGCCGAGCGTCACGAGCTCGCGAAGGCCTTGCTCGAGCGGAGAGCGAACGCGGACGCGTTGCCGCATTACCTCTGGCTCTGGGATCACGGCCTCGAACGCGACCCGGACTATAGCGGCGTGCGTCTCAGCTACTGGGCCGCGGAGATCGGCGAGCTCTGTCGACGACTGCCGGAAGCGCGCGCGGTGTTCTCCGCGCGACGCGATGCCGCGTTCGCGCTCTGGTCGCAGGACCTCGCCGGTCAGCACGAATCCGCCAGGGACTGGGTCGCCCTCCACGCGCAGCTCCGCGACCGCGAGCAGACGCTGCGCTGGTACGAAGCCGTGCGCGGCGAGCCGCGTTGGCAGAACTCGCTCCAGGAGCTGCGTGAGGACATCTACGCGGCCTATCTCGACAAGCAGGACTATCGAGCTGCGGGCGTGGTTCGCGGCTGGCCCCTCGCGCATGCGGAGCAGCTCGTGAACCGCTACCGGGCAGCGCTCGCGGGAGCCGGCGAGGAGCGCGAGCGAAGCGAGCTCGCGGCGCAGGAGTTCCACCGTGCGATGGCAGCGCTCCATGCCGCCATGCTCGCTTGCGAGCAAGAGTCCTGGGCCGAGACCGTCGCGCGCGCCGGGCTCGCCGCGGACGACAGCGCGGCTCTGCGCATCGCTTTCGCAGCGGAAGCGCTACGCGCCCAGTCTCCTCGCCACGCTCATCGAGTCTGGCTCGACGAAGCCGAGCGCGCCGGTGGCGAGGTGGCACTGCTCCGCGCGGAATTGCAGCGAGCCCTCGACGCCAAGCGCTGAAGCTCGCCGGCATCCGTCGCGATCGGCGCGCGCGCGGGCTATGCTCCGCGCCCCGTGCCGAGCCATCGCGTGACCGCCGAGCCGTCCGAACCCTCTCGCCTTCCGGAGTCGAGCGCCGCCCCGCGCGCCGCGTCCCGCTGGCTCGCGCTCGATGCGCTGCGCGGCCTCACCATCGCGGGCATGATCCTGGTGAACAACCCGGGCGACTGGGGTCACGTCTATGCGCCGCTGCGCCATGCCGCGTGGCACGGCTGCACCTTCGCCGATCTCGTCTTTCCGAGCTTCCTCTTCGCCGTCGGCGTCGCGATCGTGCCCGCGCTCGGCCGCGCGCGGGAGCGCGGTGCCAGCCTCGGTGAGCTCTTGCCGCGCGTGCTGCGCCGCGCGCTCGCGCTGATCGCGATCGGGATCTTCCTCGCGGCGTTCCCGTTGATCACCTTCGTCGAGGGACGCGCGCTCTTCGCGCCGCTGCTCGAAGTGCGCTTCCCCGGCGTGCTGCAGCGGATCGGCGTCTGCTATGCGCTCGCCTCCACGCTCTTCCTCACCACGAGCCCGCGCACGCAGGTCGCGGTGCTCGCGGGGTGCTTGCTCGCCTACTGGCCGCTCCTCGGGCTCTGCCCGACGCCCGACGGCGGCGCCCCCGACTGGAACAGCAAGGGCGATCACTTGGCGGGCTGGCTCGATCGCACGCTCTTCGGCGACCACGTGTGGTCCTCGACGCGCGGCCTCTACGATCCCGAGGGTCTGCTCAGCACGCTCGGCGCGCTCGCGACCACGCTGCTCGGCGTCGCGATGGGACGCGTGCTCGCGAGCGAACGCCCGAGCGCCGAGAAGCTGCAGCTCCTCCTCGTTCGCGGCGCCTTGCTCATGGCAGCGGGCGCCGTGTGGGGCTGGGTCTTCCCGATCAACAAGCCGCTCTGGACGAGCAGCTACGCACTCTGGACCGGCGGCATCGCGACCAGCGGCCTCGGGCTCTTCCTGCTCGCGAGCGAGCGACCGCGCGGTGCACGTTGGCTGCGCCCGCTGCAGATCTACGGCGTCAACGCGCTGCTCGTCTTCGTCGGCAGCGCGCTGCTCGCGCGCACGATCGGGCGCTTGATCATGATCACCGGCGCGGACGGGAAGTCGCTCTCGCTGCAGCAGGCGATCTACCGGAGCGTCTTCGCGCCGCTCGGCGAGCCGTTCCTCGCGTCGCTCGCGTATGCGCTCGCGTGGGTGGCGATGTGGTTCGGGATCCTGTGGCTGCTCTGGCGGCGCGGGATCGTGTGGAAGGTTTGAGCACCGAACGATGAACTGGGCCCCCACCGTCACCATCGGCCTCGCCGCCGCGCTCGTCCTCGGCACGCTCGCGCGCCGCTTCGGCCTCTCGCCGCTCGTGGGCTACCTGCTCGCGGGCATCGTCGTCGGGCCCAACACGCCGGGCTTCGTGGGCAACGCCGCCGTCGCGGGCCAGATCGCCGATGTCGGCGTCGTGCTGCTGATGTTCGGCGTGGGGCTCGGGTTCTCGTGGAAGGACCTCTGGTCGGTGCGCGCGATCGCGGTGCCGGGCGCGCTGGTCGCGAGCGGGACCGCGGTGCTGGCGGGCGCGGCGATCGGGATGAACCTCGGCTGGGGAACGGCGCCGTCGCTGGTCTTCGGCATGTGCCTCGCGACGGCTTCCACCGTCGTCATCGTGCGCGGCTTCCTCGAGCTCGATCTCCTAGGCTCGGCCGCGGGGCGCATCGCGGTCGGCTGGTCCGTAGTCGAGGACCTGATCACCGTCGTGCTGCTCGTGATCCTGCCTGCGCTCGGCGCGAGCGAGGGCGGCGGAGGCTCGTTGCCGCTCACGATCGCTTGGACGATTGCCAAGGTGGGCTTGCTCGCCGTGCTCGTCATCGTGGGAGGCGGCTACGTCGTGCCGCGGCTGCTGTCGATCGTCGCGCGCGCGCAATCGAAGGAGCTCTTCACGCTCGCCATCCTGGTGATCGCGCTCGGCATCGCGTACGGCTCCGCGGAGCTCTTCGGCGTCTCGCTCGCGCTCGGCGCCTTCTTCGGCGGCATGGTCGTCGGACAGTCCGATCTCTCGCACCAGGCCGCCGCCGACGCGCTGCCGCTGCGCGACGCGTTCGCGGTGCTCTTCTTCGTCGCGGTCGGGATGCTCTTCGATCCGCTCTTCGTGCTGAGCTCGCCGCTGCCCGTGCTCCTCTCGCTCGCGGTCGTGCTGTTGCTGAAGCCCCTCGCCGGCAGCGCGCTCATGCTGCTCCGCGGCTATCCGCTGAAGGACACGCTCTGCGTGGGCGCGGGCATCGCGCAGGTGAGCGAGTTCTCCTTCGTGCTGGCGGGGCTCGCCGTCAGCGAAGGGTTGCTACCGGAGGACGCGCGCAGCCTCGTCCTCGCCGCGGCGCTGCTCAGCATCACCGCGAGCCCGGTGCTCTTCCGCGGCGTCGCACCGATCTCGAAGGCGCTGCTCTCGAGCCCCGGCTTCGCGCGCTTCCTCCACCGCCGCGCCGGCAAGCTCGGCCGCCTCACGTGGAACGAGACCGAGCAGCTCCAGGGCCACGCCATCCTCTGCGGCCACGGTCGCGTCGGCAGCGTGCTCGCGGGGATCCTCCGCCAGCGCGGCATCCCCTTCGTCGCGATCGACCTCGACAAGAAGCTCGTCGAGACGTTGCGCGCGCGCGGCGAGCACGCGCTCTACGGGGACGGCGGGAGCCCGACGCTCCTCGATCGCGCCGGGGTCGCCACCGCGCGCGCCGTGCTGATCACCATTCCCGACGCCGCCGCTTCGCGCGTCGCCGTCGAGCACGTTCGCGCGACTAACCCCGAGGCCGCGATCTGCGTCCGCGTCCACCGCGAAGCGGAGCAATCCCTCTACGCGAATCAGCCCAACACCGCGAGCGTCCACGGCGAGCTCGAGCTCGCGTACGCGCTCGCGCGCCGCATGCTCGGCGCCTTCGGCTCGAGCGCGATCGAGGCCGAGGCCGTGATCCTCGATGCGCGCCGCGGCGGAGGAGCGAGCGCGCCGAGCGACACGACGCTGATCTTCGAGCTGCGGGTAGCTGCTGATGCGCCTGCGGCCGGCAAGGCCCTCAGCGAACTCGCGCTGCCAGCGGGTGCGTTGATCATCACGATCCGCCGGAAGGGCGACTTCGTCGTGCCGAGCGGCAAGACCACGCTCGAGCCGCAGGACGAGGTGCTCGTGCTCGCGGATCGCGAGGGCGCGCACGCGATCGAGAGGCTGGTCGGGAGTGCGGCGCAGGCGCGGTGAGACGAGCCGAAGTACTGCGTTCGCGGAGCCGCGCTCACTCCGTGCTCGCCGGAGGAGATCGAGACCAACGGCGAGCGCAGCCGTTCTCGCCGCGGCTCGCACCTCCCTCCATGCCTCAGCGCAACGCCCCCGTGAGCGCCAAGAGCATCAAGCGCTTCGCTTGTGCGCCGTAGCTCTCCTCGGTGACGACGGAGACCCCGAGCGGCCGGAGCAGCGCCGCGCCGAGCCCGAGCTCCAGCACGAACGCCCCCGCGTGCTCGGAGCGTAGCCCGCGCCGCAAGCCCGAGCCGGCGAGCGCCGCGCCGAGGCGCTCGGCGAGTCGCGCGTAGATCCGCTTCACCGCCTCTGCGATCGCCGGCTCGACCTCGGCGGAAGCCGCGCCATTCAACACGCGGAGCTCCAAGCGCAGCTCGTGGAGCAGAGGCTCGAGCCCCTCGGCCAACGCTTCGAGGCGCCCCTTCGCTCCGCGGGCCGACTCGAGGATCGAGGCCAGCGCTTCCAGGACGCGCGTCTCGGCGCACTCGAGGACGGCCAGGAAGAGCTCGGTCTTCGAGGCGAAGTGCCGGTAGAGGATGGGCTCCGTGATCCGCGCCGCTTTCGCGAGCTCGCGCGTCGTCGTGCCGGCGTAGCCGCGGGCCGCGAAGATCGGGAGGGCGTGCCGCAAGAGCTCGCTCTTGCGCTCCGGCGCCGCGAGGCGCCGCGGGGGGCGATGAGGAACCGGCTTGACCATGCGGTTAGCGTCCGCTAAATTCCGGCGACTAGCAAACGCTAACTTCAGGTGGCCGACATGGAGCTCGAGCAGTGGTTCGCGCGCATCGACGCGCGCTTGGCGGCGATCGAGCGCAAGCTCGAGATGGGCGGCAACCCAGCTCCGGTGCCTGCAGCGCCGGGAACTCCACGGACGCCGACGAGCCCCGCGGCCCCGGCAATCCCCTGGGCTCCCGCCAGAACCGCGGCGGCACCGCGCCCCATCACGCCGGAACCGCAGCGCCTCGCTCCGACGCCGCCACCTCCGCTGAAGGCCGCGGAGCCGCCGCCAATGCCGGCGACGTCCGCTGGACCGGGCTCATCCTCCGGGAATCTGCGCGAGCGCAGCGGAGCGAGCGCGACGGCGGGATCTCCCGCCGGAGCTGCGAGCAAGAGCAGCGGTTGGGAGAGCTACCTCGGCATCACCGTCCTCGGACGTCTCGGCATCGCCGCGGTGCTGCTCGCCGCGGCCTGGCTCGCGCAGCTCGCGCACGACGGCATGGCGCCCGTGATGCGCGTGCTCGCGACCTACGCGCTCGCGGCCGCGCTGATCGGAGCCGGCGCGTTCTTGCGGGGGCGCGCGGCGAAGCCCTACGTCGCGATCCTCTGGGGCGGCGGCATCGCCGCCGCGTATCTCGCCGCGGCCATGGCGCGCTTGCGCTACGAGCTCATCGATCCGACCGCGGCGATGGCGCTGCTGGTCGCCGCCTGCGCGATGGGCCAGACGCTCGCGCGCATCGCTGGCCAAGCCGAGCTCGCCCACGTCGCCCTGATCGGCGCGTTCGCAGCCCCTCTGATCGTCGGCTCACCGCACGACGCGCGCACTTCGCTGCTCGTCTATGTCGTGCTGCTCCACGGTTGGGCCGCGTACACCGAACGGCGTTGGGGCTGGCGCGGCGCGCGCGCGTTCGCCCTCGCGGGCGCGCTCGCGGTGATCGCCGCGTGGCTCGTGCGGCACGGCGGGATGGACCACTCGACGCAAGTGCACCTCCAGGCCTATCTCCTCGGGCTCTCCGCGCCCGAGTGGGTGCTCGCGCTGCGAGGTGCGACGCTGATACCGCATCGCGCGAGCTGGTCGTTCGGCGGCGTCCTCGTCGGCGCGCTCGCGTCCTTCGCGCCGCTCGCGTTGCGCGGCACGAGAGCCGATCAGCAAGTGCTCTGGCAGGTGGCTCTCGGCACCGCCGGCCTTTGGTCGGCGCTCTCACTCCTGGTGCGTGCGCGTCGCGGCGTCGCGGACGAAGTCGTGCGCGCGCTCGCGCTCACGAGCTCCTTGCTGCTCGTGATCGCCGCGAACTTCGCGGGCACCTTCGCCGAGATCGGCTGGGACCGCGAGGGCTGCGCCGTCCTCTGCACCGCGGCGGCAGGGCTGCTCTGCCTCGGCGCCTCCAGCTACTTCGGCGAGCGCCGCTCCGCGGTGCTCCTCGCCGCGCTGCTCGCTTGCCTGGCGCTCGAGCCGCGGACGTCCTTCGATCCCTGGCTGCTGCTCGCCTTGCTCTTGCCCGCGGTGCTGATGGCGCGCGCCACGCAAAGCGGCATCCGCGCCGCGGCGTTCCTCCTCGGTGCGCTGACGATTGCGAGCTCGTTCTCGCTCTGCCGCGAAGAAGCGCTCGTCGCGCTCGCCTGCGCCATCGCGTCGCTGTGGTGCGCCGCCTACGCCGCGTGCGCTCGCGCACGACAGAGCAACGTCGAGCTCGCACTCACCCTGCCCGTGCTCGGCATCCTGAGTCTGGCCTGGCTCGCGGCGCTCGCCTTCTCCTTCGCGAGCGTCGCGACACCGCTCGGGAACGGCGGCACCATCGCGGCGCTCTCGATCGCCCTCGCTGCGGGATGGACGTGGCGCTGTGCCTCTGGCAGCGCTCCGGACGGCGGCCTGCGCGCGATCCCGGCCGTGATCGCGCTCTTGGTCCTCGGCATCGCAGGATTCCGCGAGGTCGATGCGCTCGCCGTGCGCCATGCGCCCGCCTTCGCGGGCCTCGCGCACACGCTCTACTTGCTCGCGACCTGCGCGGGCTATCGACGCCTCGCATCGAAGCCAGGAACGGGCTCGACGCCGTTCGTGCTCTCTTACGTCGCGCTCGGCGCCGCACTCTTCTTCGTGGTCGATCGCTTGCAGGAGCGCGGCGTTCCAGGCGATTGGACACTCGCGGGCGAGATGGCTGCGCTCGCCGCGGGCATCGCGCTCAGCGGGCCGCGTGAAGCGCGCCTCTCGTCGCCGCACGCTTGGAGCACGTGGGCCTTGGCGTGCGCGTATCTCGTCCTCTCGATCGTCCTGGTCGCCGAGCAGCGCTTCCTCGCGAGCACGGCCGTGTTCAATCCCCGCTGCGCGACGGGGCTCGCGGTCGTGGCCTTGGTGGCCTATCTGGCCGCCCGTGCAGACGAGCTGCCCGTGAAGCGCGTCTTGCGGATCTTGGCGTGCTTCGTCGGCTACGGCGCGGGCCTGCCCGAGGTGCTCGAGCAAACGCGCGGTCTCGCGTCCTTCGAAGCGCGCGCCGCGGCGATGAGCATCTACTCGTCGGCGGCGGCGGGCGCGGTTCTCGCCTTCGGCTTCGCGCTGCGAGCGGTCGAGATGCGCTGGCTCGCGCTGATCGGCTTCGGCGCGATCATGGCGAAGATCGGGCTCTACGATGTGGCGCAGCTCGCCGCGCCCTACCGCATCGGTATCACCGGGGCGTTGGGCTGCGTGCTTCTGCTCTCGGCATGGGGCTACGCGCGGCGCGAGGTGCGGCTCGCGAACCAGTGAGGTCCCGCGCGAAGCGCCGAGTGGCGTTCGGAGTCGGGACGCGCGTTGCGCGAGCTCCTCGAGCAGAAGGTGATCCAGCGCGCCGTCGCCGTCTATCTCGGCGAACGTCGGCAGATCGACGACGGCGTCCTCGTGCTCCCCGCGCGTGAGTGGGCGCGTGCCTTGGGCGAGATCCTGTGCTGAGAACGCCGGACCTCGCGCTTCCTCCCGTTGCGCCTCACGGCACCAGCACGGCCCGGAAACGCACCCGGTTCTCCATCATCTTCGCGTAAGCCTCGTTCGCCGCCTCCAGCGGGAAACGCTCGATGCGCGGTCGAACCCCGGTGCGCGCGCTGAAGCGCATCGTCTCCTCGGAGTCGATGGCGCTGCCGCTCGGCCAGCCCGCGACGCTGCGACCCGAGATCAGCGCGAGCGCCGAGATCGAGAGCGGCTCGTCGGGGACCGCGACGATCAAGAGCTTGCCGCGCGGCGTCAGGCCATCGACGGTGCTCGCGATCGCCGCCGCGTGCGGCGCGGTGGCGAGCACGAGCGCCGCGCCGCCCAAGCGCTGGAGGCCTTCGGCGGCGGAGGTGCGCTGCGTGTCGATGTAGTCGTGCGCGCCGAGCTCGCGCGCGAGCGCTTCCTTGCTCGCGCCGTGCGAGAGCGCCACCACGCGGAAGCCGAGCTGTGCCGCGTACTGGAGCGCGAGATGGCCCAAGCCGCCGATGCCCTGCACGGCGACGGTGTCGCCCGGACGAGCGCCGCTGTTCCGCAAGGCGTTGAACGTGGTGATGCCGGCGCAGAGCAGCGGGGCCGCGTGCGCGGCGTCGAGCTCGTCGGGGATACGCGCGACGCCGTTCGCCGGGCAGACGAGGAACTCCGCGTAGCCGCCGTCGTAGCTGAGACCGCAGACTTGGGCCTCGACGCAGTTCGGGAAGTCGCCCGCGCGACACGCGAGGCAAGTTCCACAGTGGCCGGCGTTCCAGCCGATGCCGACGCGATCGCCGACGCGGAAGCCGCGCACGTCCTCGCCGAGCGCTTCGACGCGGCCCGCGACCTCGTGGCCGAGCACTCGTGGCAGCACGAGCCCGGGGTACTGCCCCGACTTCGCGAAGACGTCGCTGTGGCACATGCCGCAGGCCTCGACGCGCACGCGCAGCTCGCCGCGGCGCGGCTCCGGCACGGGGAGCTCGCGCAGCTCGAAGGGTCCGTTGGGGCGCGTGATCTGCAGGGCGCGCATCGTGCGCATCGCTCGGGCTCCGCGAAGAGGAACGGAGCGAGAGCTTAGGCGCGCGAGAGCGGCGACGCGAGCGAGCTCAGCCGCGGACGCAGTGAAGCTTCCGCGCGTCGCGGAGCAGCAGCGCGTTCCCGGCGATCGACGGCGTCGCCCAGTAGATGCCGTCGAGCTGGTTCGTGCGCGCGATCTCGAAGGTCTTGCCGAGCTTCACGACGAAGGTCTTGCCGACCTCGTCGAGGACGAAGAGCTCGTCTCCAGCGATCCAAGGCGAGGCGACGATCGTAGCCGCGTCGGGCAAGCGCTCGCGGTAGAGGCGCTCGCCGCTCTTGCTGTCGTAGCACGCGAGCACGCCGGCGGAGCCGAGCACATACACGAAGCCGCCACCGCAGACGGGCGAGGAGAAGCCGGGGCCGGCCTTCTCGACGTTCCAAGCCACGGCGGGCTCGGCGCTCTTCAGATCGACGACGCCGCTCGCGTTCCTCGGCACCGCGACCAGCGGGCCCGGACGACCGGGGCCGGAGTTCCCGAAGTAGAGGCGTTCCTCGTCCCACGCCGGCGACGAGCTGAACGAGCCGCCGAAGCCCTCGACGCGCCAGCGCTGCTCGCCGCTCTTCGGATCGTAGGCGACCACGCGCCCTTCGCCGCAGCAGACGAGCTGCTCGCCGCCTTCCGCGGGCCAGAGGACCGGGCTGCCCCAGCTCGTGCCCTTGCCGCGGTCCGCGCGCCAGCGCACTTCGCCCGTGGACGCCTCGAGCGCGACGAGGTAGCCGGTCTCATCGTTGTCGCTCTGCACGAGGACGAGGCCCTGCGTGGCGATCGGTGAGATCGCCCAGCCGAAGTCGTTGCTCGTCTTCTGCACGCCGATCTCGGCGCGCCAGAGGAGCTTCCCTTCCAGATCGAGCGCCACGACTTGCCCGAGCGCGCCGAAGACCGCGAACACCCGCTGGCCGTCGGTGGTCGGCGATTCGGTGGCGAAGGAGTTCGAAGGATGCACCGCGTAGGCCGGCACGTTCTTGCCGACCTCGCGCTCCCACAGCATCTTGCCGTCGACGAGCGAGAGGCAGAGCACGCGGTAGGAGAGCTCGAGCGTCGGCTTCGGCCCGCCGCCGCCGCGCGACATCGGGCTCTTCATGCCGCCGGACATGCCCTGCGGGATCTCGTCGCCATTCCCCACCGCGGTGGTGACGAAGAGGCGTTCGCCCACCACGACCGGCGAGGAGAGACCGCCGCCCGGGATCTCCGCGCTCCAGGCCAGGTTCTTCTCGGCGCTCCACTCGGCGGGGAAGGCGCGCGCGGCGACGACGTTTCGCCCGCCGGGGCCGCGGAAGCCAGGCCAATCGGCGTTCTCCCGAGGAGAGATCGCTTGCGGGAGGAACAGCGGCAAGAGACAGAGCGGAGCGAAAGGCATGACGGGACCTTGCATCGAAAGACGGTGTGCGCCGTTCGCGCGGGGCGGAGCTGCGGATGCGCGGCGCTCGTGCCAAAGAACCTCACGCGAGCGAGCGCCGTCATCCTACGATGGCCGCTCCCCACGACCCGAGCCTCCCTGCCGCCATGCTCCGACTCCGAGCTTCGAGCGCCCTGCTCTGCTTCGCCTTTGCCGCCCCTTCTCCGGGGCAAGAAGCACCGGTTCTCTGGCGCAACGCGCCGGCGCCTTCGCCCGCCGTGCTCACCTGGATCGCCGAAGAGCAGCGCGCGAACCCCGCCTTCGGCGCCGCGCACGTCGTGGCACTCGATCTCGCTGCACTCCAGCCGCTGCTCGATCGCCCGAGCGAAGCGCAGCGCGTGCAGGTCGAGCTCGGCGGCGCGCCGTGTGAGCTCGTGCTCGAGCGCGCGGAGCGAACCCCGCTGCACCTCGTCGTGCGGGGCCGGCGCGCGAACAGCGACGATCGCTGCGCGCTCGCGATCGGCGAGAACGGCGCGTGCGCCGGCTGGTTCGAGCGCGGCGATCGACGCTATGCGCTCGTGCAGCACGGCGCGAGCGGCGCGCACGTGGTGCGCGAGGTGATCGAGCGCGCGCTGGCTCCCTGCGGCAACCACGCCGCGCACGAGATCGCGACCGCTCCGGATCCCGCGAGCCCGAGGATCGAGGGCGTCGCCGCGGTCACGATCGACGTCATCGCGTTCTTCACCCCGGCCGCGCGGCGCGGCGCGGGCTCGGCGGAGGCGCTGGCTGCGGCGGTCGAAGCGGACGTGCAGCGCGCGAACGAAGCGAACGAGCGCGCCAGCGTCGACCTCCGCTTCCGCCTCGTGCACGCGCGCGAGACGAGCTACGTCGAGGACGGCACCGGCAACGATCTCTCGCGCTTCCAGACGAACGGCGACGGGATCATGGACGAGGTGCACGGCTTGCGCTCGCTCTACGGCGCGGACCTCTGCACGCTGATCACCAACCAATCGAGCCAGTTCTGCGGCATCGCCTACGTGATGACCTCGCCCGGCGCCGGCTTCCGCCCCTGGGCCTTCAGCGTGAACGTGCGCGGCTGCCTCGGCGGCACCGTCGTCGCGCACGAGATCGGCCACAACCTGGGCTGCGCGCACGATCGCCAGAACGCCGGCAGCGGCGCGTACTCCTATTCCTTCGGCTATCGCACCCCCGACTCCGCGTGGCGCAGCGTGATGGCCTACTCGCCCGGCGCGAGTGTGACGACCTGGTCGAATCCGCAGGTCGTGCATCAAGGTCAGGCGATGGGTACCGCGACCGAGGACAACGCGCGCTCGATCCGCCGCACGATGAGCGTCACGGCGGCGTTCACGCCCGAGCAGGCGATCGATTTCTGCGTGCTGGACGGCGGGGTCTCGACCGGCTTCGGTCTGGTGCCCATCCTGCGCGGCGGCGGCTTCGTGAACGGGTTGGAGGCGCCCTACCTCCGCTGGGCCGGCGCGCCGCAGGGCACGCCGGGCGCGCTGGTGATCGGCCTCGTGGAAGCGCGGACGCCGTTCTTCGCCGGGATCCTCGTCCCCGCGCTCCAGCTCTCGATCCCGATCACGGGCTCCTTCTACGCGACGACGGTCGATGCCTCCGGCCTGCGCACGCTGCCCATCGGCACCGAGCTCTGGCTGCAGGCGCTCTTCTTCGATCCGACGGCGGCGCAGTCGATGGCGCTGAGCCACGGGCTCCGCGTGCGCCTGCCCTGAGGTGGCTCCGCCCCTCCGGCCCAGGTTCTCGGGCCTCGCGGGCGGAGCGGACGCGGGCCCTCGAGCGGCCCCGTCGATGAAGAATGGGAGAAGAACCGCGCCGGTGGTGCAGGACCGGGGGGTGTCCCCCTAGCGTGAGCGCGGGAGCGCTGCACGCTCCCTCGCCCTCCGCTGCACCGCGCCGCCATGCAGATCGTCCGCCGACAGCTCGGCACGACCACGGTCCTCGAATCCCCGGAACGCCTCGACCTCGGCACGTCGCAGGCGCTGAGCGAAGCCGTCGATCACGCCTTCGCGCGAGCGGGCAGCGATCTGCTGATCGACATGGAGCGCGCCTCCTACGTGAGCAGCATCGGGCTCTCGGCCCTGCTCCGCGCGGCGAAGCTGGCGGACGCCCAGGGCGGTCGCCTGGCGCTCGTCGGTCTCCGCGGTCACGTGCGCGAGCTCTTCGAGATGGCGGCGCTCGAGAGCGTGATCGACGCCTATCCGAACCTCGAGGAAGCGCTCGCCACGCTGGCCTCCGAGACGCCGCCGCGCGCGAGCGGCGCCACCGAGCTCGCGACGGGCCTCTGCCTCGCCGAAGAGCTGCTGCTCCTCGCGCTGCACGACAGCAGCGGGCAGCTCGTCGATCTCCCCGAGCACTCGCTCGACTTCGCCTTGGCGGGCGCGGTGATCCTCGATCTCCAGCTCCGCTTGCGCGTCGACGCGGATCCCCATCTCTTGCGCGTCGTCGATGCGCGGCGCTGCGGGGATCCGCTGCTCGATGCCGCGCTCTCGGCCATCCGCAGCGCCGACCAGCTGCGCAGCGTCGAGCATTGGGTGGAGCTGCTCGCGAACGAGGGCGATCGCATCCGCCGCCACGTCATCGAGGGCCTCGCGACGAAGGGCATCCTGCAGCGCAAGGATTCGCTGCTCCACTGGGTGCTCGGCGGACGCCGCTACCCGCTGCTCCAGCAGCACGAGCAGCGCGAGGTGAAGGCCCGCATGCTCGCGATCCTGGAGCGCGGCGAGGTACCCGGACCGCGCGATGTCGCGATCCTGGCCCTCGCCGATGCGTGCGCGGTGTTCGACGCCATCCTCGAGATGGATCGCATGCTGCGGCTCCGCCCGCGCTTGGAGGAGCTACGCCAACTCGACTTGCTCGCCCGAGCCGTCGTCCGCGCGCTCGGCGATGCCCAGAGCACCGGCCAGAGGCGACGCCGCCCGGCGTCGATCTTCCTGCCATGAGAAGCAACCTGCGCTGCGTCACGGAATGGCGTTGGTCGGTCGAGGCCGCGCTCGAGCGCGTCTCGCCCTTGGTGCTCGACGTCGCCGAGCGCTTGGAGCGCGAAGGCGTCGGCGGACGCGCGCTCTTCGGCGCGCAGCTCGTCGTCGAGGAGCTCGTCTCGAACGTCGTGCGCCACGGCTACCACGGCGACGCGCAGCAACGCGTCGATGTCTCCCTGCGCATGGACGAGGACCGGCTGGAGCTCGAGATCGTCGATCGCGCCCCCGCGTACGATCCGCTGACGAAGGCCCCGCTCCCCGACATCGGAGCCTCCCTCGAGCGCCGCGCCCTCGGCGGGCTCGGCGTCCACCTCGCCAAGCGCTACGCCGACGAGCTCCGCTACGAGCGCAGGAACGGCGAGAACCGCCTCTTCGCGCGCTTGGCCGCGACCTGATCTCCTCTTGCGGACCGCACGCCCTCCCGCTGCGTAGGCCCAAGGCTTCGCGGTGCCTCTTCCCACGGGGGCCAAGCCTGGACCGATCGAGTGGAGGAAGTCGCGGCGCTTCCATGGCCGCCCCTCGCGCCGCTCCATCAAGTCCCCCGCGCGGGACTAGCCCCTTCCGTGGGCGAGTGCTCGACGCTCCACCTCGGTGCCATGGGTCCCCCGCTCGCGCCGGCACTCGAGCGTGAGCTCGCGGCCCGCGGGAGGGTGCTCCGTTGTGCGGTGATCGCACCGTTGCCGAACGCGGGGATCGAGGAGACCCTGGGACGGAACGAGGGCGCGATCCGCCAGCTTCGGGTGCGCTCTCGCCGGCTCTCGCGCGAGAGCTCGAGCTCGAGCACTCGAGCAGAATCAAGCCGAGGAGGATCGCCGATGAACCCAGCGAGCTTCGACCTGAGCGGCACGTGGCGCGGACACTATGTCCATGCCGGCACGCGGCATGGCATCGCCATGGAGATCACTCAGGAAGGCCTGCGCATCCAGGGCACGATGCGCGACGAGCACACGGTATTCGCCAGCACCGAAACGATCCCGAGCCCCGAGCCATGGCAGCCTGCCGAGGACGTAGAGCTGCTGATCACCCTGCCCGAGAGCTCCGAGATCCGCGGGGAGGTCCTCGGAGAGCGCGTGAGCTTCGTGAAGCGCTACCTCGGTGGGCAGTCCATTTACGGCCGCTCCGAGGATCACGAGATGTCCGTGGTGGTGGTTGGCCATCGCGTCTTCTACGCAGGGCGCATCGAAGCGGAAGGCGCGGTCCTCCGTGGACGATGGACCATCCCTCCGATGGTTCCAGGCGATCCCGCAGAGGAAGACGAGTTCGAACTACGCCGCGAGCCCGGAGCGCCTCCGCCCCCTCCCGCGTGATAGCTTTCCGTGGCATGTCGCAATCGAGCTCCTCGCGCCTCCTGGTCGTCCTGTTCACCGACGTGGTGGGCTCGACGGACCTGAAGTCGAAGCTGGGCGCCAACGCCTACGGCGCCCTCGCCGCGCGCCACGACCAGATCTTTCGCGCGCTGGTCGACGCGATCCCCGGGGCCGAGATCCTGAAGGACCTGGGCGATGGCTTCATGGCCATCTTCGAACGGGCGAGCCAAGCCGTGCAGGTGGCCCTGCTCTTCCAACACGCGCTCTGCGATCCCTCGTGGGGTGAGACGCGCCTTCGCGTGCGGATCGGGCTCCACTTGGGCGAGGTGAGCGAGCTCGGTCTCGACGTCAGCGGCAAGCAGAAGATCGTGGGCCTCGCCGCGGACCTCGCCGCGCGCCTCTGCGGTCTCGCGCTGGCCGACCAGATCCTGCTCAGCCGCGGCGCCTTCGACGACGCGCGCCAATACCTGCGCGAGCATCCCGCGCGGAACGCGGCGGGCGAGCAGCCGAAGCTCGCCTGGATCGCACACGGCCCCTACCTCCTGAAGGGCGCCGAAGAGCCGCTCGACATCTTCGAGGTCGGCGCCGTCGGCGAGGCCGCGCTCCGCACGCCGCCCGATTCGGAGAAGGCGCGCCGCGCCGTGCGCGCGGGCGAAGAGGAGACGCTCGGGTGGCGTCCCGCGAGCGGTCTCGCGATCCCCCATCGCGCGGGCTGGCGCCTCGAACGCGAGCTCGGGCGCGGCGGCTTCGGCGAAGTGTGGCTCGGCGTGCACGAGCGGACGCAGGAGACGCGCGTCTTCAAGTTCTGCTTCGATGCGGAGCGCCTGCGCTCGTTCCGGCGCGAGCTCATGCTCTTCCGCGTGCTGCGCGATGCGCTCGGCGATCGGCCGGACATCGCGCGTCTGCTGGAGGTGCAGCTCGAGAAGGCGCCCTACTACTTGGAGAGCGAGTTCTGCTCGTCGGGGAATCTCGCGGAGTGGGCCGCCGGAGAAGGGCAGCTCGCGTCGTTGCCGCTCGGAGAACGCCTGGAGCTGCTCTGCCGCATCGCCGATGCGCTGCACGCTGCGCACAGCGTGGGCGTCCTGCACAAGGACGTGAAGCCGGCGAACGTGCTGCTCTACCGTACGAGCGAAGGCGAGCTGCGGCCGCGCCTCGCGGACTTCGGGATCGGGGTGCTCACGGATCGCAGCCGCCTGAGCCCGGGCGTGAGCGGCGCGTCGAGCGCGACGGTGGAGCAGCTCGTCTCGAACGACTCCGAGCGCACGGGCACGCACTTCTATGCGCCGCCGGAGACGCTGCGCGGACAGCCGTTCCGCGTGCAGGGCGACGTGTACGCGCTCGGCGTCATGCTCTATCAGCTCGCGATCGGCGACTTCGAGCGTCCGCTCGCGCAAGGTTGGGAACGCGAGATCGCCGACCCGCTCCTCCGCGCCGACATCGCGAAGGCGGTGGCGGGCAACGCGGAGGAGCGCTTCGCGAGCGCGGCCGCGCTGGCCGAGAACCTGCGCAGCCTGCCGCGCCGCCGCACCGCGCATCGACGAGCCCGCATCCTGCGCGTCGCGGCGGGATCCTCGCTGGCGCTGGTCTTCGTCATCGGTGCCACGGCCTTCGCTTGGAGCCACGAGCGCGATCTGCGGCGCGACGCCGAAGTCGCGCGCGCCACGGCGCTCGCCGAGAAGGAGCGGGCCGACCGCGAGCGCGTGCAAGCCGAGGAGGCGCGCGCCACGGCCCTGGCCGAGAAGGAGCGCGCGGATCGCGAGCGGGCGATGGCCGAGGAATCCCGCGCCACGGCGCTCGCGGAGAAGGAGCGCGCGGATCGCGAGCGCGCGAAGGCCGAGCAATCGGCCCGCGATGCGCAAGAGACGCTGGTCTTCTTGCAGCGCACGATCTCCAAGGTCCATCCCACGCTCGGCTCCGGCCCCGAGGTGAAGATGAAGGACGTGCTCGAGATGGCCGTCGACGACCTCGAGCAAGCGCTCCCCGCCAGCGCCGAAGTGCAGGCGAGCATCCGCAACACGCTCGGCGAGGCCTTCGCGGTCGTCGCCGATCACGAGCGCGCGCTGGAGCAGATCGGCCGCGCGTACGAGCTCCGCAAGGAGACCCTCGGCGCGGAGCATCCCGAGACGCTGATGGCGCAGAACAACCTCGCGACGCTCGCCGTGACGCTGGGACTGCCAGAGGCCGATGCCCTCGTCACCGAAGTGCTGGAGACGCGTGAGCGGGTGCTCGGCCCCGAAGCTCCGGAGACGCTCGCCACCAAGATCACGCTCGCCTATCTCCTGCGCTCGAAGGAGGACGGCGCCGCCTCCGAGGCGCTCTATCGCGAGGTGCTCGAAGCGCGCCGGCGCACCTTGGGCGAGTCGCATCGCGAGACGCTGGAGGCCGCCTCGAGCCTCGCCGATTTCCTGCAGGACCGCGGTCGCCTCGCCGAGGCCGAGGTCCTGATCCGCGAGACCATCGAGCGTTCGGATGCGAGCTTCGGCGAGAGCGACACGCAGAGCGTCATCTCGCGCAGCATCCTCGCTTCGATCTTGAAGGACCTCGGTCGCTATGAAGAAGCCGAGCCGATCGCACGCGCGGTCGTGGCGGCGCTCGTCCGCTTCAACGGCGACGATCACGGCGAGACCATGGCCGCGAAGAACGTCCTCGCCCTGCTATTGGAACGCCTCCAGCGCGCGCAGGAAGCGCGCGAGCTGCTGCGGGCCACCTGGGAGAGCTCGCTGCGCGTCTTCGGCGCCGATCACGGTGGGACGCTGATCTACCAAGACAACCTGGCGCGCCAGGAGCAGCTCTGCGGCAACCTCGACGAAGCCGAGCGCTTGATGACCGACTCGCTGGAGCGCCAGGAGCGCCTCTACGCCGGGCAGAAGCGCCAGGACACGCTGATCGCGCTCAACAACCTGGCCCTCTTGAAGCTCGACCGCAAGAAGCCCGCCGAAGCGCTGCTGCTCTTCCAGCGCTGCGGAGAGGGACTGAAGGAGGTGCTACCTCCCGATCATTGGATGCACTCCGCCGCCCGGAAGAACATGGGCGACGCCTACCTCGATCTGCAGCAGATCGATGATGCGGAGAAGTGCTTCCTCGAAGCCGAGCGCGGCCTCTCCGCGATCCTGGGCCCCCAGCACGACCGCACGCGCGGCGCCATGCTCTCCCTGATCGACATCTACGAGCGGAAGAAGATGCCGGAAGAGAAGGCGCGCTGGCAGAAGAAGTTCGCCGGGGGCTGATCGGCGCGCGTCCGAGCGCGCGCTCGCCCCTGCGCGCTCAAGCCGCGTCGCGCGCTTCGCCGCTCGCGAACACGAGTCCGCCGACGACGTAGATCGCCGCCGCGAGCAAGGCGACCGCTTGGAAGCCGAGCGAGATGGCCAGGATGATGCAGAGGATCGAGCCCACGACGGAGGCACCGCCGTTCACCCCGAAGGCCCACGGGATGAAGCGCGGCGCGCGCGCTTCCACGAGCCGGATCCCCGTCGGGAACGGGATGCCCATCAGGAAGTTCAGCGGCGAGAGCAGCGCGATCGCGAGCAAGATGCGCTGCGTGTCGGGCAGCGCGAGGCAGGCGCGGAAGACCTCCGGCAGCAAGAAGGCGTAGAGCACGAGCATCGCGGCGATGCCGAGCACCGCGAAACGCACGAGTGTAGGCCCCGCGCGGAACTTGCCGCTGCACCAGGCCCCGAGGCCGGCGAAGAAGAGGAACGACGAGAGCGTCACCGTGAGCGAGTAGAGCGGGTGACCGAGGAAGAGGACGAAGCCCTGGAGATAGGAGACCTCGACCAGGATGAACCCGACGCCGAGGGCGGCGAAGTAGAGGAAGCGCCGCGGCGCGCCGCGCTCCTTCAACTCCTTGCGGCGCACGAAGAGCAGCGGCAGCAGCACGAGGAGGGCCACGACGACGCTGGTCTCCAGCAAGAGCGCCAGCAGCACGAAGAGCCCGATCGGCTCGCCTCCGTAGATGGCCTCGTAGCCCGGCCGCGAGACGTTGGCGCCCCAGAGGCTCGACCAGCGATGGAACTTGAAGAAGAAGGGCTGGTCATCGCTCACCGGGCTCACGAGATAGGGATAGCTGTCGTAGAAGCTCTGCTGCGTCCCGGCTTCGATCGCCGTCGCGAGCTCCTGGAACTCGGGCGTCGGCGCGAAGACCTCGTCGCGGCGATCCGGATAGACCATCGTGTGCTCGCCGCGGCGGAGGAACTCGTCGAGCTTCGAGAGGTCGCCGCCGCCGTCCGCGTACTGCTGCGCGGCCTTCTGCACGTGCCCGATGAGCTGCTGCTCTTCGGGGGAGAGCTTGTCGCGCAGGCGCTCGCGCAGCTTCTGCGTCACGGCGTCGAGGAAGCCGCGGAAGCCCTGGCGCAGCGACTCCACCACGGAGACGTGCGCCTCGACCCACGCGCGTCGATGCCGCTCGGGCATGTAGCCCACGAGATAGGCACCCTCGGCGCCGCCCGTCTCCAAGAAGCGCCGACCGTGCTGCGCGATGTACTCGCAGTAGACGGCCACCTGCTCGGCCGTGAAGGGGCGCTTCTTGAAGAGCAGCACCGCGTACTTCACGATCTGCACGCCCGAGCCCTGCAGGCCCGCGTACGGATAGAGCACCTCGTTCTCGATCACGATGGCGTGATCCGAGGGCCGCTCCGCGCCGCGCTCCTTCAAGACCTCGAGGCCGATGCCGAAGAGCCGGAGATCCTCGCGCGGCGGGTCGAAGCGGAAGCGCAGAACGGCGACGACGCCGTCGTCGGAGAGATGATCGAAGTAGTCGTGGAACGCTTCGCGCGTGTAGAGATACGACTCCGAGAGCACGTACGCGCCGGACGAGAGCGCGGTGTAGGTGTCCGTGCCCGTCATCTGGATCAAGTCGTACTGCCGCTCCGAGCGCCGGAGGAACGAGCGCCCTTCCGCGACGTGGACGGCGACCTTCTCCTTCTCGTAGAGGCCGCCCGTGTATTCCTTGAACGGCCCGCGCATCAAGCCAGCGGTCACCGCGTTGATCTCGACGCCGGTGATCGAGCCCGCGTCGTTGCGCAGCGCCTGCACGATGTCGGGGCCGCCGCCGGGACCGATGATCAGCACCTCGGGGCGCTTCGCTCGTCCGTCGAAGAGCCGATAGCCGAGCGCGTACGGCGTCAGCAGATGCTCTTCCTGTGCGGCCAGGTCGGCGCGGCGCATCGTCGTCGGCGCGTCGCCGTCTTGCGCGACGACGTAGAGCGGACTGTCCTCGGCGCCCCAGACGTCGACGCGGCAGAGCGGACTCCACTCGCTCGCGAGCAAGCGCAGCGGCTCCTTCGCTCCCGGGACCACCGCACCGGCGATCTTGGCGCCGAGCTTGTCGGGGGCCGTGGGGATCGGCAGCCAGCTCTCGCCCTGCCAGGTGCCGACGGCGCACGCGAGGATCGCCGCGGCCGAGAGGCCGCGCGTGAGCATGCTCGGGGCGAACGCCAGCGCGGACACCGCGCCGAGGGCCGCGCAGAAGAAGATCATGCCCTCGCCGCGCAAGGTGGTCAGCAAGCCGACCAGCAGCCAGCAGCCGACGGCGGAGCCGATCAGGTTCACGAAGTAGAGGCGGCCGACATCGGCGGCCCGCGCCGAGAGCGCCGCGGTGATCGCGAGCCCGGCGAAGAAATAAGGCACGACCAGATAGGCGTAGTACGCGCCGATCAGGAAGTAGGTCCACTTGTCGGTGAGCATCACGCTCGAGTCGAAGCTCTGCCCGGCGACCAAGTGGAAGGCGCCGATCGTCGTGGCCGCGAAGAGCAGGGCGCTCGCGGTCAAGGTGCCCGCGAGCCGCTGCGGAGCCAGCAGCCCCGGGAGCACGGTCAGGACCGCGCCGGCGATGGTGAACCCGAGCAGCGTCAGCGTGACCACGATGTAGGTCACGTGGTGCCAGAGCAGCACGGAGAAGATCCGCGTCTGCAGGATCTGCAGGCAGAGCGTCGCCGCCGAGATGAGGAACAAGCCGAGGGCGAGGCCCCGCGAGGAACGATCGGTCATCCGCGCATGCACCAGGTGGCGGCCCGCATTCGCGCGGCGGGCCGATCGGAGGAGAGCCGATCGTACCTTCGGGAGGACCCGCTCGCACCTTGAGCACGGCGGGCCGCGCACCTGCGGCGGCGCCGCCGCGCACTCCGCAGGGACCACCTCGAAATTGGCGGCGCCCTTCCGCCGCCTGGGGGCCGCCGAGTATCGTCCTTCCTCCCATTTCGCGCCCGGAGCGCTCTGCGGTGTCGGAGAATCCCGACCCGTGGAGGTCCGCGACCCTCGGGATTCCGAGTCCCCGTGCGGACGCCGAGCGCACCGTCACCCGCAGGAATCCGCGCGGAGCAGTAGGCTCCCGACGCGGATCGTCGAGGCACCCATGGATTCCCGCTCGAACGACTTCCGCCAACACCTCGAGCAGCTGCTCGGGCTGAAGAACGTCACCTACCACGCCAACCTCTCGAAGGAGCAGCTCTTCGAGCACGCGATCAAGAACGATCGCGGCCGCGTGAAGAAGGACGGCCCGAGCGACGCGCAGAAGTGCTATCCGACGAAGCTCGGCCTGAAGGGTCCGCTCGTCTACTACACGGACCCGGACTGCACCGGCCGCCGCGTGAAGGACACCTACGGCGTGGCGTATCCGGAGCTCGCCGACACGGTGTGGTGGAAGGACGACTTCCAGAAGTACGACCCGGCGAAGTACGACGCGCTGCTGAAGCGCGTGGTCGAGCACCTCAACGCGAAGAAGGCGACCCTCTACGTGAAGGACGTCTTCGCCGGCACGGATCCCGCCTACTCGGTGCCGTACCGCTTCGTCGGCGAGTACGCCGTGCACGCGATGTTCGCGCACAACATGTTCCCGAAGGACGTGCAGGGCGCGAAGGACGTCGAAGCGCGCCGCTGGACGATGCTGAACGCGCCGTCCTTCGTCTGCGTGCCCGAGCGCGACGGCTGCCGCGCCGAAGCGGCGATCATCGTCGATTTCCGTCGCCGGATCTGCTTGGTCGCGGGCCGCGCGGACTACTGCGGCGTGGTGAAGAAGACCATCTTCACCGTGCTGAATTATCTGCTCCCCGACATGGGCTACCTGCCCATGCACTGCTCCGCGAACGTGGGCCCGAACGGCGACGCCGCGATCCTCTTCGGCCTCTCCGGCACCGGTAAGACCACGCTGTCGGCCGACCCGGATCGCCGCCTGATCGGCGACGACGAGACCGGCTGGACGGGCCAGGGCCTCTCGAACTTCGAGGACGGCTGCTACGCGAAGCTGGTCGATCTCGACAAGGACGCCGAGCCGGTCATCGCCGCCGCGCTCTCGAAGCCCGGCACGCTCATCGAGAACGTGCCGCCGCTCCCCGGGAAGCGCATGGAGGATCTCGATCCCCAGCAGCTCGACCTCACCGATCGCTCGATCACGGAGAACACGCGCTTCTCCTACCCGCTCGACGCGAACCCGAACGTGATGCCGCAAGCGCGCGGCCCGCACCCGAAGACGATCGTGCTGCTCACCGCCGACGCGTTCGGCGTGCTGCCGCCGGTGGCGATGCTGACGCCCGAGGAAGTGATGTATCACTTCGTCTCGGGCTTCACCGCGAAGCTGGCCGGCACCGAGGTCGGCGTCACGGAGCCGAAGGCGGCGTTCTCGTCGTGCTTCGGCGCGCCCTTCATGTCGCGGAAGCCCTCGGTCTACGCGAAGCTGCTCCGCGAGAAGATGGAGCAGAACCAGGCGCGCTGCATCCTGCTGAACACCGGCTGGAGCGGTGGCCCCTACGGCGTCGGCAAGCGCATGTCGATCAAGTACACGCGCGCCATGCTGAACGCGGCGCTGCGCGGCGACCTCGACGAGAGCAAGGTGAGCTACGAGCAGCACCCGGTCTTCGGCCTCCGCATGCCGAAGAGCTGCCCCGGCGTCCCCGCCGACGTGCTGAACCCGCGCAACACCTGGAGCGACAAGGCCGCCTACGACAAGAAGGCGCAGGAGCTGCGCGAGCTCTTCCGCAAGAACTTCGAGGCGAAGGGCTTCGGGGCGCTGGGCATCAAGCCGGTGATGTAAGCGCACGGCGAACGGAGCGCGCGCGAGCGCGCAGGACGCGAGGAGCGTCGAGCGTGAGCTCGGCGCTCCTCGCGCGCTTTCCGGCGTCGGCGCTACGCGCTTCGTAGGAGCGGCACCTGCCCCATCGGCGCCGCTCCGCTACGTAGCTCGGCAGACGGTGCGCGAGGACACGAAGGTGGAGAATACGCGCGAGCTCTCCCCCCCACCGTTCCCCGCGAGTTCTCCCGCCATGCTCCGCACGCTACGCAACGGCTTCCTTGCGCTCACCGCGATCTCTGCCGCGCCTCTGGCCGCGCAGACGCCGATCGATCTGCGCTCCTGGACGGCGGAGTCGTACGCCGCCGTCTCCGGCTTCCCGAGCGGCGCCTGGACGGTGAACGCGACCGGCACCGAGGTCGTGCAGGGCGCGAACGGTCAGCCGACCTTCTTCTACGCGCCGAGCGATCTGCCGAGCGGCGTCATCGAGGGCGAGTTCCGCGTGAGCAGCGGCAGCGGCGACGACGACTATGTGGGTTTCGCGATCGGCTTCCGCCCGGGCTTCAGCACGAACCCCGCCGCCGACTACCTGCTGCTCGACTGGAAGGGTGGCACCCAGGGATTCGATTTCGGCGCGCCCTCCTGCACGCCGGGCTCGACGGCCTATCGCGGACTCGCCCTGTCCCGCGTGCGCGGCATCCCGACCGCGGACGAGCTGTGGGGTCACGTCGATCTCAACACGGTGCCCTGCTCGACGCCGGCCGACGCGGTGACCGAGCTCGCGCGCGGCCTGACCCTCGGCGCGACGAGCTGGGCGGCGAACCGGGCCTATCGCGTGCGCATCGACTTCACGCCGTCGCGCGTACGGATCTGGATCGACGACGTGCTGCAGTTCGATGTCGCTGGCGCGTTCTCGATCGGCCGCGTCGGCTTCTACAACTTCTCGCAGGGCGAAGTGACCTACCGCGCCTTCACGCAGCGCTGCGAGGCGTCCTCCACGGTCTACGGCAGCGGCTACGCGGGGACGCTCGGGATTCCGACGCTCACCACCTCGGCGCGGCCGATCCTCGGGACGAGCGTCGACCTGCTGGTCTCGAACGCCGCCGGCGTCCCGGTCCCGGGGCTTCTGCTGATCGGGGTGGAGCGTCTCGTGATCCCCTCGGGCTTCGGCGGCGACCTGCAGACGCTGCCGTGGATCACGAGTTCGTTCGCGCTCCCGGTGTCAGGCGCGGCGGTACCGTTCTACGTGCCGCTCGATCCGCTGCTCTGCGGCGCGGTGCTCTATCTCCAGGCGCTCCACCTCGACGGCGGCGCGACGTACGGCATCGCGTTCACTCCCGGGCTCGAGCTCGCGGGAGGTCTGTGAGCGGCGCTCGCGGGCCACGCGCGCCTCTGCTGCGCAGGTGACCCGTCGCGTGCGCGCGACGTCCCCGGCCTCGAAGCTCAGCGCTTGGACCGCGCCTCCGCTGCCGCGCGCGTCGACTGCAGCACGACGCGCCAACGCGCCGCGAGCTCGGCCTTCCCCAACTCCGGCTCGGCGCGATGCCAGAGTTCGTAGAGCTCGACCAGGTAGCGCTCCGCGCGCTCGCGATCCGAATGGCCCTCGGCTCGCGCCGAGGCGATCGCCGAGCGCCCCTCGACGAGGAGAGCCTCGGCCTCGGCGAAGCGTCCGGCGGCGCCGTGACAGCGCGCGAGTTCGATCCGCGCCCGCGCCAAGCGCACCGCGGAGGAGCCCTTCGAAGCCTCGTAGTCCGCCAGGGCCTCCCGCGTGAGCGGCTCCGCAGCCGCCGAGTCCCCTGCATCGAGCAAGATGCGCGCGCGATCGAGGAGATACCCGGCGGTCGTGGGATGCGGCTTCCCGATCGCGACCTCCGCGATCACCACGGCTTCTCCCAGCTTCGCTGCCCCCTCCTCGGGACGGCCCAGCGCCGCCAGAGTTTTGCCCCAGTTCCCGAGGAAGTAAGCCAGGTTCGCGTGCTGCGCGCCGAGCACGCGCCGAGCGCGCTCGACGGTGTCGCGCGCGAGCTCCTCGGCTTCTTCCTCATGCCCCAGCTCCAGCAGCACGCAGCTCAGGTTGTACTGGTTGATGATCGAATTCGGATGATCGAGCCCGTCGCGGCGCTGCCCCGCCTCGGTCGCTTCGCGCACGTAGGGCTCCGCTGCGCTCCAGCGCTCGTTCCTCATCAGCATCACGCCGAGGCCGATATTGGTCTTGGTGACGAGCGGATGCTCCGCGCCGAGCGAGCGCAGGGCGTCGTCGAGGACCTCGAGGTAGAGCGGCTCCGCCTCCTCGGTGCGATCGGCGCTCACCAGCATGTCGGCAAGAGCAAGGCGACCGGTGAGCGAGTTCGAGCTCTCGGGGCCTTCCATGGCTTCGTACGCAGCGTTGGACTCGCGTTGCATCGCGATCGCTCGCTCCTTCTCGCCGAGACGAGAAAGCACATAGGCGAGGCGAGACTTGGTCGGCGCAACGAACTCACCGCGCTCTCCTCGCGCGGCGACGAGGATGCCGAGCGCGCGCTCGAGGACCGGCAACGCCTCCAGGAAAAGGCCGCGTCCCTTCAGCAGATCACCGAGCGTGCTGAGCGCCTCGCCGGTCTTCGGGTGCTCCGCGCCGAACACGCGCTCCATTCCCGCGCTCGCGGCCCGAATCAAGGCCTCGGCCTCATCGACGCTCCCGCGATCCCGGAGCATGCTTCCGAGATTGCTCCGCGCGATGAGCGCGTCCGGATGGAGCTCCCCTTGGTTCTCGACCGCGATCTCGAGCCCCTGGCGGTAGAGCTCCTCGGCTTCCTCGAGCTCTCCCTGGCGATGCAGCATCACGGCCAAGGAGTTCAACTGCCGCAGCCCCTCCGAGGTCCCGAGTCGACCTCGGCGCGAAGACCGTTCGACCTCGGTGCGGAGGACTTCGATCCCCTCTTCGTCGCGGCGGAGGGACATGAGATACAGCGCGCGTTCGCAGCGGAGCGAGATGGAAGGCTGCTCGTCCATGCCGTTCGCGCGCTCCGCGATCGGGATCGCCTCGTCCACGAGCGCGATCGCTGAGGCGAAATCGCCCCGCTGGGCGATCAGCGCCGCGCGGAGGCCGAGGCTGTTCGCGTACTCCGCCGAGGAGTCGCCGTGCGCCGCACGGTCGAGCTCGATCGCCCGCACGAGATGCGGCTCGGCCTTCTCCAGCAGTCCGAGCGAGAGATAGCTTCGCGCGAGCACGCGGCGGAGGTCGGCCTCCGACTCGGG
The DNA here is from genome assembly GCA_016793245.1 of Planctomycetota bacterium. Taxonomy (GTDB): domain Bacteria; phylum Planctomycetota; class UBA1135; order UBA1135; family JADKAF01; genus JADKAF01. Next base: position 44,299 of record JAEUHW010000407.1, read on the forward strand.
CTCCTGCCGCAGCGCCACCTCGACATCGACGGCGGCGCGATCCAGCGCTTGCGCGATCGTGGCCTCTCGTCCGAGCTCGCGGACGTTCACGGAGTCGAGCATGTCCACGAGGAAGCGATTGACCGCTTCCGCGCGGCGCGCGCTCGCGTCGGCGCGCTCCGCGCTCGCTTCGGCCCGCGCGCGCTGCGCGACCTCGTCGCGGCGCGCCGCGAGCGCTTCGTCGCGCTGCGACGATGCCTCGTACGCCTTCCACGCGAAAGCCGCCACGCCAGCCAAGAGCGCGAGCACGATGGCGCCGCTTGCGGCAACGGCGGCGCGATGGCGCTTCACGACTTTGCGCAAGCGATAGAGCACGCTCGGAGGGGCGGCGCTCACCGCCTCGCCGGCAAGGTGCCGCTGGATGTCTCGCGCAAGCCCGTTCACCGTGTCGTAGCGCTGCCGGCGATCCTTCTCCAGGCAACGCATCACGATCCAGTCGAGGTCGCCGCGAAGCAGCGTGCCGAGCCGCTTCGGATCCGCATGGCGCCTCTGCGCCACGCCTGCGGCGGCCTTCCCCAGCGCGGAGACACGAGTGCTCGGGCGCGGCGGCTCCACTTCGCGAATCGTGCGCAGGATCTCGCTGATGCCGCGCTCCAGGAGCTTGCGCATGTCGAAGGGAGTCGTACCGGTCAGCAGCTCGTAGAGCAGGACCCCGAGGCTGTAAACGTCCGAGCGCGTATCGATGTCGAGCCCCGAGAACTCCGATTGCTCCGGCGACATGTAGGTCGGAGTCCCCACGATCTGCCGGAGCTCGGTGAAGAGCGTGACGCTGGTGAGCTCCGCGCTCGTCGCCTTGGCGATACCGAAGTCGATCACCTTCGGCACCGGCACGCCGTCGTGCAGGGTGACCAGCACGTTCGACGGCTTGATGTCGCGGTGGATGATGCCCTTCTGGTGCGCGTGCTGGATCGCGCGGCAGACATCGATGAACAACCTGAGGCGCGCGGCCATATCGAGCCCGTGCTCGTCGCAGAACTGGACGATCGGCACGCCGCGCACCAGCTCCATCACGAAGTAGGGCCGACCGGTCTCGGTGGAGCCCGCATCGAACACCTGCGCGATGTTCGGGTGCTCCATCAGGGCGAGCGCCTGGCGCTCCTGCTCGAAGCGGGCCACGACCTGCTTCGTGTCCATCCCGAGCTTGATCACCTTCAGCGCGACGCGGCGCCGGACCGGCTCCTTCTGCTCGGCCATCCAGACCACGCCGAAGCCACCTTCGCCGATCTGCTCGAGCAGCTTGTAGCGACCGATGATCTGGCCGGCCTGCTCGCTCTCCGGGATCCCGACTCGGCCGCTCGAGGGCAGGGTATGCGGGAAGTCGCCGCCGGCCTTCCGAGCGGCGATGAGGAGCGCCTCGACCTGGGCCCGCAAGTTCTCATCGCTCGCACAGGCGCGATCCAAGTAGTCCGCGCGCGGCGCCCCATCGGGCAGCGCACGAGCGGCGGCGAAGAGCTCTTCGATGCGGGCGGAGGACATGGCGGAGGGAAGCTCGGGTTCGGGTTCGGTGCGGCGGTCGTTCCTCAGGCACGAGCGGGGCGATCAGGGCCTCGGTCGCCCGGTGGCTGTGGAGACTGGGATCTGAGAGCTTGTCGACAAGTCGACGAGCTCGACGCTCCAACACCGTCAGGTGTTGGGCCAGCGGGCATCTCACCGTCAGGTGTTGGGCCAGCAGGCATCTCACCGTCCTGTGTTGGGCCAGCAGGCATCTCACCGTCCTGTGTTGGGCCAGCAGGCATCTCAGAGCCTGTAGGAGGTATTCTCCGACAGGCTCTGAGTCGGACTCAGCCCGGGGCTCCCTCTATCGCGATCGCGCCGGCCATGCGCCCCGCGGCCTGTCCGCCGCGGCGATGGGAATGGAAGCGCGAGCCGCCGCAGATGGTGCAGGCCTCGGCGAGCTCGATCGCCCGCGGATCGACCCCGAGCGCCACGAGGCGCGCCGCGATGCCCATGGGCAGGTCCACCGCGCGCGAGAGCGAACCATCGGAGCGCACGTAGGGTCGCGCGATGGCGGCGACCGGGATCGCGGCGCGCTCGAGCGCCTCGACGACCTCGCTTCCGACTTCGTAGCAGCAGCCACGCGCGCCCGGCGCCACCGCGGCGAGCAGCGCGCTCGGCGCGCAGCCCGCGCGCTCTTCGAGCAGCGCGAGCGCCACATCGACGATGCCGCCGGCCACGCCGCGCCAGCCGCAGTGCACGACGCCGATCGCGCGGCGCGCGCGATCGGCGAGGAAGAGCATCGGGCAGTCGGCGCCGAGCGCGGTGAGTGCCAGCCCCTGCTCCGCGGTCGCGAGCCCGTCGATGCCCGCGGCCAGGTCGCGCTCGCTCGGCGCAGGCGCGCCGGCCTCCACCCAGCGCACGCGCGCCGAGTGGGTCTGACGCGTGCGCACGAGACGCGCGCCGGGATCGATCGCCTCGGCGAGGCGCCGCAGGTCTTCGTCGCGGCGCCCATCGAACGCGCCGAAGGCGTCCGCCCCGGCGAAGCCGTGGCGCACGCCTTCGAGGCGCGAGAACGAAGCGAAGCGGAGGAGGTCGCTCATGCGGGCGCAGAGCGTAGCTCCTGATCACCGCGCGCTGCCAGAGCAGCGCTTCGCCGCCAGGATCTCAGACCTTCGCCGCGCCGGGTTTCTCCGCCGCCTTCTGCCCGGCGACGAAGCTCGTGTAGACATTCACCGGCACGCCGAGCGTGCCCAGCGTGCGATCGACGAGCGGCTTCACTTCGTTCCACGAGAGACCGCCGACGCCCGTGGCGAGACGCGGCAGCGCCACCGACTGGAACTTCTCCTTCTGCACGAGGCGCGCGAGCTCGTGCAGCGCCTTGTTCACGTTGTGCGTCGTGGCCTTGCCGGGATGGCCGCTGCGACCTTGCGCAGCGGGCTCCTGCGTCAGCAGGTTCGCGACGTGCACCGTCTTGCCGTCGGGACCGACGCCGCTCCAGAGCCAGCACTCGCCCGCCTTCGGGCTGTAGGTATGGCACCAGTGCCGGAAGTCCTTCGCGAGCGAAGGGAAGCGCTCGCGCAAGGCGAGCGCGAGGCCGCTCTGGAAGTGATCGTCCGGCGCGACGCCGTGCGCGATGAGGTCGCAGGAGCTGAGCAGCAGGTCGCCGGTGACTTCGTGAATCATGGAACTCGCTTCGAATGCGGGGAACAGAGCGCGGGCAGGCGAGCGCCGCGTCGAGCCGCAGTCTCCGCCGAAGCAGGCGTAGGCGCCCATGCGCCGAGCGGCGTAGCTAGGGTACGACCTTGTCGGTAGAGACCGCGCGAAAGCTCGCGCAGGCAGCCTGCTCCAGAAGTGATTCGAGGCTGGAGACGAGGCATCGGGCGTCTCGTCGAGGCTCGGGAACCGGCCTGGAAGCGGGTGTTTCCGCTGGATTCCAGCAACGCAGGTGAGGCGCTCGACGCGCGTACTCCATACCGAATGGCCTTTTTGAACCGACTGCTAGGCGTGGTAGATAGCCCGACTCCTCCCTCCGGAGTCTGCGCATGATCACGCGTGCCGAATCGCCCGATGCCTGGTTCGATGCCTTGCCGCCGCTCGTGCGCGCCGAGCTGCGCGCGCTGCGCGCGGTGATCCTGGACACGATCCCCGCCGTGCGCGAGACGCTGGAGTACGGCATGCCGACCTATGCGAACGCGCGCGGCATCCTGTGCGCGTTGAACGCGCAGCGCCGCTATCTCGCGTTCTACGTGATGGAAGCGGAAGTGCTGCTCGATCACGCCGAGGCGCTGCGCGGCTTCGATTGCGGCAAGACCTGCATTCGCTTCTCGAAGCCCGGCCAACTCAGCGCGGAGCTCGTGGCGCGCCTGCTGCGCTCGGCGCTCGCGCGCCAGCGCGCCCGCGCCGCCGCCGCTCGCGAAGTCGACGCACGCGCGACGAAGACCGGCGCGATCGCGAGCGAAGCGCCCGAGGCCCTCGCCGAGGTCTCCGTCGCCGCCCCGTCGCGCCGAGCCGCGGCGCCGGCTCCCGCGCCGAAGGCGAGGGCAAAGGCGAAGGCGAAGACGAAGGCGAAGAAGAGCGCGAAGCGCCCGCGGCCCGAGCGCGAGCCCGAGGACGCCGCCGACGATCAAGCCCTCGTCGAAGCGGCACCGGCCGAGGCGGCCGCGAAGCCGCGGCGCGGAGCGAAGCGCCGCGCGAGCCAAGCGCGCACGGCGAAGGCGAAGCGCTCCGCGAACGCGCCGAGCGCGCCGGAGGCGAGCAGCACCGCCGAGCCAAGGAGCCGCGCGAAGTCGAAGCGCGCGGCGCAGCCGAAGCGCGCGGCGCAGCCGAAGCGCACGAAGAAGGCGCGGAGCGCGACGCAGCCGAAAGGGACCGCCAAGCCGAAGAGCAACGCGAAGCCGAAGAGCAACGCACAGCCGAAGACCACGGCGAAGCCGAAGCGCGCACGCCGCGCGCCGAGCACCGCGGTGAAGAAGCTTCCGCGCAAGAAGAAGAGCGCGCGAAAGTCCGCGAGCCCTGCTCCGCGCCGCGGCGCGCGCCCGACCACGCCGAAGCGCGCCCTGGCCGGACGCAAGGGCGCGCGGCGGAAGGCCGCCACGCGCAGCGCCGCCAGCGCGCGTCGCGCGGCCCCGAAGAGCGGCGCCTCGCGCCAGCCGTCGGCCGCTCGCCGCGCGAAGCGGACGAGCACGAAGCGCGCGACGCTTAAGCGCGGCGGCAAGCGCCGCCGCTGATCCATGGCGCACGACGCTCGGCCCGCGGGCGGGGTACCATCACCTTGGCGCTGCTGGCGCAGCGCCTGACGGCGCTGCAGCCCAACCCACCCACCGTTCGAGACCGTCCGTCCCTCCCGCTCGATGAGCCTCGCTCGCATTGGAACGAGACCCGCGGCCCGCGCGGCCGCGCTGGGGCTCTCCTGTCTCGCCGCCGCCGCCTTGGCGCTGCCTTGGTTCGCCGATCGCGAGCGCGATCCGCGCGCGGCGGAGCGTCCGCGTCATCGCCCGGTGATTCTGGTCGTCGCCGACACGCTGCGCGCCGATCGCCTCTCCGCATACGGCTATCCGCGCGACACCTCCCCCGCGCTCGCGCGGCGCGCGGCGCGCGGCACGCGCTTCGAGCGCGCGTTCACCGCGGCGCCGTGGACGCTGCCGGCGCTGGCCTCGCTGCTCACCTCGACGTGGCCGCGCGATCACGGCGCGGGCCTCCACGGCGAGGAGCGGAACCTCCTCCACCAGGTCCCCGATCCGCTCCCCGCCGAGGGCTCGGCGACCCTTGCCGAATGCCTGCGCGGCAACGGCTACCCCACGGCCGCGATCGTCACGAATCCGTTCTTCGGCTTCGGCTTGGAGCGCGGCTTCGAGCGCGTCGACGCGAGCTACGGGATCGACGCGCTGGAGGTCGTGAAGCGCGGCATCGAGCAGCTCGAGCGCTGGCCCGATGCGGGCGGGTTCCTCTATCTGCACTTCATGGACGTGCATGATCCGCTCTCCCCCGACGACGCGGATCTGCGCGCCTTGGAAGCGACGCGCGCGCTCCCCGCGCGTCCGCAGAACCTGCGCGACGTGCTCCCCCGCCTACACGAGCCCGGGACGCGCGAGGAGCGCGGTTGGGTCTACGACGCCGCGATCCGCCGCATCGACCGCGCGCTGGAGCAGCTCTTCGCGCACCTCGAGCGCCGCGGGCTCCTCGACGAAGCCATCGTGGTGTTCACCGCGGACCACGGCGAGGCGCTGTGGGAGCACGAGCGCATCGAACGCTGGCACTACGATCGCGGCGCGACGGCGGGCATGGGCCACGGTCAGAGCCTCTTCCAAGAGCTGGTGGGCGTCCCGCTCGTCGTTTGGGCGAACGAGCTAGAGGACGGCACCTGCGCCACGCCGGTCTCGATCGTCGATGTCATGCCGAGCGTGCTCGAGTGGCTCGACTGTCCGGTGCCGGAGCACTTCGCGACGCGCGGTGTGAGCCTCTCCGAAGTGCGCGCGGGGCGGGCCGCTGCGCGCGATCTCGTGCTGGAGGGCATCGGCATGGGCCGCGAGCGCACGGCGCTCGTCGATGCAGGCGGATGGAAGGCGATCTCGGGCGACGATCGCTTGGATCCGAAGCTCACCTACGACTTGCCGGCCGACCCGCGCGAGCGCTCGCCGCTGCCCGCGAGCGAGCGCGCACGTGCGCTGCAAGGTCGGGTCGGCGGACCGCGCGCGTTCGAGCGCAAGTCGACGACGGCGAGCGCCACCAGCAGCGCCGCATTGGAGAGCTTGCGCGCCCTCGGCTACCTCTCCGGCGCCGAGGTCGGCTTGCCCGCGCGCGGCTTCGGCGACGGCGCGTCGATCCTCGAGCTCCTGCCGAGCACCCTGCGCGAGCTCGCCGCGGACGAAGGCCCGCGCGACGCGGGCAGCGCGCGCGAAGCCTCCGTGTCGTCGGAGCTCGCGGTCGCGCGCGAAGCGCTGCCGCAGGAAGGTGAGCACGTCGCCCTCGTGCCGCTCCCCGGCGGTCCGCACGGGAAGGGCGAAGCCGCGTTCCTCACCGTGCGCGCGCGCTCCCGCGCGCAGCTCGAGCAGCCCAGAGCGGAGGAGCTCCTGCTGCGCCTCGCCCCGCGCGGCGATACGCGCTTGGGGATCGTCGGCGGCGCGGCGATCGAGATCTCCGCCGAGGTCGATGGAACCGCGTTGCCCTTGCCGCTCGCGAGCCCCTCCACGGTCCTGCCGCAGAGCTTCTCACTCGGATCCGATGCGGCGCTCGCGCGCGTGCTCCCGCCGATCGACGCTCCGAGCGGAGCGCATCTCTTCCTCGATCCGCTGCTCGGACAACTGCGCTTCCAGTGGATCGCGCGCGCCGGCGACCGCGATCAGGCCGAACGCGTGACGCTGCGCTTCACGAGCCAAGCACCTCTGAAGGCGCACGCCGCCCCACCCGCTCCGCGCCCCCACCCGAGCTGGAGCCTGATCGCGGCCACCGCCGACGGCTTCGCCCCCGTGAGCACGCTCGTCGATCCGCCGCTCGAAGGCGAAGCCGCCATCCTCGCCGGCGAGCGCGTCTGGGTCGCGGGCGCGGGCGAAGGCGGCTCCCTCTGGCTCTATGCCTTCGCGTTTCGCGCCGGGAAGCTCCAACCGGAGGCGCGCCTGCGCTTGCCGGCGGACAGCCGTGCGCGAGTCGCTGCGCTCCGGGCGCGAGAGAAAGAGCTCGAGATCGAGGTGCGGACGGCGCGATCCATGCGCAGATGGGCGCTCGAGATCGGCCGCTGATCCTGGCTTAGCGATCAGCGGCGCCGTCGGCGAGCGAGGCGCTGGACTGCGCCGCGGCGTCTCCCCACAATGCGCCGCCTACCGCCCCCGCCCCCCCGACGCCCATGCCCGCAGCTCTCGTCGATCTCTCGACTCTCGATCTCACGCAGAACGTGCTCGCCGATGCGGAGATCCGCTCGATGCTGCCGCACGATCACGAGTTCAAGCTGATCGACGGCATCTGCCACCTCGATCTCGCGCAGGGCCTCTGCGTCGCCTACAAGGACTGGGACGCGAACCCCTGGTGGGGCCGCGGGCACATCCCGGGCCGCCCGCTCATGCCGGGGGTGCTGATCGTCGAAGGCGCAGCGCAATCGGCGACGATCCTGATGAAGCGCCAAGAGGGCTGGGGCCTCGATCGCTTCATCGGCTTGGGCGGGTTGGATCGCGTGCGCTTCCGCGGCCAAGTCGTGCCGCCGGGCCGCATCTACTATGTCTCGAAGGTCGGGCAGCGCAGCGGGAACCGCCTCGCGAAGTATCCCGCGCAGGCCTTCTACGAAGGCAAGATGGTGATGGATATGGAGCTCCTCGGCGTCTTGCTGTGACGCCCCAGACGAAGGCGAGCCAGACGAAGACAAACCCTTCGAGCTGGGTCTGGTTCGAGGGGCGCCCCGAGCTGCGCCGCAAGATCCGCGCGTGGTTGCTCGAGCGCGAGCGCCGTTGGCGCGGTTTGCGGCGGATCGCGCTGCGAACCCTGCTGCTCGCCGTGATCGCCGTCCGCGAGTTTCGCCGCTCGCTCGTCTTCGAGCGCGCGGCCTCCCTCGCCTTCGTCTCGATCCTCTCGCTGATCCCGGCGGGGGTGCTCTTCGTGAGCTTCGCGGGCATGCTCGGCGGCGGCGATCGCGTGATCGCCTGGGCCGAGCAATCGCTGCTGCCGAAGGCGACGCCGGAGTTCCAGCAGCAAGTGCAGGGCTGGCTCCACGAGAACCTCTCGCGCGACGCCTTCCGCGCCGCGAGCTCGGGGCTCGTCAACGTGCTCAGCATCTTCGGGTTGCTCAGCGCCGCCGCCCTCCTGCTCACCGTCTCCGAGCGCGTCTTCAACCAGATCTGGCACGCGCGCACGCAGCGCCCCTGGCTGCAGCGCCTGGTCGCGTTCTGGGTCATCGTGACGACCAGCCCGCTCGTCATCTCGGGCTCGCTCGCGCTGGAGCAAGTGCTGCTCGCGAGCGACGGCTGGCTCGGCCAGCTCTGCGCCGACTCGCCGTGGATGCAGGCGCTGATCGGCTTCGCGCTCCCGCTCGGCACGACCTTTCTCGGCTTGGCGATCCTCTTCGCGCTGCTGCCGAACACGCACGTGCGCTGGCGCTCCGCGGCCCTCGGCGCGTTCGTCGCGGCGCTCACCTGGCAGCTCACGAAGAGCGCCTTCTATCTCTACATCGTGCAGTCGGAGAGCTTGACCAGCTTCTACGGTCAGCTCGCCTCCGTGCCGCTCTTCCTGATCTGGGTCTACCTGAGCTGGCTGATCCTGCTGGGCGGCGCGAACCTCGCGTTCTGCCACCAGAACCTCTTCGGCTTGATGCGCGAGGATCGCTACGGCGTGGAGCTGCCGGTCCACTCGCGCATGCGCCTCGGTCTGGCTTTGCTCGTGCGCCGGCGCGAGATCTTCTCCGGCCGCGCCGAGGAGCTCAGCTTCGACGAGGAAGCCGGTGAGCTCGCGGTGCCGATGGAGGAGCTGCTCGACGTCGCGCGGAGCCTGGTGCGCATCGGCGTGCTCGTCGAGGACCGCGAGCGCGCGGAGCGCTTCGTGCTCGCGCGCGCGCCCGAGCGGATCGAGCTCGCCGCGGTGCTCGGAGAGCTCTTGGACGAGCAGTTCCCGGGAGAACGCGCCGCACCCGCGAGCGCGACCGCAGCGGACCGCGTCCACGCCGAGGCGTGGCGCGGCTATCTCGAGGCGCTGCGCGAGCGCACGCTCGCGACGCTCGAACGGGGCTGAGCTCAGCCCTTCTTCGCGCTCCCCGCCAAGAGCTTCGCCTCGCGCGAGCGCAGCTCCTCGATCTGCTTCCCAAGCTCCGCGCCTCGATCCGCAATTCGCCGAGGAGCAGGGAACCCGGGTTGCCGTTCTTTCGTCGCCAGAGCACTCTTCTCCCGGCGCGCCCTCTCCGCGCCTGCGCGGCCCCTGCCCTGCCGCATCTCGTCCGCCAACCCCGCCACTTCCATGCAAGTTCACGCCATCTCCTCGCGCCGCCTGCGCGTCCCGCAGCTCACGGCGCTCGCCTTGGTCTCAGCCGCGCTCGGCGCGGCACCGGCGTTCTCGCAGCTCCGCCTGCTCCGCATCGAGGGCGCCGTCCCCGGCGGCAGCGCCTTCATCTCCGCCGGCGTCGGCGATGTCGATGGCGACGGCATCGCCGATCTCGCGATCGGCGCGGCTTCGGATCGCACGAACGGCGTCTACGCCGGTCGCTTGGAGATTCGCTCGGGTCGCGACGGCAGCATCCTGCGCACCTGGCTCGGCGCCCCCGGAGAGGGCCTCGGCGCATCGGTCGCCGGCCCCGGCGACGTCGATCGCGACGGTGTGCCGGACATCGCCGCCGGCTCGATCACCGCGAACTATCAGGGCCGCAACAAGGCCGGTACGGTCACCGTGTTCTCCGGTCGCACGGGGGCGGTCCTGCGCGTCTGGGGCGGAACCAACGCCGACGACTGGCTCGGCTCGACGCTCGACATCGTCGGCGACCTCGATCGCGACGGCGCCCTGGACCTCATCGCCGGCGCGCCGCAGAACGGGAACCCGGTCGGTAGCTACGAAGCCGGATATGCGCTCCTGCTCTCCCCGCGCCAGAATCGCGTGCTCCGCACGCTGGTCGGATCGAACTCGGGCGATGAGTTCGGCAACGCGGCCGCGGGCTGCGGCGACGTCGACATGGACGGCATCGACGACGTCATCGTCGGTTCCCCGCTGGAGACTTTCCGCGGCGATCGCGGTGGCTGCGTGCGCGTCTTCTCGGGTCGGACGGGTGCCGTGCTGCACGTGTTCACGGGCCGGCGCGGCAGCGATCACTACGGCATCGGCGTCTCCGGCGCCGGCGACGTGAACGGCGACGGCTACGCCGACCTCCTCACCGGCGGGATCGACATGATCTACGCCAATCGCTCGGGCGAAGCCCGCCTCTTCTCGGGGCGCGATGGCAGCTTGATCCGCGTCATCCCCGGCGTCGCGAACGGCAGCATGTTCGGCCGCTGGGTCGGGCCGGCCGGCGACTTCGATGGCGACGGTGCGGACGATGTCTGGGTCGGCGCGCCGATGGAGATGCCGAAGGGCTATGTGCGCATCTACTCCGGTCGCACCGGGGCGCTGCTCTCCGAGATCGCCGGCAACGGCGGCGGCTTCGGCGCCTACGGTCGGAACGTCGGCGACCTCGACGGCGACGGCTGGGAAGAGCTCGCGTTCGGCGCCCCGATGGAAGGCGGCGCGGGAGTGGTGTACGTCTTCTCGCTGCGCCCGACCTCGACCTTCGGTCTGGGTTGCTCGACGCGCCGCCAGAAGCCCGAGCTCGCGCTCTCCGTCGCCCGCATCGGCAGCGTCTGCAACGTCGACATCGATGCGCGCCGACCGCGCCAGCCGGTGATGCTGCTGCTGAGTCCGATCCCGGACCGGCCGCTCCCGATCGACAACGGCTGCGCGCTCTACGTCGATCCGGCGCAGAGCTTCGTCGTCGCGAACACGCTGACCGCGCAGCGCGGCGAAGTTCGGATTCCGATCGCCGTCCCGCTCGACGCTCGACTCGTGGGTGTCGAGCTCGCGCTGCAGGCCCTGATCCAGGACAACGCGCGCCTCGAGCTCAGCAACGGGGGCCTGCTCGAGGTCCAGCGCTGAGCGCCGGAGTCGGCCGCGCCGCGACCGCCTCTCGGCGGACTCCCGGCGCGGCGCTCCATCTTGGGCAGACTCGCTCGCCCTGAGAACCAGGGCACGTCGGCGTGCGAACGAGGCTCACGTCTCGCACGCGTCAGCGTGCGAACCAGCAGCACGTCTCGCACGCGTCAGCCCGCGAGCCAACGCCGCTCAGCGCGCGTCCTGCTCGAGATTCTTCGGCAGCGGCTGATCCGCGAGTCCCGGCGTGATCACGGCGAGCTCGACCACGCGATAGCTCTCCGTCGTGCGGAGCCGGAAGAGCCGCGTGCGCACGGTCGCCCTTCGCTGCAGCGGATGGCCCGTGCGCTCGTCGATCCAGAGGCGCATGTCCGCCTCGTACAGGTCGCCGATCTGCGCTCGATACGCCAACACGCGCGCCGGCACTCCGCCGATCCGCTCGCGCCCGTCGAAGCGCAGGTCCACGACCTCGATCTCCTGATCGCCGCCTTCCAAGGCCAGCAACGGCAATCCGCGCGCGACGCGCCAGAGATCGTGCGCGAGCCCGATGCGCGTGAAGCCTCGGACCCAGCGCTCGATCGAGTTCCCCGCGAGCTTCTGCTCGAACGGCTTCGGACCGCCCTTCGCTTGAATGGCCTCACCGCGCGCTTCGATCTCGAGATGGATCGGCTGCGCACCGAAGGAGCCGCGTCCGTCGAGGCGCACCTCCAGCGGCTTGTCGATCGCGCGGAAGCGCCCTTCCCACACCGCACGGGCGCTGCCTTCCTCGTCGCTCGCGATCAGCGAGTGATCGATCTGCATCACGTCGGCCGCGAGCATCGCGCTCTCGAAGCGCGCGAAGTAGGCCTCCGCCGTCTCGCCGCGGACCTCGGGGTCGGAGGAGCAAGCGGCGAGCGGCAGCGCTCCGCAGACGAGGAGGAGGGAACGAAACGCGCGCGCGGAACGAGACGGCATCATCGGGCTCGCTTTGCCGGTGGCATGGGCACTAGAACCCAGGGGGGTGCGGGCGGAGGATAGCACGGCCCGCGTCGCGCTGGGCCTCGCGGGGGTACGGGCAGTGGCGGCAGCCGAGACCGCAACAGCGTCCGCGCTGGCGCAGCGCGCTCGCGCACTGCACGAGGTAGCCCGTCGCCGGATCGACGTAGGTCCCGCGCCCGGCGCGCTCGGCCTCGGCATGCGCGCGGGCCGCGGCCTCCTCGATCGCGGGGTCGCCCTCCCCGAAGCTGCGGCTCATCGCGCGCGGTTCCTGCTCGATCGACTACGCGTAGGTCTTCCCGAAGCGGTTCTTCACGAACGCCTCGAAGGGCACCTCTTCCTGGCGCACGAACCCGCGCTGCTTGATCACCCCCTGCGCGTGGAGATCGAGCACGCCGCAGATGCCGGAGGCGGTCGTGAGCTGGATCGCGCCCCACTTGTCCGCGCTCTCTTCGTCGCCGTAGACCTTCTTCACGTACGAGGTCTGCGTGTAGCGGCCCTGGATGTGGCCGGTGACGGTGACGAAGAGCAGCACCACGTCTTGGTAGGTGTGCGGCAGCGAGCGCTCGAGCACGCGCTTCAGCTCGTTCGGCTCGTCGCGGAACTTCAGGTCCTGCAGCAGGAGCTCCATCAAGTCGCGATGGCCGGGGTAGCGGATCGACTTGTAGTTCAGGTTCCGCACCTTGCCGCGCCAGGAGTCGGCCAACGTGCCGAGGCCGCCCGAGGTGTTGAACGCCTCGTACTCCAGGCCGTCGACGTTCAGGCGCTCGGAGTCCTGCAGCGCGGGCACCGTCACGAGCTGCCCGTCGACGATCGCCTCGCAAGGCTGGATGTACTCGTTGATCAGGCCCTCGGTGGACCAGGTCAGGTTGTACTTAAGCCAGTTGTGCGGATAGACCGGCAAGGCGCCGACGCGCATCTTCACCGTGTCGAGCTTCTCGAACGGCGCCGCGACGTGGTTCGCGACGATCGTGATGAAGCCGGGGGCCAACCCGCACTGCGGGATGAACGCGCGATCCGCGCCCTCGGAGAGATCCTTCACCAGCTTCGTCGTCGCGACGTCCTCGGTGGGATCGAGGTAGTTGACGCCCTGCGCGAGCGCCGCGCGCGCGATGCCCTTCGTGAGATGGAACGGCGCGCAGGAGACGACGTAGTCCTTGCCCGCGAGCAGCTTCGCGAGCGTGGCCTCGTCGCCGAGATCCGCGGCCGCCGCGACGATCCCGGGCACCGGGCTGCCGTCCTGACGCTTCGTCGCGAACGCGGCGAGCTCCTTCGTGCGGTCCACGACCGTGACGAGGTAGTCGCCGCTCTCGGCGAGCCAGCGGGAGACGAGGCGACCGACTTTGCCGGCGCCGAGGACGACCACGTTGCGCTGTTTCATGACGGGTGCAGGAGTCGAGCGAGGGGCTCGGGCGGAATGGAGGGCCGAAGATGCTAGCCCTCCCCCGCGATGCTGGCCAGACCGCCGGAGAGCGTACCGTCCGCGTCGAGGGCGCGGCCCTTCGCCGCGCGGCCCAGGCGATCGGCGTGCCAGGTCGGCTCGGGGAGGCGATGACCGCGCAGCGCGGCGAGCACCAGGGCGAGCGCGCCGTCCTGCGAGAGGCGGTTCCCCGGGGAGATGAAGAGCTCTCTCGCGCGCGCTCGGGTGCGGAGGGCCGTGCCGATGCGCCGCCCCTCCGCGTCGAGCAGCGGCGTCCACTCACCCGGCTCGGGCCCGGGCTCGGTGGCGCTCCCGCAGAGGCGCGACTTCGCGACGCCCACGCACGGTACGGGCAGGCAGAGCCCCACGTGCGCCGCGAGCCCGAGACCGCGGGGATGTGCGACGCCCGCGCCGTCGATCAGCACCGCATCGACCGGCGTCTCGAGCCGCGCGAGCGCCGCCAGCACCGCGGGCCCTTCGCGGAACGCGAGCAAGCCCGGCACGTAGGGGAAGCGGAGTGCGAGCCGCGCGCAGCGCAGCTCGCGCACCGCGCCGCTCGCGACCTCCCACGCGACGGCCGCGGCGAGCGCGTGCCCCGTGCTCTCGATGGCGACGTCGACCCCGGCGAGCATGCGCGGCGCGCGCACACGCCCGCGCGGCACGATCGCTTCGCGCCAGCGATTTTGCAGCGCGCGCGCCTCCGCGCTCGTCGTCGCCGCGAAGCGTCCGCCGTCTTCGATCTCCATGCCGCGATGCTGAGCCCGGCCGCGTAGTCTCGGCAAGAGCGCGCGGCTACATTGCCTGACGCCCCTCCCTTCCCGTCCTTCGCCGAGCCACGCGATGCTTCGTCGTTCGATCCGCTCCGCCCTGCTCCTGCCGGCGCTCTGCGCGGCGGTCGGTCTCGTCCCCGCCGCCGACGCCGAGGCCCAGGGCCGCGGCGCCGCGATGTACGAAGACCCCTACACGCTCGGCGACGCGAAGGCGCTGGAGCAGGCGGGCTACGTGAAGATCGGCTCCGCCGAGCTCGCGCCCGGGATCAGCTCGAGCCAGATCGAGCACGCGCTGGCGCTCGAGCAGCGCATCTGCTGGATCGAGACGGCGCACTTCAAGCTCGGCATCGAGCTGCCCGCGACGAAGGCCGCGCTGCAGGAGAAGAAGGGCCTCGAGGAAGAGCTGGAGCGCCTGAAGAAGCGCTTGCCGCGCGTGCGAACGAGCGGCGTGGTGGACGGCTGGACGCGCGCGCACCTCTGCGCGATGCGCGCGGAGGAGCACTACGCCGACTTCGTGAAGCGCTTCGCGATCGACGAGCAGGCGCTGAAGCCGGACGCGCGCTACCTCGGCATGAAGAGCAAGTACGCGATCCTGCTCTTCACCAAGGAGAGCTCGCTCGGCACCTTCGCGCAGACGTTCTTGAAGCGCGACGTGAAGGCCGCGTTGCAGCACTACCTGGACAGCGGCTGCATGCTCTACGTCGATGCACTCGAGGTCCACAAGCCGGAGCATCGCTTGGACCTCGGCGTCCGCGCGCGCCTCGCCTACAACGTCGCGTCGAACCTGGTCGACGGCTACGGCGGCTTCTTCACCCACACGCCGCCCTGGTGGCGCGAGGGCTTCGCGCAGGTCGTCGCGCGCGGCGTGAACGGGCAATACGCGCCGATGTTCGACCCGCGCATGTACGAGAACGACCAGAAGCAGGCGTGGGAGTGGGCGCCGCGCGTTTCGGGACGCGCAAAGCACAACATCGCGAAGAGCGCCGCCGCGCTCTTCGCGGTGCAGAAGTCGCAGGACCTCGACTTCGCCTCGACCATGGATTCCTGGTCGCGGGTCGAGTTCCTCTTGGCCCAACCGGGAGACGGGGCGCGGAAGTTCCTGGACGCCTTGCAGCAGATCGACGCGCTGCGGCTGGAGGAAGGCGAGCGCGTGGCGAAACAGGCCGCGGCGCTGGAGGCCTCGTTCGGCTTCGATCCCGCCGGCTTCGACCAGAAATGGCGGAGCTGGGTGCTCGAGACCTATCCGAAACGCTGAACGGACGAGTGACCTCGGCGATCGGGCGCGCTAGTCTCCGAATTCACGGCCACCGTCGTCCCGCTCTCCGACCCCCGCGGTCGGAGGAGGTCTCCGATGAATCTCTCGCAGCTCTGGCTCGCTCTGGGTTGCGCCGCCGCCCTCGGCTTCGGCGCGCGCCAAGCAGCCCCGCAGTGATGTCCGTCTTCGGGCCCGAGTTCCGGGCTCACCGGTCTGGTCTCCGACGCCACGGGTCCCGCCGCCCCGAGCGCACCTTCCGCAGGCACCGGCGGCGCCGGCGCTAGCGGCGGCACGGCTGGCCCCACCTCGACGCCCGGCTTCGGGCGGCGCGGAGGGATCGGCCTCGATCTGCGGCGCCACGAGGAGAGCAAGCGCCTCCTGGAGGTCCACTGGACGCACCCCGCGGTCCTCGACCTGAAAGCGCAGGAAGGTCCGACGAGCAGCGAGACGCGCATGGTCGCGCTCGATCGCGAAGCGGCCCTCGCGAAGCTCACCGAGAAGGACCAGCGCCCGCTGGTGATCCTCCGCGAGTGCGAGCACTGCAAGGGCACGGAGCACGCGCTCCTCTCGCGCACGCTCGACAACGAGCGCATTCAGCTCTTGCTGCGCTTCTTCCACTGCGTGAAGTTCCGGCCCAACGTCATGGAGCCGAACCACACCTTCCGCCGCCTCTTCGAAGAGAAGGCTCCCGCGCACTTGATGCTGCTCTCGGCCGACGGGAAGCAGGCCTTCCACTTCGACGGCAAGCAGGAGCAGCGCGACCTCGTGAAGGCGATGCAGAACCTGCTCGCGGCCGAGTACGAGCGCTCGGCCGACGAGGCGATCACCGAGACGTTGAAGCTGATGACGCGCTACGACGTCCTCGACCTCGACAAGAAGGCGCTCCGCGAGGAGCTCGAAGCCGAGATCGAGAAGGACGGCCCGCGCTCCAACCGCGCGCGAACGCTGGCGGCGAAGCTCGAGAAGGTCGAGCAGAAGCTCGCGGCGCTGCGAAAGCAGGAGGCCGAGATCCTCGATCTGGGGTTGAAGCGCGAGAAGCTGTGAAGCGCCGAACGCGCTGAATCGCAGGAGCGAACGGAGGCGACGCGGTGAACCCGCGCCGCCTCCGCGCACGTTAGGAGCACCGGGCGCGCAGCTCCCGGTACCCAAACCCACGACGAGCGCGAACATTCGAACGCGTGAACCGCGACGACCGCTCCGCCAGCCCTCCGGCGAAGCAAGCGCCGCGCCCGCCGCGCGTTCACGACGTCCAACGACACCGCGCGTCGACGCGTAATCAACGTCGGAATCGATTGGAGAGCGAGCGCGGCGGTCACGTCGCTTGCATCGCCTCCGGATGCGGCTCCGCTACGTCGAAAGACATCGTGCGCCGTTCCGGAGCCCGCTGGAGGCGGGGGCTCCGGAACTCATGCTACGGGAGAGACGGGACGTCGATGCGAGAACGATGCCGATAGACTCGGGTTCCACGCCCGCGCGGCGGCGTGAGATCGCGCAGCGAGTAACGTAGCGCAATCAAGATTCCGGCTTTCTAGGAAACCAACGACGGACCTTCTGCGTTCTACATGCTGGAACGAAGCCGGGGAAGGCGACGCGCAATGAGGCAGAGGAAGCCAGATGCGCCGCAAGTTTCATCAGCTCGAGTTCGAGTTTCGTCAGCATGGCGGCAAGCGGAAGGGCGCGGGACGGAAGCCGAAGAACACCGAGCCCGGGATGCCGCACCGTCAGCGCGCGAAGAAGAAGCGCAACGAGCCGCTGCACGTCACCGTGAGTCTCGCCGATGGTCTGCCCTCGCTGCGCCGCGGTGGAGCGCTCAAGCTCGTGCTCGCGGCGCTCTGCGCGAGCAGCAACCGTCACGGAATGCGGATCGTTCACTATTCGATTCAGCGGGACCATCTGCACCTTCTGGTCGAGGCCGAGGATCGCGAGTGCGTGGCGCGTGGCATGAATGCGCTGCTGAGTCCACTTGCCCGCGCGCTGAACAAGCTCTGGGGCCGCCGCGGCAAGGTGTTCCCCGAGCGCTATCACGACGAGGTGATCTCGACGCCGACGCAGGCCCGGAACGCACTGCGCTACGTGCTGCAGAACGGCAAGAAGCACGGCGTTGTCGCGCAGGCGTCGATCGACCTCTGCTCGAGCGCGCCTTCGTTCGATGGCTGGATACAGCGTCCGTCGATCGCGTCGATGCCGACCGCGCCGGTCGTGGCCACCGTTGCACCCGCCTCGACCTGGCTTCTCGCCACCGGCTGGCGCCGCCATGGACTGCTCGACATCCGCGAGTTCCCGCAGCACAACAAGGCCTCCGGTCGACGGCGAGGGAACCCTACGCAATCAAGCCGCCGAGCAACCTCGCGCTGAACCACGCCGCACTACCGCCGCGCGGGCGTGGAACTCGTGTCCATCGACGTCGTTCTCGCGTCGACATCCGCACGCACCCATGAGCATGAGTTCCGGAGCCCCCGCCTCCAGCGGGCTCCGGAACGGCGCACCGTGTCTATCGACGGAGCGAAGCCGCGCCCGGAGGCGCAGCAAGCGACGTGCACGACGCGTCACGCTCCGCTTTTCTCGCTCGCGTCATTCGCGCGTCGGCTCTCGAGTTCCATCGACGCAGTGCGCGCGCGTCGGGCGCGGCGCTTGCTTCGCCGCAGGGCCGGGCGTAGCGCATGCGCGGTCTTGCGTTCGAACGCCTCTCGCTCTCGCTTCACGCCTTCACGCCTTCAGGCGTGCACCTGAACGATGGACGCATCTACGCGAGAGCGGTACCCGGAACTAAGACGCACGAGAGCATCTGAACGCGAACATCGCGACGACCGCTCCGCCAGCCCTCCGGCGACGCAAGCGCCGCGCCCGCCGCGCGCGAACGACGTCGCACGACACCGTTCGTCGAAGCGCACTCGACGACGAACGCGATTCGAGCGCGCGCGCGGCGGTCACGCCGCTTGCGTCGCCTCCGGATGCGGCTCCGCTACGTCGATAGACAGCGTGCGCCGTTCCGGAGCCCGCTGGAGGCGGGGGCTCCGGAACTCATGCTACGGAAGAGATCGGACATCGATGCGAGAACCGCGTCGAGAGACATCGGTTCGTCGCCCGCGCGGTGCAGTGAGATCGAGCAGCGAGCAACGTCGCGCAATCAAGAGTCCGACTTTCTAGGAAACCACCTACGCCCCTTCTGCGTTCTATGTGCTGGAACGACATCGGGGAAGGCTACGCAGCACGAGGCCGAGGAAGCCCGAAGCCACATGCGCCGCAAGATTCATCAGCTCGAGTTCGACTTCCGTCAGCATGGCGGCAAGCGGAAGGGTGCAGGACGGAAGCCGAAGCATGCCGAGCCGGGCATGCCGCACCGTCAACGCTCGGCGAAGAAGCGCGGCGTGCCGCTGCATATCTGCCGATCGCCCACCATCGCTCCGTCGCGGCGGTGCGCTGAAGATCGTGCTCGCGGCGCTCAGCGCGAGCAGCGACCGGCACGGAATGCGGATCATCCACTACTCGATTCAGAAGGACCATCTGCACCTGCTCGTCGAGGCCGACGATCGCACCTGCGTCGCGCGCGGCATGAACGCGCTCCTGAGTCCGCTCGCCCGCGCGTTGAACAAGCTCTGGGGCCGCCGCGGCAAGGTGTTCCCCGAGCGCTATCACGACGA